>NZ_JAVRQI010000015.1:0-139129 GCF_031854425.1 Paracoccus broussonetiae | reverse complement strand
GCTCAGGCGAAGATAGTCAAGTAACGTATCCCGAGATCCCGCCGCGCTCAGGCTGATCTCGGTCCCGTTGAGTAAAAAACGAAGGTCGCTGCCCATCAAGTCCTCGCTCGGGTCGCTGTTGAGACCAAGCGTAGTGCCGATTTGACCTTTGCGAAACGATCGATTGAGCATAAGACTTTCAGCCGTTCTTTGAAAGAGGCTGGGGCCAACCGTGCCATATCTTGAAAGTCTTCGGGTGTTTGTCAGAGTTGTCGAACTCGGTTCGATCACGGCCGGCGGACGCGACATGCGCATGTCCCCGGCAGTCGCCTCGAACCGTATCAAGGACCTGGAGACGCGTTTCGGGGTCCGGCTGCTGAACCGCACCACGCGCAAGCTGGTCCCGACCGAGGTTGGCCGCGCCTTCTATGAAAGCGCGCGACGCGTGATCGAGACGCTGGACGAGGCCGAGGCGGTCGTATCCGGGTTTTCGGGAATGCCGCATGGCGCATTGCGCGTCACGGCGCCACTGGGGTTGGGGCGCAGGCTGATCTCACCCCTCGTGCCGAAATTCTGCGAGGAATATCCGGGGGTCGAGATCCGGCTGCGTCTGTCCGACCGCAATGTCGACATCATCGCGGACGGAATCGACCTGGCTTTCTTCCTGGGCGAGCCGCAGGACTCTGCGCTGAAGTGGCGGCGGATCGCGGAATGCCGCCGGGTGCTGGTGGCAACGCCGGGCTATCTGGAAAAACACGGGATGCCGGAAAAGCCCGATGATCTTGTCAAGCACAACTGCCTGCTGCTGCGCTATCCGCGCAGCCCGGAATATTACTGGGTGCTGAAGACGGCGGAAGGCCCGCAGAAACTGCTGGTGAACGGGCATTTCGACGCCGATGACGGCGACGTGCTGACCGACTGGGCGCTGGAAGGCTGCGGCATCGCCAACCGCCCGCATTACGAGGTGGCAGAGCATCTTGAGGCGGGGCGGCTGAAGCTGATCCTGCCCGAAGCGCCGCCGTTGCCAGCGCAGTTTGGCGTCCTGACCCCGCATCGGCGGCTTCAGGATCCGAAGGTGCGCCTGTTCGCCGATTTCATCGCGCGCGAGACCAAGCGGCATTTCTCCTGATCGTCAGGACTTTACCCATTCCATCAGGTGAAGGTAGGGCGCGCGGTCATATCGGGCGCGGCGCTTGGCCTCGCCCCCGGTGGCGTGGGGTTCGTCGAAATGCGCAAGCCGCAGCCCCTGGGCCAGAAGCGGGCGCATATAGGCGTGGAACGGGCGATGCCAGTTGCGGATCAGGATGCCCCGCCAGCTGACCCATTCGGCGCGCGGTTCAAGGTAGTTGTCGATCAGGAAGCCGCGACTGCTGTCGCCTTCGCCCTGCCATTTTCCGGCGGTGCTGAACGAGTTCAGGTTGGCGACAAGCAGCGTTCCACCTGGCCGCAGGACGCGCGCCATCTCGGCGATGGCGGTGTCGATGTCGTCGATGTCGATCAGGGTCAGATAGCTGACGACCAGATCGAAGCTTTCGGGCGCAAGGGGCAGGGCCTCGGCGCGGGCCTCGATATACTCGCCCTGGGGGTCGCGTTCGCGGGCGGTCTGGATCAGGCGGGCCGTGGGGTCGATGCCGGTTGCGGCAATACCCAGCGGTGACATCAGGCGGCAGAAACGACCCTCGCCGCAGCCGACGTCCAGGGCGTTCCGAAAACCGCGGCCCCGGATGCGGTCCAGCATTGGGGCGTCAAGCACATGCAGGCGCGAGAAATCGCCGGTCTCGCCCATATCGGCGATCCATGCCTCGGCCGAGGCGTCCCATCCATTGCCGCTATCCATGCCAACCCCTGCTGAAACGAGAGGTTGCCTTAGCGCAAGTTGAAACGCCGGGCAAATCCGTTCACTTCGCGGCAAGAGCCTTGGGCAGGCCGCGATACCATTCAACGATGGCCTTCCGCTCGGCAGGTTCCATGAAGCTGACGTTGGCGGGGGGCATGGCGTCGGTCAGGCCCGCCTGGACATAGATCTGGCGCGCGGCGCGGGTGATGTCGTCCGGTGTTTCCAGCAGGACACCCCGGGGGGCGGTGTGGATGCCCTCATACGAGGGCTCCCTTGAATGGCACATCGAGCAGCGGCCCATGACCGCGCCATAGGCGTCGTCCCAGCCGGGCGCGTCGACCATGGCCTGCTGGGTCGGGGTCAGGACGCGCGCCTCGGCTTCCTCGAGCGTCTGGCGGAACATAGGCGCGGTCGACAGCCACATCACCAGGATGAACAGGATCGCGGTCACGGCCCAGGTCCACCACAGCATGCCCTTGCGTGCGTGCATGGTGTTGAAGAAGTGCCGGATCGTCACGCCCATCAGGAAGATCAGCCCCGCGATCAGCCAGTTGTAATGCGATGCGAAAGCCAGCGGATAGTGGTTCGACAGCATCAGGAAGACAACCGGAAGCGTCAGGTAGTTGTTGTGCGTCGAGCGCAGCTTAGCGATCTTGCCGTATTTCGGATCGGCAGGGCGCCCGGCCTTCAAATCCGCCACCACGATGCGCTGGTTCGGCATGATGATCAGGAAAACGTTCGCGGTCATGATCGTCGCGGTAAATGCGCCCAGATGCAGCATGGTCGCGCGGCCGGTGAAGATCTGGTTGTAGCCCCAGCCCATGACCAGCAGCATCCCGAACAGCAGCAGCATCAGAAGCGTGGGCGTGTCGCCCAGCTTGGATTTGCAGAGCGTGTCATAGACCAGCCAGCCGATCGACAGCGACGCGGCCGAAATCAGGATCGCCTGCCAGGGAGCCAGCTCCATCTTGGCGGGATCGATCAGGAACAGCTCGGACCCGACCCAATAGGTCACCATCAGCAGCGCAGCGCCCGACAGCCAGGTCGCGTAGCTTTCCCATTTGAACCAGGTCAGGTGGTCGGGCATCCGTTCGGGTGCGACCAGGTATTTCTGGATGTGGTAGAAACCACCGCCATGGACCTGCCATTCCTCGCCATGCGCGCCTTTCGGCAGGCCGGGGACTTTCTGAAGGCCCAGGTCGAGGGCGACGAAGTAAAAGGACGAACCGATCCAGGCGATCGCGGTGACGACATGCGTCCAGCGGATTGCGAAGGCCAGCCAGTCCCAGATCACGGCGAAATCGGACATGCAGTGCTCCTGTCTTGCTGAGCCGGACCCTATCCCAATCCGGGGCTTGCAGAAAATCGGCACGAGTGCCGTGGCTGTCTTAAGGCTGCGTTGAAAATCCTATCGCCATTCCTGCGGTTGAAATGAAAAAAAGGGGGCACTCGCCCCCTTTTCAGGCCCATTCCGTGGCTGCACGGCAATAATGGGCATCGGATTACCCGCCTGTTCCCGCGTCGGGACATGGGCTGCCCCGACTGTCAGCTGCCGCGATAGGTCGAGTAGCCATAGGGCGAGATCAGCAGCGGGACGTGGTAATGGTCCTGTTCTGACATGCCGAAGCGCAACGGGATCACGTCAAGGAAGCGCGGCTGCGCGGCCTTGTGGCCCTGTGCGTCCAGCCAATCGCCGACGTGGAACACAAGCTCGTACTCCCCCGTCTCGAATTCGCTTTCCGGCAGGATCTGGCTGTCGGTGCGCCCGTCATGGTTGGTGACGGTTTCCTTGATCAGGCGGCGGCCGGAATCAAGGCGGAACAGTTCGATCCGCATGCCTTGCGCAGGTGCGCCATTGGCGGTGTCGAGAACATGGGTGGTCAGAAAGCCGGCCATCGGGGGTCCTTTCAGTTGGCGAGGCGGATGGTGGCCGTGCGGGCCTGTTCGTTCAGCTTGCGGGTGTCGGCGGTCAGCAACTGGTGGTCGCGGACGACCGCGCGGCCTTCGACATAGACCCCCTTCGCTCGCATCGGCGCGCAGAAGACCAGTGCAGCGACCGGATCCCATTGGCCCGCCGCCGCGAGTTCGGTCACGTCCCAAAGGACAAGGTCGGCGCGCTTGCCGGGTTGCAGGCTGCCAAGATCGCTGCGACCCAGGACGCGTGCACCGCCAAGCGTGGCGATTTCCAGTGCCTCGCGCGCGCCAAGGGCGGCCGGGCCATTCTTCAGCCGTGCCATCAGCATGGCCTGACGCGCCTCAAGACCCAGATGCGAGCAGTCGTTCGAGGCCGAGCCGTCGACACCAAGCCCGACCGGGACGCCCGCGTCCCGCATCTGCCGGACCGGCGCGATTCCCGAGGCCAGCCGCGCGTTCGAACAGGGGCAATGCGCGACGCCCGTGCCGGTGCGCGCGAACAGGTCGATTTCCTTGTCCGACAACTTCACGCAATGGGCGTGCCAGACGTCGTCGCCGGTCCAGCCAAGGCTTTCGGCGTAATCTCCGGGCAACATCCCGAAGTTCTCCAGCGAATAGGCGATGTCCTCGTCATTCTCGGCCAGGTGGGTGTGCAGGCGCACGCCCTTCTCGCGGGCAAGGATCGCCGCATCGCGCATCAGCTCGCGGCTGACCGAGAAGGGCGAGCAGGGGGCCAGCCCCACCTGCACCATCGCGCCGGGATTCGGGTCGTGGAAGGCCGCGACCAGACGTTCGCTGTCCTTCAGGATCGCGGCCTCGTCCTCGACCAGGGAATCCGGGGGCAGGCCGCCCTTGCTTTCGCCGATGGACATGGCGCCGCGGGTGGCGTGGAAACGGATGCCGATTTCGGTCGCGGCCTCGATGCTGTCGTCAAGGCGCGCGCCGTTCGGGAAAAGATACAGGTGATCGGACGAGCAGGTGCAGCCCGAAAGCGCCAGCTCGGCCAGGCCCACCTTGGCCGACAGGCGGATGTCACCGGGCGTCATGCGCGCCCAGATCGGATAAAGCGTCCTGAGCCAGCCGAACAGCGCCGCGTCCTGTGCGGCAGGCACGGCGCGGGTCAGGGTCTGGAACAGGTGGTGGTGGGTATTGATCAGGCCCGGAGTGACGACGCAGCCTTTGGCTTCGACGATCTCGGCGCCTTCCGAGGGTAGGTTCGTGCCGATGGCGAGGATAACCCCGCCATCGATCAGAACGTCTCCGCCCGCGATCTCGCGCCGGGTTCCGTCCATTGTGACGACCACCTCGGCCTTGCGGATCAGGGTTCGGGTCATGTGAGTTCCTTTCAGTGGGCTTCGGCAGCTCGGCCGGCGGCGCACAGTTCTTCTTCGGTCGCATTGGGTGCGCCATTGAAGTACCAGTTCAGCGCCACCGCCGAAAGAGTTGCCAGCAGGATGCCGGAATGGATCAGCGGGTTCAGCGACCGCGGCATCCACTGGTTGAAATCGGGCGCGACCATCGGGATCATCGCCATGCCAAGCGAGATCGCGACCACGAACAGATTGTGGCGATTGCCCGCGAAATCGACATTGGCAAGGATACGGATGCCGGTCGCGGCGACCATGCCGAACATCACCAGGCCAGCGCCGCCCAGGACGGTTGTCGGCAGCGATTCCACCAGCGCGCCCATCTTGGGGATCAGTCCCAGCACGATCATGATGACCCCGCCCGCCACGCAGACAAAGCGCGAGCGGATGCCGGTCACGCCGACAAGCCCGACGTTCTGGCTGAACGAGGTATAGGGGAAGGTGTTGAACAGACCGCCAAGCGCGGTGCCCAGACCATCGACCCGCAGGCCGGCGGACAGGCTTTTCGGCGTCACCTTGCGGCCGCAGATCTCTCCCAGGGCCAGGAACATGCCGGTCGATTCCACCATGGTCACGAACATGACAAGCAGCATGGTCGCAATCATCACGGGGTCAAAGATCGGCATGCCGAAGTGGAACGGCCGGATCGGTGCGAACCAGGCGGCCTCGGCCACCGGTGCGAAGTGCATCATGCCCATGACCGCGGCCAGGATGCCGCCGCCGATGATGCCCAGAAGTACCGCGATGTTCGACACGAAGCCGCGGCCAAAGCGCGACAGCAGCAGGATCGCGCCCAGAACGACAAGGCCGATGATGATGTTCTCGGCCGAGGCATAGGCCGGGTTCGGCACGGTCGGCAGCAGCTTCACGCCTTCGGGGACGCCTCCGGTTGCGATCGCGGCGTTCAGCCAGTCCTGCTGTGCAGGATCGACGATCTTGGGCGCGGTCGGACCGACCGGCAGGCCGAATATCCAGTTGATCCCGATGGGCATCAGGCTGACGCCGATGGCAAGAATGACGGTCCCCGTCACCACGCTGGGAAAGAAGCGCAACAGCCGGCCCACGAAGGGGGCCAGGAAGATCGAGATGATGCCCGCCGCGATGATCGAGCCGAACAGCATCCGCGCCCCCTCCATGCCGGGGTTGGAGCTGGCGATCGACACCATCGGGCCGACGGCTGCGAAGGTCACGCCCATCATCACCGGCAGGCGGATGCCAAACCACTGGGTCGCACCCAGCGACTGGATGATCGAGACCAGACCGCAGACGAACAGGTCGGCCGAAATCAGAAAGGCCACGTCCTGCGGCGAAAGCTGCAGGGCGCGGCCCACGATCAATGGAACGGCGATGGCCCCGGCATACATGACCAGCACATGCTGGAAGCCGAGTGTAAAGAGCCGGGGTGCCGGCAGGATTTCCTCGACCGGGTCTATGACCCGGTCGTTGGTTTCTTGCGTCATGTTTTCCTCCCTTAGTCCTGTTGATTAGGCCCGGTCAGATCTCGACCTTCTGAGCGAGGCCTTTTCTTTCTGCCAGTTCGACGACCTTGGCAGCGACCGCGAGGTCCTGCAGGCCGACGCCCGTTCCGTCGAAGATGGTGACTTCGGCACCATCGCGTCCGGGATGGGTTCCATTCACCACCGCACCGATCTGGGTGATCGCCTCCTCTGCGATCAGCCCCGCGGCGATGGCGTGCTGGAATTCTCCGATGCTGACCGATTGCGCGATCTCGTCGGTGTAAAGCCGGGCGCGGGCAACCAGCGCCGGGTCAAGTTCCTGCTTGCCCTTGGTGTCGGTGCCCATTGCCGCGATATGCGTCGGGCCGGTGACGTGGGCGTCAAGCAGCATTGGCGAAAATGCCGAGGTGATCGAGATGATGACATCGGCCTCGGCCCCAAGGCGGGGCAGGTCGACGGCCTCGAAAGGCAGGTCCAGCTCGGCCGCGGTATCGGCCAGGCGCGACAGCATCTCGGGATGGGGGTTCCAGCCGATCACCTTGTCAAAGCGGTGGATGCGAGCCGCGGCGCGCATCTGGAATGCCGATTGATGACCCGCTCCGATCATGCCCAGCACCTTCGCGCCCTTCGGCGCGAGATGCTTGATCGAAACGGCCGAGGCTGCCGCGGTCCGCAATGCGGTCAGCAGGTTGCCCCCGACAGCCGCGGCGACGCGGCCGGTATCGGCGTCGAACAGGAAGATCGTCGACTGGTGGTTGATCAGCCCATGCTTCTGGTTGTTCGGCCAATAGCCACCGGCCTTCAGGCCCAGCGTCAGCGCCGCGCCGTCAAAACCGCCCTTGAAACCGTAAAGCGCATCCTCGTGCCCGATCGCTTCACGCACGACGGGAAAGTTGTAGGCCTTGTCCGAGGCCATCGCGGCGAAGACCTGCTCGATGGCGTCGAAGGCGGCCTCGGGGGTCATCAGACCCCCGATTTCCTTTTCAGCGACGACGAGCATCAATAGCCCTTCCCGCGGGCCGAAACCGGCCAGACGCTTTCGACCTTGCCGTTCCGAACACCGACATACCAGTCATGGACGTTGCAGGTCGGGTCGCAATGGCCCGGAACCAGGCGCAGCTTCTCGTTCACCTTCAGCACGCCCTTGGGATCCGAGATGACGCCGTGCTCGTCCGAGCATTTGACGTATTCGACATCGTCGCGGCCATAAACGAAGGGCAGGCCGCTATCGACCGACTGCGCTTTCAGTCCCGCGTCGCAGATCGCCTTGTCGGCTTTCGCATGGCTCATGACCGAGGTCAGGATGAACAGCGCGTTTTCCCACTCGCCCTTGTCGATGCGATGCCCGCCTTCGTCCTTGATGCGGCCATAGTCGGCATCCATGAAGGCATAGGAACCGCATTGCAGTTCGTTATACACGCCGGAATTCGACTCGAAGTAATAGCTGCCGGTGCCGCCGCCCGAAACCAGCTCGGGCGAAAGACCCGCTTCCTCCAGCGCTGCCACGGCTTCTTTCACCTGCGCGATGGCGGCGTCGAGCTTGGTCTTGCGGTCAACGAAGCTGTCCATGTGCTGCATCGCGCCCTGATAGGCCTGGATGCCGGTAAATTTCAGGCCCGGCGCGGCATCGACGGCCTTGGCGATCTCGACAACGGCGTTGGCAGTGGTCACGCCGCAGCGGCCGGCGCCACAGTCGATCTCGATGAAGACCTCAAGCTGGGTGCCGTGGCGCACGGCTGCGGCCGACAGGTCGGCGACATTCGCCAGATCGTCGACGCAGACGATGATGCGCGCGCCGAATTTCGGCAGCCGTGCCAGTCGGTCGATCTTGGCGGCGTCGCGCACCTGGTTCGACACGAGGATGTCCTTGATCCCGCCGCGGGCAAAGACCTCGGCCTCGGACACTTTCTGGCAGCAGACGCCGATGGCGCCGCCCAGCTCCTGTTGCAGCTTCTGCACGTCCACGGATTTGTGCATCTTGCCGTGGCTGCGGTGGCGCATGCCGTGGGCCTTGGCATAGTCGCCCATCTTCTTGATGTTGCGCTCCAGCGCGTCCAGGTCGAGCACCAGGCAGGGCGTCTGGATGTCCGCCTCGTCCATGCCGGGCAGGGCGGGGATGTCATAGCCGACGTCGAAGCCAGCAAAATCCGAAGCGATCGTTCTCGGGGCGTTCATGACGGGTCCTCAGTTCCAGGGCAGCTTGTCGAGATCGACATTGCCGCCGGTGATGATGATGCCGACGCGCTGGCCGGCGAAAATGTCGCGGTTCTTGATGATGGTGGCCAGCGGCACGGCACTGGACGGCTCCATCACGATCTTCATGCGCTTCCAGATCAGCTTCATCGCGTCCACGATCTCGTCCTCGGTCGCGGTCAGGATGTCGGTGACGTGGTTCCTGACGAAATGCCAGGTCAGTTCCTTCAGCGGCACCTTCAACCCGTCGGCGACGGTTTCGGGGGCGTCATCGGCGATGATGTGGCCGGCGCGGAAGCTGCGCGCGGCGTCGTCTGCGTTCAGCGGCTCGGCGGCGAAGACTTTGACCGAGGGCGCAAGGTTCGAAAGCGTCAGGCAGGTGCCCGACACCATGCCGCCGCCGCCGATGGGCGCGACCACGGCATTCAGTCCTTGGACCTGCTCGATCAGTTCGGCCGAGCAGGTGGCCTGACCCGCGATGACGCGCCAGTCGTTATAGGGGTGGACGAACTCGGCCCCGGTTTCGGCGACGACCTCGGCAAAGACCGCCTCGCGCGAGCTGGTCGAGGGTTCGCATTCCACCACACGTCCGCCATAGCCACGCACGGCGTCCTTCTTGGCTTGGGGCGCGGTCCGCGGCATGACCACGGTGCAGGGAATGCCCCGGCGACCGGCGGCATAGGAAAGGCAGGTGCCGTGATTGCCGCTGGAATGGGTTGCGACGCCCTTGGCAGCCTGCGCATCCGAAAGCCCGAAGACCGCGTTGCTGGCACCGCGCGCCTTGAACGCGCCCGCCTTCTGCAGGTTCTCGCATTTGAAGAACAGCTCCGCGCCGACCAGCTCGTTGATGAAGCTGGAGGTCAGGACCGGCGTGCGGTGAATGTGGGGCGCGATGCGTTCGCGCGCCTCCACCATATCCGAAAGGGTCGGAATGTAATCCGTATCAAGCATCTCAGGCAGCTTTCTTGAGAGCGGTCGCGGTCGAGGCGCGGTAATGCTGCTGCGCGGCGGCGACGCCCGAGCCAAGGGTGATCGGCAGGCCCAGATCGGCCATGACCATTTCGGCGACCGCAAGCCCCGACAGTGCCATCGCGTCGGTCAGGCTGCCCAGGTGGCCGATGCGGAAGACCTTGCCCGCGACTTCGCCAAGGCCGGTGCCAAAGGCCATGTCATAGGTGTCCAGCGCATGGCTGACGATCAGGTTCGCGTCGAAGCCTTCCGGCACGCGGATGGCGCTGACGCTGTCCGAGTAAAGCTCGGGGCGGGCGGCGCAAAGCTTCAGGCCCCAGGCTTCGACCGCGGCGCGAACGCCTCCGGCGATGCGGTGATGACGGGCGAAGACGTTCTCCAGCCCCTCGGTCAGGATGCGTTCACAGGCTGCGTTCAGCCCGTTGATCAGGCCGACCGGCGGGGTATAGGGATAGCCGTTGCGGGCATAACCGGTCGCCATGTCGCGGATGTCGAAGAAGGTGCGCGGCAGCAGCGCCGTTTCGACCGCTTCCATCGCCTTGGGCGAGAAGCCGACGATGGCAAGGCCCGGCGGCAGCATGAACCCCTTCTGGCTGCCGGTGACGGCAATGTCGACGCCCCATTCGTCCATGCGGAAGTCCATCGAGCCGATGGAGCTGACGCCGTCGACGAACAGCAGCGCCGGGTGGCGGGCGGCATCCAGTGCGCGGCGGACGGCGGCGATGTCGGATTTCACACCGGTTGCGGTCTCGTTATGCGTGGCCAGGACGACCTTGATCTCGTGGCCCTTGTCGGCGGTCAGGATTTCCTCGAACCGCGCGGCGGGAATGCCTTCGCCCCAGGGCGTCTCGACCTTGGTGACGTCCAGGCGATGGCGCTGGCACATGTCGATCCAGCGATGGCTGAACATGCCGTTGCGCGCGGCCAGAACTTTGTCGCCCGGCGACAGCGTATTGGTGATCGCGGTTTCCCAACCGCCCGTTCCCGTCGAAGGGAACAGGAAGACCTGGGCCTGCGTGGTCTTCAGCACCTTCTTCACGCCCTCCAGGGCGGGATGCAGCATCCGACCGAACACCGGCGAGCGGTGGTCGATGGTGGGCATGTCTACGGCCTTGCGCAATTCCTCGGGGATATTGGTGGGGCCGGGGATGAAGATCGGGTTTTGACTGGTCATGGTGCTTCCTCCTGCACTTGTGACCAGCCTATGCCCGGCTGTCCATTCCGGCAATTTTTCTGAAAAATATTTCGCAATCGCGGAAAAATACGTTATTCCTGTTCTGGATCAGATGTTTGGGCTTTTTCATGAATGGATTTGTATTTTTTACGAATCCGCGTATCAGTCGAAAGGATTCTTTGAATGTCGGCCGAACCACGGAAAAGGGGGCGTCCGCGAGGGCGCAGCGGATCGGATGACAGCGGCGGCGTCCGGGCGCTGGACCGGGCGCTCGACATTCTGGATGCGATTGCGCAGGCGAACGGGCTGACGCTCAGCGAGATTGCGCAGCGGCTGGATCTTGCCCCTTCGACTGTCCACCGGGTGCTGGTGACGCTGGCCGGGCGCGGCGTTGTCGAAAGCGATCCGCAAACCCAAGCCTGGCATGTCGGGCCGACGGCCTTCCGTCACGGTTCGGCATTCATGCGCCGTTCTGGCCTGGTCGAACGCGCACGCCCTGTGCTGCGGCGATTGATGGAGGTTACGGGCGAGACGGCGAACCTTGGCATCCTGAATGGTGACGCCGTTCTGTTTCTCAGCCAGGCCGAGACGCATGAGACGATCCGTGCCTTTTTCCCGCCGGGGACTCGCTCGGCGCTGCATGCCTCGGGGATCGGCAAGGCGCTTCTGGCCCATGCCCGCCCCAACGAGTTGCGGCGCATGATCCAGGGACTGAAGCTGGAGCGGTTCACCTCGACCACCCTGTGCGAGGCCGATGTGCTGGTCGCGGACCTGCTGCGCATCCGCGACAGGGGCTATTCTCTGGACAACGAAGAGCGCACGCCCGGCATGCGCTGCATCGCCGCCCCGATCTTCGACCTGTCGGGAGAGGCAGCGGCCGGGATCTCGGTTTCGGGGCCACTGCACCGGATGAGCGATGACCGCCTGGAGGAAATTGCCCGTGCCGTGATCCGCGCGGGACGCGAACTTTCCTTCGGCATGGGGCCGGGTCAGGGCGACGAATCGACCCCATAGGGGGCGATGATGCCGGGGTAACGGCAAGCCGTTGATTTATCATCGGCAAGGGGTGTTGTGCCCTGTCCCGGAACGCCTCGATTCGGTGATTCACGGGGCTTTCACGGCGTTCGTCCTAGCCTCATGGCGACCGCATGACGGTCATGAGGGAAAGTGACAGGAGCCGTGGATGCAAAGCCCCAGCCGCGATCTGGCCGTGACACCCGCAGGGCAGAACGATCTGCCTTCGCCATCCATGGTGTTCAGGCAGACGTCACAGGATCCGGCCGAGGATGAAGGGGGTTTATCCAGCTGCATTTATGGGGCCTGTTCTGCCGAAACCTATCGCGCGGCAGGCTCGCTTCATGCCGCGCATCGCGATGCGGGCGGCTTTCTGGATGGTGTCGACCGTTTCTCCACGCCGGAATTCTGGCGGCGTGATGACGCGGTGAAATCCTGGATCTATCGCGGACCCGATCCTCAGGCGGCGGTGCCCCTGTGCATGGACGGGGTCCGGGTCTTCTATCATTCGGGTCACGGGGGCACGGATGATGACGGTCAGTTCCGCCTGCCGATGGGCGCGATGTGGAACGGCACCGACGCCAGCATCGGATCGCAAGACATGCAACTTGGCGCGGATCGCCTGCGCTATCTGTTCTGGTCGGCCAGTGAATCCCTGCGGCTGCGTGACGGCCACGCCCCGACCCGCGCCTGGGCGGGGGCGAATGCCGGGCTGCGCATGATGCTCGGGTTCGATTCCGTCTGCTGGGACAGTGACCGTCAGGGAGCGGAGTTCTGGCGGCACTGGGAAATGGGAAAAAGCCTTTCGCAATCCTGGCTGGATGCAAGTGCCGAGGTTTCGACCGACCAGATCGCCTCGGTCTGTGCCATGGCCGAAACGGCTGAGGGGGCGGTCTCCCGACTGTTCGACGAGCGCCGCTTTTCCCCCGAGAGGGGAGCGCCCACATGGTGGGCCTGGCGTTGGACCCAGTCTCTGGCCGAGCAGCATCATGGCGCCGTGACCGCGGTCCCCGGCGTCCCCCGCTGCTTGCGGCTGCTTCATCCGCAGGACGACCTTGCGATGGCCAGGACAGTGCTGCGACATGTCGGGATCGAACCCGGCACCGTTCCGCTGGACCGGGTCGAGGGTGTTCGGCTGACCCATGACGGGCTGCGCTTCCTGCGCGATGCGCGCGGCGATCTGCTTCTGGAATACGCGGCGCCCGCGCGTGGTACCCGGGGCGTGGTGTCATTGCATCGCCGCGCATTGATCGCGCGGGCGCGGGCCGCGCTGCGCCAGCATGGCGTGCTGGCGGGCGGGGTCGATCTTGCTTTCGACCGCATCCTGATCTCGATGTCCGCAGGCGTCGGCCTTGGCGCCCGGCGTGAGGTGCTGCCCCAGGTCGTTGACGATCTGATCGTCCAGTTCCGACAATGTTTCCACGGGATTTCCGTCCTGTCGCCGGATAGCGGCTGGGTCCGGGTGGTGATGCGCAGCGACGGCAGCCTGATGCGGATCGAAACGCGCCTGCGGAGTCTGGCGCATGATGCTCAGTCTGCATCCGGGCCGGCGGCGCGCGACCCCAATCCCCATTCCTCTTCGGACAAGCCGGATGTCTCCCATCTGCTCGCGCGCCAATCGGCCCTGCTTCTGCGCGATCTGGCCGCGCGCGGGGCGGCACCCCTGACGCCGCGCATCCTGCCCGGCCTGACCGAGATCGGCTATGCGATCCGCAGCAATACCGCCCGGCTTGTCGCAAGGCAGGGGGTCGAGATCACCTGCGTGCGCGGCTTTCGAAAGCGTTACTGGATCCAGTCAGACCTGGGAGACTGAATCCAGTGGCCCGGGGGCGTAGGCAGACTCCCCCGGGCACCCTATCCAACAGGAGGCAGCAGAATGACGGAACACAGCCGTGACGAGATCGTCCGCCGCATTGCCGTCTCGGGCACACTCAGGATGCCGGGCGCTGATCTGGCCGGGCTGGACCTGTCGGGCCTGACGCTGGTGGGGGCGGACCTCAGCTATGCCGACCTGACCGGGGCCGACCTGTCGACGGCGCAGCTTTCGGGGGCAAGCCTCTGGTCCTCGCAGGCCAGCCAGGCGGTATTCCGGGGCGCGAACATGAGCGGGGCGAGCCTGGGACTGGCCGTTCTGGTCGGGGCCGATCTGCGGGACTGCGTGCTGGACCATGCCGACCTGACCGGCGCGCAACTGACCGGCGCCGACCTGACTGGCGCGCAGATGGGCGGCACCTGGCTTGAACCGATCCAGCGCGCGTTGGCGATCGGGGCGCCGCCGCTGCACTATCCCGGTGCCGCCCGTCCGCCGCGCGTCCTGTCCGAGGATGGGGCGATTGCGCCGGTGATCATGCGACGCGGCGACCGGATGGAGCTTCGGCTGAACCAGCCCGCCCGAAAGGTCCATATCGACCAGATGGGCGCGAATGGCGCCGCCGTGCTGACCGGCCCCGAGGAAGAGGCAGTGGCCGATGGTCGCGTCCTGCATTTCCGCGCTGGCGCCCCCGGGACGGCGCGGCTTGTCATCAGTCGGGATGAGGGGAAAACGGACCTTGAGCTGGATGTCAGGGTATCTGGATGACCGCGTTAAAGCCCGGATGCGGTGATCCCCATCAGTCCAGCCATTCGCAGGGTAGAAGCCGGATAATCGGGATCGGCCATCAGTTCCAGGCTGAAATCCGGTTCGATCAGGCGCAGGCGACGCAGGGCATCGGCTGCGCCGGCCTCGTCCCCGCGGTGATAGCGCAAGGCGGCAAGAAAGCGCAGCGAGGGCCGGTTGTCGGCAGCAAAGGCATAGGCGGCGGCGGCGCTGTTCTCGGCATCGCCGAAGCGCCCCAGCCGGATCTGCACCACCGAACGGCGCATCAGCCAGCAGGCGGGTCCAAGCTCGGCCAGCGCGCCCCGCGCGCCGCGGTCGGCTGCCTCAAGCGCCTCGGCGTCGCGGCCGACATCAGTCAGCGCCTGGGACAACGCGTGGCAGGCCATCTCGTTGTCGGGATCGGCCCTGCAGGCGGCGCGCGCAAGTTCCAGCGCGCCGATCGCATCGCGGCGCCACGATGCCGACAGCGAGGCAACGGCCAGCACGACCGGGTTGTTCGGCGCCAGTTCGCGCGCCTGCGAGGCGAAGGCATCGGCCTCGTCCGAGCAGCGGGCGGGATCGTCGGTCAGCCGCTCGATGATCAGCGTGTTGCGCAAATAGGATCGCAGCGCCAGGCTGACCGCGTTTTCACGCTCGGGCGGCAGCGAGGCAAGCACCCTGTCCGCGGCCTCCAGCCGGTCGCGGGAATAGCTGAAGACATCCCAGATCGGAAAGGTCATCCAGTTGGGAGAGGCGGTGCGCCTTGCGCGGTCCAGAAGTGCCACGGTGATCTGGGCCACGGCATGGCGCATGGTCGCGGTTTCATCCGCCGCGCGGATGGCAAAGCGGCGGGTCCATCCGCGCGCCCCGGTCGAGATGTCGCGCATCACCACCATCAGCGTGCAGTCCGCCCCGCTGCCATAGCACATTGCGCCGATCCGCGTGCCGGCTTGCGGGGTGCTGTCGTCGACCTCGTCCGCAAGTGTCGCTGGGATCATCTCGCAGGCGCGCGATGCCGCCTCGTTGATGACCATCTCTCCCATCACGTGGGCGCGGGTGTCATTGCTTTCGACAGGGTCCAGCGCCACCAGATAAAGCGGCTGCTCGCGGGGGGCCGCGACATCGTGGCCATTCATCAGCGCCTGGCGGATCGAGCTTGCGGGTCGCCCGCCCGGAGGCTCGGGTGGGGCGCGCTCAAGGGCGGTCGGACCCTGCGTCTCGGGTGTCAGGCGCAGACGCATGTCGCGCAGCCAGCATTCGAATTCCGGGTCGGGAATGTCGATATCCGCCGCGAATTCGATCGGATTTCCACCCGCATCATAGACCGGGGTCAGGTCGATGCGCAGCCGTTCGGGATCAAGCCCGATCCAGCCGACGCCCGACAGCATGATGTCACGCTCGTCGCTGAACGTGCTGCGCAATTCCCGCAGCATCTGTCGCAGGCTGTCCGAACCCTGCTGCTTGTTGCGGTCGCTCCACAACAGATCCTGCAGCCGTGCGCGGTTCATCCGCAAGTCGGGCGCGGTCCCCAGAAGCGCAAGGGCACCGCGCGCTTTCTGGCTGCGCGGGGTCAGATCTTTTCCGGCGGATCCGCGCAGGCGGACCGAACCCATGAGACTCAGTACGGTGGTCATGTCGATTCGCGAAAAATGGATCGGACCTGAGGCATATTAACCGAATTAGCCGGAGCGAATCGAATAGTTGCTGAACAGGAGGGTGACGGGCCGTGGCACTGATGAATGCTCATAACGCACACAATGCGCATAATGCACATAACGCGCACAACGCGCATTCGGGGGGCGACGCGTCCTTTGCCGCCGAAAGCTTGTCGCTGGCGCTGATCATCGCGCGCGAGGGGATCGGTCTGGCCGAACCTCCTGCGCCAGCCGTACCCCAGCCCGAACCCCTTGCCCCGATCCGCCGCCTGCGCCGGATCGAGGAGGAATTCGCCCACGCAATCCTGATGTTCGAGATGCTCGAGACGCTGACGGTCACGCCACCCCCGGCGGATATGGCTGAAGCCAAGATCAAGCTGGTGGGACGCGGAGCGTCGGGGGACAAGACGCTGCTGACACTGGGGCTGCCCACCGCGGCGAATTTCGAAACCGAAGTGGCGCTGGTTCTGGGCTATGCCGATCTGCGCAGCGAGCGTTTGCCCGAAATCACCGTGCAGACTGCGGATCTCGTGTCCTTTTTCCTGTCGATCCTGCCCCTGCGCGGCGCGCGCGCGCCGATGACGCAGCGGCTGCTGGCGCTGGTGATGGATGTCGCAACCTCGGCCGTGCAGCGCATCAAGCTGGGCTTTGCGACGCCCCGGGCCGAGATGTTCAGCGACCAGGTCCAGCCGATGATCGCGACGCCCCTGCATGGCAGTTTCCCCAGCGGACATGCCACCCAGGCCTTCGCGCTGGCCACCCTGCTGTCGATCCTGACCCGGCAGGACAGCGCGAAGGCCGCCCCCATCCATTCTGACAGCCAGCTTTTCCGCATGGCTGCGAGGATCGCGACGAACCGAACCGTGGCAGGGGTGCATTTTCCCAGCGACAGCGCCGCAGGCGCCATCCTTGGGATCACGCTGGCGCGTTGGCTGGCCGGACGCGCCGGCATCACGTCCGAGCCTTGCCCCAGCATGAACTTCAAGGGCAAGCGATGGGGACAGACCGCCCCGAACCACAGCCGAGACTTCTATATCGCCCGGCTTTGCGAGGTGTTGCAGGGCGATCCTTGCCTGGTGATCGGTTCTCCGGTCGTGGCCCCGGTCTCGGACCTGATCGCCGCTCTTTGGGCCGAGGCCGAGGCGGAATGGGGGCTGAGATGGAGCTGACCGTGCCTATCGGGGCCACGCCCACCTTTGATCTTGCCCCGTCGGCGGAAAACGACGCGCTTTCGCCCGACGGGTCGGCGATCGTCGATTATATGCTGAATCCTCCGGCCAGCGGACCGCGCGCAAGAGAGGGGTTGCAGGCAAGGACCGTCGCCGATCCCCGCGAAACAGCGCTGCGGGCGTTGATCCAGTCGGCTTTCGCGCCATGATCGCGCAAGAGACGTTCTTTTCCGATCCCGAGCTGCTTCGGGACCTGTGGCAGAAGCTGCCGCGCATGACGCCACAGGATCGGACCTGCAGCACGCAGATGCACCGCTCGCACGACCTTCTTTCGCCCCAAGCGCTGCCCAAGGATCCGGACAGCGCGGTCATTGTCGCCGTCATCGATCATGCCATCCCCTTTGCCCATCGCCTGCTGACGGTCGGTCCGGGGCATTACAGCCGTGCGGCCAGCACCTGGGTCATGGACGCGCCGCAAGTCCTGCCGCGCGAGGACATCCCCTTTGGTCAGGAATATCGCGGGGCCGAACTGGACGTGCTGCGCGGCGCGGGTGGACCGCATCCTCTGGACGACGACGCGATCTATCGCAAGCTGTGCCTGCTTGATCCCGCGCGCCCGACCCGCTGGCTGATGCGCGCGGCCAGTCACGGCGCGGGGGTGGCCGGAACCGCGGGCGGGCACGATCCGCTGGACCCAAAGGGCAGGGCGCGTCCGCTGCTGGCGGTCGGCCTGCCCGATTGGGCGCTGGCCGACACGACCGGCGCGGCCATGCCCATGCTGATGCAGGCGGCGGTGATCTTCATCATCAGCCGTGCCCGGATGCTGGCCCGCCAGATCTCGCATGCGGCTGGACAGCAGATCCGCCCGCCCCTGGTCGTCAATATCTCGCTGGGCTTGACCGCCGGATCGCGCGACGGGCATTCGCTGATCGAGCGGATGCAGGACGCGCTGTCCGATGGGCCGGTGCCCGAACTGGGGCAGGTCCATTTCGTCCTTGCCAGCGGGAACAGCCGCCAGCAGCAACTGCATGCCGTGCTGACGCCCGGCCAGCAGATTGGCTGGCAGCTTCTGCCCGATGACCGCACGCCAAGCGAGTTGCAGGTCTGGAGCGCACCGTTGCCTGTCGGTTCCGCTGCGATAGGATTGGGCGTTGCGATGCCGGGGCGCGGTATCGTACGGACCACCTTCACCGCGCCACAGGGGCCCGGAACTCAGGTTGCGCGACTGCGCGACGGGCAGGGCCGCGAACTGGCGCGACTGACACTGCAGGCGATGGAGCGGGGGCAGAAGCTGCGCCAGTGTCTCAGCCTGATCGCGCCCGCCACCGTCACCGAAGAGGCGGGCAAGGTCGTCGCTCCGCCCGGAACCTGGCGCATTGAGCTTCTCCCCATGTCGCCTGGTCCTTGCGAACTTGTGATCGAGCGCGACGATCGCCTGATCGGCTTTCCGCGCGCCGGGCGCCAGTCCCGGCTGATCGAACGCGGCTACAGCCCGCGCGATGCCTCGGGGCAGTGGAAGGGGCGCGATCCCGATCCGCCGGAGTTCATGATCCGCCGGGATGGGACGCTGAATTCTTATGCCTGGGGCGGCTGGCAGATCCGCTGCGGCGGCGTCTTTGCGGGCGATCTTGGCGATCCTGGCTATGGCAGCCTTTTGGGCGGGGGCGAGGCGGGGGACGCGGTCACGCCGTCGGACCGGGGGCCCGCGCTGGCGGGAATGACCGTTCCCGGCAATCGCGGGATCGCCATGCAGGAGATGGGCGGCACCAGCATCGCGGCCCCCCGGCTGACGCGTTGGCTGGCCGATCGCATGGCGATGGCCGATCCCCCGCGCACAAGGGCCGAGGTCATCGCCGCCATCCGCGCGGCCGCGCGTACGGCCCGTCCTGTTCCCTATCTCGACCCACGCCTGCCATGGGAGCGCCGCGATTCATGAGCCGTAAAATCCGCCCCCGGTTCAGGCAGTCATTGCCTGCCGGGCCGGGCTGCGCTATCGGGGCGAAAAGGAAAGGGACCCTCACATGACCGAGCGCAAGAATGGCCTGTCCTATGCCGAAGCCGGGGTGGATATCGACGCGGGCAACGCGTTGGTCGAGCGTATCAAGCCCGCCGCAGCCGCGACCCGCCGCCCGGGCGTGATGGAGGGGTTGGGCGGCTTTGGTGCGCTGTTCGACCCACGCGCCGCGGGCTATCAGGACCCGGTCCTGGTGGCAGCGACCGACGGCGTCGGCACCAAGCTGCGCATCGGCATCGACACCGGCGAACTTGACGGGCTGGGTATCGATCTGGTCGCAATGTGCGTGAACGACCTTGTCTGCCAGGGTGCCGAGCCGCTGTTTTTCCTTGATTATTTCGCGACCGGCAAACTTTCGGTCGACGAGGCGACCCGTGTCATCAATGGTATCGCCGAAGGCTGCCGCCGTTCGGGTGCTGCGCTGATCGGGGGTGAAACCGCCGAGATGCCCGGCATGTACGGCAAGGGCGATTTCGACCTTGCGGGATTCGCCGTCGGCGCGATGGAGCGGGGCCAGGCGCTGCCCGCGGGCGTTACCGACGGTGACGTGCTGCTGGGCCTTGCTTCTGACGGCGTCCATTCGAACGGCTTCTCGCTGGTGCGCAAGGTTGCGGAGCATGCAGGCCTCGATTGGGATTCGCCCTCGCCCTTCGGGACGGGGACACTTGGGCAGGCGCTGCTGGTTCCGACCCGCCTTTACGTCAAGCCGGTGCTGGCCGCGATCCGCGCGGGCGGCGTCCACGCGGCCGCCCATATCACCGGCGGCGGCATCACCGAAAACCTGCCCCGTGTCCTGCCCAAGGGCCTTGGGGCGGAAATCGACCTCGACAGCTTCTCGCTTCCGGCGGTTTTCGACTGGCTGGCACAGGCGGGCGGCATTGCCGAGGCCGAGATGCTCAAGACCTTCAATACCGGCATCGGCATGATCCTTGCGGTTGCCGCAGATCGCGCCGAAGACATCGAGGCATTGCTGAAGGCCGAGGGCGAGACGGTGCATCGTCTGGGCAAGGTCACGCCGGGCGAAGGCGTGCGCTACAGCGGCCGCCTACGGTGAAACGCGTCGCCCTTTTGATCTCGGGCGGCGGTTCCAACATGGTGAAGCTGGTCCAGTCGATGACCGGCGATCATCCGGCGCGTGCGGTCGTGGTGGGTTCGAACGACCCGGAAGCGGGCGGCCTTGCGCGGGCCGCCGAACTGGGCGTTCCGACCTTTGCCATCGATCACCGCATCTACAAGGGCGACCGCGCGGCCTTCGAGGCGGCGCTGCTTCAGCCCCTGCTCGACGCGCGGCCCGACATCCTGTGTCTTGCCGGCTTCATGCGGATCCTGACCCCGGATTTCGTGCAGCGTTTCCAGGGACGGATGCTGAATATCCACCCGTCACTGCTTCCGAAATATCCGGGCCTTCACACCCATCGCCGCGCGATCGAGGCAGGGGATGCCGAAGCCGGGGCCAGCGTCCACCTGGTCACACCCGAACTCGACGCGGGCCCGATCTTGGGGCAGGCGCGAGTTCCGGTCCTGCCGGGAGACACCGCCGACAGTCTGGCCGCCCGCGTCCTGCAACAGGAACACCGCCTCTACCCTGCGGTGCTACGGCGCTTCGCCTCTGGCGACCAGACCATGCTGAGCCTCACGGCCGCATAGGAAAAGGGGCCATGCGGCCCCTTCATCGTTTCCAAAATACCCCGGGGGCAAGGCCCGCAGGGCCAAGGGGGCAGCGCCCCCTTTTTGCCCTACTTCTCGGGCACCAGTCCGCGCGGCGCGAAACGCAGCACCAGAAGCAGCACGAGACCCATGGCGATGAAGCGCATATGCGGTGCCGAATCCAGCAGGTGCTGGCGAAGGGCGCCGTCGGGCAGGGGCAGCGTGACCAGGTTCATCAGCTCTGGACCCCAGACCTCGGCCTTGATCCACAGGAACCAGATCAACAGGCCGCCCAGCACCGAGCCCCAGTTGTTCCCCGAGCCGCCGACGATGACCATGACCCAGACAAGGAAGGTATAGCGCAGCGGGTTGAAGCTGCCGGGCGATAGCAACCCGTCCAGCGTCACCATCATCGCTCCGGCAAGTCCGATCACAGCCGAGCCGATGACGAAGATCTGCAGATGGCGTCCCTTGATGTTCTTGCCCATGGCGCTTGCCGCGGTCTCATTGTCGCGGATCGCGCGCATCATCCGGCCCCAGGGCGATTTCAGCGCCAACTCTGCCAGCAGGACCAGACCCAGCAGGACCACAGCGAAGATGCCGGCATACATCAGCTTCACCCAGATGCCGGACGCAGTCGACACGTCCATGCCCCAGCTTGCTGCCTTGGCGACAAAGCCCGGATCATTCTGCAGATCCAGCTCATACGGGACCGGGCGTGGGATGCCGGACATGTTCTTGACCCCGCGCGCCAGCCATTCCTCGTTGCGCAGGACCGCGACGATGATTTCGCCGATGCCCAGTGTCGCGATGGCGAGATAGTCCGAGCGTAGCCCCAGCGCGACCTTGCCCACGCCCCAGGCGGCGGCGGCGGCAAAGGCAGCGCCCACCGGCCAGGACAGCAGGACCGGCCAGCCGAGTCCACCAATGTTCCCGGCCGAGGCCGAGTTGTTCGCCTCGATCGCCATGACGGCCGGATCGAACAGGAAGCGGTACAGGACGAAGCCCAGCACCAGGATCGCAATCATGGCGATGGCGCGCAATCGTTGCGGCGCGCGCTGCCAGACCTGGGCGGCCAGGATCAGCGTGGCCAGCCCGACGACCAGCGCCAACAGGACGCGCGGCCCGCCGGCGGACCAGGCGCCCTCGACCGGACGGGTCGCGACCAGCACCGGACCCAGTGCGCCCAAGGCCAGAAAGCCCACGACGCCGGCATTGAAAAGCCCCGCATAACCCCATTGCATGTTCACCCCAAGCGCCATCACGGCCGAGATGAGACCCATGTTCAGGATGGCCAGGGCAGAGTTCCAGCTGCCGGAAAACAGCGCGTTCCGCGTCGTGCCCTCAAGCACGAAGAGCGCGGCGATCACCAGGAAGATCAGCGGTGCGCGCCAAGGGCTGGAGGCGGTGGCCTGACGAGTGTTCGACATGTCTCAGCCCTCCCCTCAATAGGCCTTGCCGCGGAACAGGCCGGTTGGCCGGAACAGCAACACGATGATCAGGATAACGAAGCTGACCGAGAACTTGTATTCGGTCGACAGCAATTGCAGCAGTCCCTCGGGTTGGAAGCCCAGATAGGTCGCGATCTTCTTCCAGGGATAGGTCACCGCGACTTCTGAAAAGGCGACGATGAAGCCCCCGGCGACCGCGCCCAGCGGGCTGCCAAGGCCGCCCACGATGGCTGCGGCAAAGATCGGCAGCAGGATCTGGAAATAGTTGAAGGCCTTGAAGGTCTTGTCGAGGCCGTAAAGCGTGCCTGCGGTCACGGCCAACGCAGTCGCGATGATCCAGGTCAGACGCACCACGCGTTCGGGATCGATCCCCGAGAGCAGCGCCAGATCCTCGTTATCGGCATAGGCTCGCATGGCCTTGCCCGCGCGCGAGCGGTTCAGGAACCTGAACAGCGCCCAGCAGGCCAGCGCCGTGACCACCAGCGTCAACGCCTGGCTTGCGCGCAGGGACAGGCCCTCGGTCAGGCCGGTCCATTTTTTGAAATCCTGCACGCTGATCAGGAACCGCGCGCCGTCGTCGAAGCGGATCTCGTTCACGCCGATGACAACGCGGGTCAGGCCGTTCATGATGAACATGACCCCGACCGAGGCCATGACCATGATGATCGGCTCGGATTTCTTGGCGCGGTAGAAGCGATAGACGACGCGATCCGTGCCCAGCACCAGGGCCGAACAGAGCGCGATCCCGATCGGCAGCGCCAGCAGGGCGGTGGGCAACGGGCCAAGGCTGATGCCAATGGCCTGCAGGCCCCAGGTCACCAGGATCACCAGCGCGGTGCCAAAGGCCATGGTGTCGCCATGCGCAAAATTCGAAAAGCGCAGGATGCCATAGATCAGCGTCACCCCCAGCGCGCCAAGCGCAAGTTGCGCGCCATAGGCTGCGGCGGGGATCACCACGAAGTTCAGGATGGCCACAAGGGCGTTCAGAATGTCCATGTCAGCCCCCAAGGAACGTGCGTCGGACCTCGGGATCGGCCAGCAGGGCACGACCAGAGTCGGTATAGCGATTGCCGCCTTGCACCAGCACATAGCCGATATCGGCGATCTCCAGCGCCTGACGCGCGTTCTGTTCGACCATCAGGATCGAGATGCCGGTGCGCGCCACCTCGATAATGCGGTCGAAAAGCTCGTCCATGACGATGGGGCTGACACCTGCGGTCGGTTCGTCCAGCATCAGCAGGCGGGGCTTCGTCATCAACGCGCGCCCGACGGCGACCTGCTGGCGCTGGCCGCCCGAAAGCTCGCCCGCGTTCTGCTTGCGCTTGTCGGCCACGGCGGGAAACAGGTGATAGACCTGCTCCATCGTCTCGCGATAATCGTCGCCCCGGATGAACGCCCCCATCTCAAGGTTTTCCTCGACGGTCATGGTCGGGAAAATGTTATGGGTCTGCGGGACGAAGCCCATGCCCTTGCGGACGCGTTCCTGCGGGGTCAGGCGCGAGATATCCTCGCCACCCAGCGTCACTTCACCCTCGCGCAGGTCCAGCATCCCGAAGACTGCCTTCATGGCGGTGGATTTTCCGGCGCCATTCGGGCCGACGATGACGGCAATCTGGCCCTGATCCACGGCCAACGTACAGCCGTTCAGAATGTCGGCCTTGCCATAGCCGCCGCGCATGACACTGGCGGAAAGATAGGGCTGGCTCATCGGATATCCCCCGCGGGCTTGCCGTCGCCGCCCTGACCGGCCTCGGCCCCCAATCCGGGCTGTGCGCCGTGGCTTTCGCCGAAACCGGTTTCCTCGGCAATCTCGGCTGCGACCTTGTTCTTCAGGCCGGTGCCCAGATACGCCTCGATCACGGCTTCGTTCTGCATGATGCTGGAGGCGTTGCCTTGCGCCAGCACCTTGCCTTGCGCCATGACGATCACGGGGTCGCACAGGCGACCGATGAAATCCATGTCATGCTCGATCACGCAGAACGTATAGCCGCGTTCTTTGTTGAGGCGGGTAATTGCGTCGCCGATGGTGCCCAGCAGCGTGCGGTTCACGCCGGCGCCGACTTCGTCCAGAAAGACGATCTTGGCATCGACCATCATTGTGCGACCCAGTTCCAGCAGCTTCTTCTGACCGCCGGACAGGTTCCCCGCCTTTTCGTCGGCGACATGGGAAATGGTCAGGAATTCAAGGACCTCGTCCGCTTTCTTGCGCAAGGCGCGCTCTTCCTCGCGGATGCGGCCACGGTGCAGCCAGGCATTGACCAGGGTTTCGCCTGTCTGCGCGCCCGGAACCATCATCAGGTTCTCGCGGACCGTCATAGACGAAAATTCGTGCGCAAGCTGGAAGGTGCGCAACAGCCCCTTGTGGAACAACTGATGCGGGGCCAACCCGGTAATGTCTTCCCCGTCCATGACCACCCGGCCGGACGTGGGTGGAAGAACTCCCGCGATGACGTTGAAAAGCGTTGATTTTCCCGCACCGTTCGGGCCGATCAGCCCGGTGATGGAGCCGGTCTCGATCGTCAGGCTCGCGCCATCGACGGCCCGGAAGCCGCCGAAATGTCGGTGCAGGTCATGGACCTGAATCATAGTACTCCCCACTTCGCATTTTTGCGAAGAATTCCCCACAAGGGGTTCTTGTTGTTATCGAAAGGGCCCGGATAAACCGGGCCCCCGAAGCATCTTGCCGATCGCTCAGCGGAAGCCCACGACGTTCAGCTTACCGCCCTTGAAATCGACTTCGCGATAGACGCCGGCACTTTCGCCCGGCTCGACCAGCTCGACCGAGGTCGCGCCGACATAATCGACATCTTGCCCTGCGGCAATCAGCTCCAGCGCCTTGCCCAGTTCACCCGGATAGATCTTTTCGCCGGGCGCGTTGGCAACGTCCATCACCTTGTCCTTGTAGACCTTGGGATCCGAGGACTTGGCCGCCTGCATTGCCAGCATGATCAGCGCCGCCGAGTCATAGGACTCGCCCGCATAGGCCGAGGTGCCATCGAAACCAGCCGCCTTGGCAAGCTCGGCGAATTTCTCATGACCTTCGCCTTCGGCCGAGGGGTTCTGGCCGAACGAGGTTTCAAGCTGGTCGCCGAATTTCTCGGCCAGGACGTTGTTGACCATGCCGTCGGGCAGCACGAAGGTCGAGAAGGCGCCGGTATCCAGCGAACCCTGGATGATGCCCGAGCCGCCCTGGTCGGCATAGCCTGCGACGACCAGCGCATCACCACCAGCGGCGGCGAGCGCGGCGACTTCGGCGGAGTAGTCGGCCTTGCCGTCGTCATGCGCGGCCAGGATGGTCACGGTGCCGCCCTTGGCTTTGTAGGCATTGGCAAAACTGTCGGCCAGGCCCTTGCCATAGTCGTTGTTCGTATAGGTCACGGCCACCGACTTGATGCCGCGCTCCAGCACGATATCGGTCATCACTTCGCCCTGGCGCGCGTCGCTGGGCGAGGTGCGGAAGAAGAAGCCCTTGTCGTCGATGGTCGACAGCGCCGGCGAGGTCGCCGAGGGCGAGATCATGACGATGCCGTTCGGCACGCCCACTTTTTCCAGCGAGGCGATGGTCTCGCCCGAGCACATGCCTCCCATGATGCCCTTGACGCCTTCCGCGGTCACCAGACGTTCGACCGCCGCGACCGAGGCGGCTGCGTCGACGCAGGTGTTGTCGGCAACCACGGGGATGATCTTCGAACCGTCCAGCAGTTTGCCGCTGTCCGACACTTCCTTCATGGCAAGCTCGGCACCCTTCTGCATGGGCGGGGCGATGGATTCCAGCGGGCCGGTCAGGCCCAGCGAGAGACCCAGCTTGATATCTTCGGCTCCTGCGGCCCCGGCAAACATGGCACCGGCGACGCTGGCCAGAAGAAGTTTTTTCATATTCAATCTCCCTGAGTGGAACAATGTCCTGTTCGGCACGCTATCGCCCCATGGATGAAAAGAAAAGCGCGCCGATTTCGCAAACCGCATTCCGGAATTGTCTAAAAGAGCAGGTTTTGGCATTCCGCGCTTAGACGGGCGGAGCACCAGTCCCGCGCTGGCGATAGGGCGTGCTGCCAAAGGTTGTGCGGTAGCATTTGGAGAAATGCGAGGCCGAGGTGAAACCGCAGGCCAGCGCGATCTCCATCACGCTCATGTCGGTCTGCATCAGCAGGTTGCGGCCACGTTCCAGACGCAACTCCATGTAGTAGCGCTTGGGAGAGCGGCTCAGGTATCTTGCGAACAGCCGTTCAAGCTGGCGGGGCGACATGTCGGCGTCCAGTGCCAGCCGGGCGGGGCTGATCGGATCCTCGATATTCGCCTCCATCCGGGCGATGACCTGCGCCAGTCGCGGATTTCGCGCGCCGATCCGGGTCGGGATCGACAGGCGCTGGTGGTCATCCTCAGACCGGATCGAGGTGTGGATCATCTGGTCGGCGACGCGGTTTGCCAATTCGTTGCCGTGGTCACGCGCGATCTGGCGCAGCATCATGTCGATGGCCGCCGTTCCCCCCGCGGCCGTCAGGCGCGAGCCATCTTCGACAAATACGGTCCTGATCAGGGTGACATCCGGAAATTCCTCGGCAAAGCCGTCCTGATTTTCCCAATGGATGGTCGCGCGCCGCCCGTCCAGAAGCCCGGCCTGCGCCAGCACCCACGCACCGGTGCAAAGCGCGCCCATGCGCGCCCCGCGCCGGGCCTCGCGCCGCAGCCAGCCCTGGATCGTCCGGGTCGAGGATTGGGCCACGTCGATGCCGCCGCAGACCAGAATCGTGTCGTCGCGCTGGGTCTCGCCCAGGCCGCCATCCAGCATGATGCGGGTGCCGTTCGAACATGCGGCAAAGACGCCACCTTCGCCCACGACACGCCATTCATAAAGCGGCTTCCCGGAGATCCGGTTTGCCAGCCGCAACGGTTCGATCGCGGCGGCGAAGGAAACCAGCGTAAATCTTTCGAGCAGAAGGAAAAAGTACCTCCGGGGGCGGGGTGCGCCGGGGGCAGGGCTGGCAGAAGGGGCTGGAACGGATTCTGGCATGGGCGCGCACGTGGTAGAATTCCGCGAAGCACATCAGCACTGCGCCTTGTGCGCAAGGCTTTTCCTCGGTTCAGCAAACCTCTATATCCGTCTGACCGTTTCTCAGGAGGACAGGCCAATGGCACATCATAAAACCAGTTCCGCGACCCAGTCATGGGACAAGCGTGGCTGGCGCGCCTATCCGCGCATCCAGATGCCTGATTATCCTGACGCGGCGGCGCTGGATGCGGTCGAGAAGCAGCTTTCCAAGTTTCCCCCGCTGGTCTTTGCGGGCGAGGCGCGGCGGCTGAAATCCTCGCTGGCCGAGGTCGCGGCGGGTCGTGCCTTCCTGTTGCAGGGCGGCGATTGCGCCGAAAGCTTCTCGGAATTCTCGGCGGACAATATCCGCGACACGTTCAAGGTCATGCTGCAGATGGCCATCGTGCTGACCTGGGGCGCCCAGCTTCCGGTCGTCAAGGTGGGCCGCATGGCGGGCCAGTTCGCGAAGCCCCGTTCGACCGGAACCGAAACTGTCGCCGGGGTCGAGCTGCCCAGCTATCGCGGCGACATCATCAACGGCTTCGATTTCACCGCCGAGGCGCGCATTCCCGATCCCCAGCGGATGTTGTCGGCCTATACCCAGGCCGCGGCGTCGCTGAACCTGCTGCGCGCCTTCTCGACCGGTGGCTATGCCGACATGCATCGCGTGCAAAGCTGGATCAGCGACTTCACCGGGGGCGAGGAAGCCGCGCGTTACCGCGATATCGCCGACCGGATCAGCGACGCCATGGCCTTCATGGCGGCAGCGGGTGTTACCGCCGAGACGGCGCATGGTCTGGGTTCGGTCGATTTCTATACCAGCCATGAAGCGCTGCTGCTGGAGTATGAAGAGGCTCTGGCCCGCATCGACTCGACCACCGGCCTGCCGGTTGCGGGCTCGGGCCACATGATCTGGATCGGGGACCGCACCCGTCAGCTTGACGGCGCGCATGTCGAATTTGCGCGTGGCGTCCAGAACCCGATCGGGCTGAAATGCGGCCCGTCGATCCCGGACAGCGACCTGAAGAGCCTGATCTGGAAGCTGAACCCGGAAAACGAACCCGGCCGCCTGACCCTGATCGCGCGCTTCGGCGCAGGCTCGGTCGGCGATCACCTGCCGCGGCTGATCAAGGTCGTGGAGTCCGAGGGCGCAAATGTGGTCTGGTCCTGCGATCCGATGCACGGAAATACCATCAAGTCGGCCTCGGGCTACAAGACGCGGCCCTTCGACTCGGTCCTGCGCGAAGTGCGCGAGTTCTTCGCGGTCCATCGTGCCGAGGGCACGATCCCCGGTGGCGTGCATTTCGAGATGACCGGCAAGGATGTCACGGAATGCACCGGCGGTGTTCGGGCCGTCACGGACGAGGATCTGTCCAGCCGTTACCACACGGCCTGCGATCCGCGTCTGAATGCCAGCCAATCGCTGGAACTGGCCTTCCTTGTCGCCGAAGAACTGCGCAATCGTCGCGTTGACGGCACAAGGCACGCCAAGGCCAGCTGAGGCGGTCAAGATCCTGAATTGGGGCGGCAGCGCAGATTGCCGCCCTTTTCATTTCAAGTCGGCCCTAACGGGGATTGTCTGAGATAATTCGGAATGCGGCGCGGCGCTGTTCTGGCGTGGCGCCGGGCAAGGGGGTGGGCGCGGGGCTTTCCGTGCGGGGTGTGGTCGCCCGCCAGCGCCCCGAGATTTCCCCGACAGGGACCAGTGAGGCGGAAGGGGCCATTACCTTCGCCCCTGCCTGCACCGGAACCAGTTTTTCCGAGGTCAGGTCGAAGCGGCGGGGAGCTTGCCCGATCTCTCCCTCGACCACGAAGCAGCCGAGCGCGCGGGTGACGTCGCCCAGATCCGAACGCAGCGGCAGCAGCAGAAGCTGTCCTGCCATCGCCGGGCGACCATAGCTTGCGGGCGAGTTCAGGCCGAGTTCCGCGATCTGCGGCGCGCAGAAGACGCTTTCCAGCACGTCCGAAAAGCGCCCGCGCGAGCCCGTATGCAGAAGCGAACAGATGGGCATCCCTCGGACCTCCATCCCCATCGTCTCGATCAGGTGGCTGCCGGCCAGTCGAAAGCGGGCGGTGCCGGGGGCGATCCGTTCCAGGATGAAGGCGTGGTTCAGGGCGCCACGAATACCACGCGGCTCGACATCCGCCCGTGCCGGGATGGTGCCGTCCTTGCGCAGCCCTTCCCAGTAATCACGCATCTGGCGCAGGATCCGGCCGGGCTGGCTGGTTTCGAAATCGGCGATATGCAGCAACCGGCCCCTGTCTTCGGGAGAAAGGGATAGTGCATCGTCCCGATCATCATCGGGGCCGTGATCTTGTGACATATCAACCAACCTAACCAGAACAGAAACTCGTCATATGGCAGAAATCTAACCCGGATATCGGGCATCTCCGAGAAGTTTCTTGTCCGTTGGTTAAAACCGCCGGATCGGCGGCAGGGGCTTGACCATGCGGCCCCGGCTGCGCCATTCAGGCGCCTCGAACAGACATGCGGATGAAGCCAAGGAGAACGCAGGACATGGAGCGCAGCGGACTTCTGATCATCCTGTCCTCGCCCTCGGGGGCTGGGAAATCGACACTCGCACGGCGGCTGATGGAATGGGATCCGACATTGCGGTTCTCGGTCTCGGCCACGACACGGAAGCCGCGTCCCGGCGAGGTCGAAGCGGAGCATTACTATTTCCGCGAACGCGCGGAATTCCAGTCGATGGTCGCCGCCGGCGACATGCTGGAACATGCCGAGGTCTTCGGCAATCTTTACGGCACCCCGCGCGCGCCCGTCGAAGAGGCGATGCGGGCAGGGCGCGACACGCTTTTCGACGTCGACTGGCAGGGTGGCCAGCAGATCCGTGCCTCGGCACTGGGGGCGCATGTCATCTCGATCTTCGTGCTGCCGCCCAGCCTGGCCGAGCTTGAGCGGAGGCTGATCGCGCGCCAGCAGGACGCCCCCGAGGTCATCGCGGCAAGGATGCAGAAAAGTCGCGATGAAATCAGCCATTGGGCCGAATATGACTATGTCATCGTGAACGAGGAAATCGAACGTAGCGAGGCCGAGTTGAAGACCATTCTGGCCGCCGAGCGCCTGCGCCGCGAACGCCAGACCGGACTTGGCCGATTTGTCCGCAGCCTGATGGAGGAAGGCCGATGATCTGGGAACTGGAGGGGATCGCCCCTGAATTGGCCGCGGACGCCTGGGTCGCGCCGGATGCGCAGCTGATCGGGCGGATCGTCATGGAGCCGGGCGCAAGCGTCTGGTTCGGTGCTGTCTTGCGCGGCGACAATGAGGAAATCCGGGTCGGTCGAAACTCGAACGTGCAGGAGCTGACGGCCTGCCATACCGACATGGGTTATCCTCTGACCATTGGGGCGAATTGCACGATCGGGCATCGCGCCATGCTGCACGGCTGCACGATCGAGGATGGCTGTTTGATCGGCATGGGCGCGATCATCCTGAATGGTGCGCGCATCGGTGCTGGCTCGCTGATCGGCGCGGGCGCGCTGATCACCGAGGGCAAGGTCATCCCGCCCGGATCGCTGGTCATGGGCGCGCCGGGCAAGGTCGTGCGCGAGCTGGATGAAGAGGGGCGGGCCCGCCTGCTGAAATCGGCCGAGTCCTATCGCCGGAATGCTGCGCGGTTCCGCGCCGGCCTGCGGGCGGTGGCATCGGAATGACCCCGGCCGAGACGGCCGACCTGCTGGCGACGGTCCCTGTGCCGATGCTGGTCGTCGATGCTCGCGCGCGCGTGGTTGCTGGCAACGACGCGGCCGAGGCGCTGCTGGGGCCGGTTCCCCCGGCGCGGCCCTTCGTCACCGTGCTGCGCCACCCCGAGGTCAACGCCGCGCTGGATTCGGTTCTGGCCGGTGGGGAAAAGGCCCTGCTGAACGCAACGATCAAAACCCGCCAGGGCGGCGTCCTGTGCGCCGTCACCGTGACGCCCCTGCGGCTGGACGGAGACCGCGGCGCCTCACTGGCGATCGAGGATCGTTCCCGCGACGAGGAAACCGGTCAGATGCGGCGGGATTTCGTAGCCAATGTCAGCCACGAGCTTCGCACGCCCCTGACCGCGTTGATGGGGTTCATCGAAACCCTGCGGGGTCCGGCCCGAAACGATCCGAATGCCCGCGATCGTTTCCTTGACATCATGGAGCGCGAGGCGGGCCGGATGAACCGGCTGATCGGCGATCTGCTATCGCTTAGCCGGGTCGAACAGGATGAACGCCGCCGCCCCGGCGACAGGGTCGATCTTGCGGCACTGCTAAGCTCGGTTGTGGTGACCCTCGCGCCCTCGGCGGATGGCGCTGGCGTCAGGATTGAGCTGTTGGGTGTCGAAGGCCCGGCGCTATTGCCCGGCGACGCGGATCAGTTGGTCCAGGTCTTTCACAACCTGATTGAAAACGCGGTCAAGTATGGCGGCACCGGGGGACTTGTGACCGTCACGCTGGAGCATCTTGACCATGAGCCGGTGCTGCGCGGTCCCGCCTGGATGATCACGGTGGCCGATCATGGCGAAGGGATCGACGCCCGCCACCTGCCACGCCTGACCGAACGCTTCTATCGCGTAGACAGCCACCGTTCGCGCGAGCAGGGGGGGACCGGTCTGGGGCTGGCGATCGTCAAGCATATCGTCAACCGGCACCGTGGGCGGCTGCGGATCGAAAGCGAACGCGGACAGGGCAGCAGGTTCTTTGTCATCCTGCCCGAAGGCGTCGGGATGACCTGACGACCGGGGCGCGCGAAGGGTTCCGCGCGCCCGGCCATTCTGGGCTCACTCGGCCGCGTGGCCGGTGATCGCGTCCTGAGAATGGGGCTTCATGCGGAAGCCACGCTCAAGCTGGTCGAAGGGTGCCACCGGATATTCACCCGAGAAGCAGGCATCGCAATATTGCGGGGAGGACTTGTTCCGCCCCTTGGCCTCGCCCACTGCGCGATAAAGTCCGTCCAGCGTGACAAATGCCAAGCTGTCAACGCCGATCCATTCGCGCATTTCTTCCACCGACATCTGTGCGGCCAGAAGCTTTTCGCGGTCCGGCGTGTCGACGCCATAGAAGCAAGGCCAGGCGGTCGGCGGAGAAGCGATGCGGAAGTGAACTTCGGCCGCGCCTGCGTCCAGGATCATGTCCTTGATCTTGCGCGAGGTCGTGCCGCGCACCACCGAGTCGTCGACCAGAACCACGCGCTTGCCTTTGACCAGGGCGCGGTTGACGTTCAGCTTCAGCCTAACGCCCATGTTGCGGATCTGTTCGGTGGGCTCGATGAAGGTCCGGCCCATATACTGGTTGCGGATGATCCCCATGCCGAAGGGAATGCCGCTTTCATGTGCGAAGCCGATGGCGGCGGGGGTGCCGCTGTCGGGGACGCCACAGACCAGATCAGCCTCGACCGGGGCTTCGCGGGCCAGTTCGACGCCGATCTGGCGGCGGGTCTCATAGACCGAACGTCCGCCGATGATCGAATCCGGGCGCGAGAAATAGACATGTTCGAAGATGCAGAAACGCCCGGTCGACGGTCCGAATGGACGCGAGCTTTCGACCTCTCCCTGAGAGATGACGACCATTTCGCCCGGCTCGATCTCGCGCAGGAACTCGGCGCCGATGATGTCGAGTGCGCAGGTTTCCGAAGCGAGGACGAAGCCGTCGTCACCGATCTTGCCCAAGACCAGCGGGCGCACGCCCAGCGGGTCGCGCACGCCGATCAGCTTGGTGCGGGTCATGGCGATGACGCTGAAGGCGCCTTCGACGCGACGCAGGGCGTCCTTCATCCGCTCGGGGATGTTGCGCTGGATCGACCGCGCCATCAGGTGAATGATGCATTCGCTGTCCGAACTGGACTGGAAGATCGATCCACGCTCGATCAGTTCGCGGCGCAGCGCCATCGCGTTGGTGATGTTGCCATTATGCGCGATGGCACAACCGCCCATGGCGAATTCGCCGAAGAAGGGCTGCACGTCGCGGATCGCGGTCGCGGCCTTGGTGCCGGCCGTCGAATAGCGCACATGGCCGATCGCCAGTGAACCCGGCAGCGTCTCCATCAGGCTTTGCTTGGTGAAGTTGTCGCGGACATAGCCAAAGCGATGCGCGCTGTTGAAGCCCTGTTCGGCATCATGGGACACGATGCCGCCGGCTTCCTGTCCGCGATGCTGAAGGGCATGCAGCCCAAGGGCGACGAAATTCGCCGCATCCGCGACGCCGATCACACCGAATACGCCGCATTCTTCGTGCAGACGGTCGTGATCGAAGGGATGGGCAAGAAATGGCTGCATCATCACCGACTCATGTGGCTAGGGGGAGGGCTGTTCTGTGGCGCTTGTGCCGCCAACATAGGGACTCAGCCGGGTGAAGTCACGCCCCGCCGGTCCGCGGGGCGCAATTTATGTCATGGAAGGGTCACGTTCCCGTGGGTCAGTTCGCCGGTGCGGGCGCGGTCGCAGGTGCGGCCGGGGCCGGGGTCGCGGTGCTGGGGGTGACGGTCGATTCCGACATGCAGCCACCGACCAGCTGTTCATAGCGCGACACGACCCAGCCGGGCGCGTCCTGCGGGATCTGTTCGTCCATGCGGTCGGTCATGCGCTGGAAGACCTGGGCAGAGCGCGAATTATCCACGACGGCGACCGGTTGCGTCGACATCACGCGGTCATAGACGATGAAGGCCACCGCCACCAGCAGCACGCCGCGCGCGACACCGAACAGGAAGCCCATGCCCTGATCTACTCCGCCAAGCGCCGACCGCTGCACGACCGACGAGAAAAGCGGGGTGATGATCGAGAACAGCACCAGCGCCAGTGCGAAGACCGCGGCGAAGGCCGCGATGGTCGAAAGTTCGCAACTGTCAGCCAGAAACTTGTTCAGTCCCGGCACCTGCGCAACCATCGGCCGCACCGTGGGGGCAAAGATGAAGGCCAGAACGGCCGCACCGATCCAACCCAGGATCGCCAGCGATTCGCGCACGAATCCCCGGGCATAGGCCAGGATCGCCGAGAGGATGATCACGACCGCAACGATGCCGTCGATGATGGTGAAACCGTCCATTGTCACGCCCTTTCGCGGCCATTTCCGCGTTTGGAGGCAAGTTCATCCGGCACCGAATGTCTCGCCCACGAAGCCCGTCAGATCCGAAACGCGGTTCACCCGCATTCCTCCCACACCCTCGACCTTGGTGGCCGCGGGCAGGATTGCCCGTGAAAAACCAAGTTTCTGCGCCTCTTTCAACCTGTTTTCGGCCTGAGCGACCGGTCGCAGCGCGCCGGACAGGCTGATTTCTCCGAAAAGGACGGCCTCGGCGGGCAGCGGCTTGTCCTCGCGCGCGCTGAGCAGGGCGGCCGCAATGGCAAGGTCGGCGGCGGGTTCGTTGACACGCAGCCCGCCGGCAACGTTCAGGAAAACGTCGAGCCCGGCAAAGGGTATGGCACAACGCGATTCCAAGACCGCAAGGATGGTCGAGACCCGGCCGGAATCCAGTCCGACCACGGTGCGGCGCGGGCTTGCCAGCGTCGATGGGGCGATCAGCGCCTGGATCTCGGTCAGGACGGGACGCGTGCCCTCGATCCCGGCGAAAACGGCCGAGCCTGCCGCGGGCTGGCCGCGCTCGGACAAAAACAGCGCCGAGGGGTTTGCGACCTCGGCCAGCCCGCCGCCGGTCATTTCAAAAACGCCGATTTCATCCGCCGGACCGAAGCGGTTCTTGTGGGCGCGCAGGATGCGGAATTGGTGCCCACGCTCGCCCTCGAAATACAGGACCGTATCGACCATGTGTTCGACGACGCGCGGACCGGCAATCTGGCCTTCCTTGGTGACATGGCCGACAAGGATGACCGAGGTGCCGCGGCGCTTGGCGAAGGTCACGAGTTCATGCGCACTGGCGCGGACCTGCGCGACCGAGCCGGGGGCGGCCTCGATCCGGTCGGACCAGAGCGTCTGGATCGAGTCGATGATGGCGACATCCGGCCGTTCGGCGTCCAGGGTCGTCAGGATATCGCGCAGCGCGGTTTCCGCGCCGAGGCGCACGGGCGCATCGCCAAGGCCCAGGCGCTGTGCGCGCAGCCGGACCTGGGCGCTGGCTTCCTCGCCCGAGATATAGATCGCCTGCTGGTCTGACCGGGCGAACGCTGCCGCCGCCTGCAGAAGAAGGGTAGATTTCCCGATGCCCGGATCGCCGCCGACAAGGATGGCCGAGCCCGGAACCAGCCCGCCGCCCAGCACCCGGTCAAGCTCGGCAATGCCGGAGCAGGCTCGAGTCGGGGGCGCTTCCTGCGTCGCAAGACCGGAAAGCGGAATCGGCTTGCCCTTGAGCGTCCCAAGACCCCTGCCGGGACCCTGCGACAGGGGCGTCTCCTCGATGATGCTGTTCCACTCTCCGCAGGATTCGCAGCGGCCCGACCATTTCCGGTGGCTGGCGCCGCAAGCGGTGCAGGTGAAGGCGGTGACGGGTTTGGCCATGTCGTCTATCTGCCTGTTGGCCCTGTCCCGCACCGCGGCAGGGCTTGCCGCGGTTCGAGGCGTCGCATGGGTATTTGGGAAAAGGTGAAGCCGGGCAAACCTAGCGGATCCCCAGCCCGGCGCGCATCAGGACGCGCCTGACCGGACCCGCCGCGTAAAGCGAGCCAAGCGCCGCCGCCCGCAGATCGCGAAGCGGAGGGGCCGCAATCATGCTGGCGCGGTTCAGGGCATCGATCCCCATCAGTCGGGCCAGTGCTTCGGGGCGGCGACGGCGTTCGTAACTGTCGAGCGAGGCGCGGCTGCCCGGATCGCCGGCCGAAAGCTCGACGAGATTGGCGAGGTCGGCAAGGCTCATGTTCAGCCCTTGTGCCCCGATCGGGGGGACGACGTGGGCGGCCTCGGCGATCAATGCGGCGCGGGGGCCGGTGAAGCGGTCGGCGATCTGGCTGATGATCGGCCATTCGGTCAGTCGCGTGACCTGGGTCAATTCTCCCAGGATACCAGCCGAGCGAAGGTTCAACTCGCGCGAGAACTCCTGGACGGGCAGGGCGCGCAGGCGTGCGACCTCGGGACCACGCTCCATCCAGACGACCGCCGATGAGGGCTTTCCGTCGCGATCGGGCAGGGGAACCAGCGTAAAGGGACCGCCCGAGCGGTGGATCTCGGTCGAGACATTGTCATGCGGGCGATCATGCGTCACCGCGAAGGCCAGTGCCTTCTGGCCATAGCGCAGCGTGCGCGTGCCGATGCCAAGCGCGCGGCGAACCATCGAGTTCCGGCCATCCGCGCCGATGACCATCCGCGCACGGTGCTGGCTGCCATCGCTAAGGGTGACCAGCGCCTCGGCATCGCGGGCAAGAAGGGCGGTGGTCCCGGTGCCGGGCAGAAACCGGACATTTCCCAGTTCGGCCAGACGGGCCGAGATTTCCCGTTTCAGCAGCCAGTTCGGAAGGTTCCAGCCGAAGGGTTGCTCGGAGATCTCGGAGGCGTCGAAATCCCGCGTCAGCCGCGCCTGCGGAAGCTTTCCGCCCGCATCAATGATGCGCATGACCTGCAGCGGAGTGGCATGGGGCGCAAGCCGTTCCCACAGGCCTGCGGCTTTCAACACAGGGATCGAAGGTTGCAGAAAGGCGGTGCTGCGCAGGTCCGAGCCTTCGGCCGATTCCTCGGTCACGGGCGGGGCGGGGTCGACGCAGGTCACGCGATGCCCGGCGCTGCCAAAGGCCGCGGCCGCGACAAGGCCCGCGATACCGCCACCCGAGACGAGAATGTCGCAGTCCTGCATTGTCATCATCCCGATTTTCGCGCGTTGCCGCGGAGGACTTCCCCGGGAACATCGACCGATCGCCCGGCCGCAAGCTCGCGCAGGAAGGCGGTAAGATCCATCGTGCGATGCTGGACATGCGCACCGTGATCGTGATCTGCGGCAAGCTCGTCCGGACCGTGGCGCCCGGTTCCGACCAGCACCGTGCGCATCCCCAGTTCATGCGGAACCAGAAGATTCCTCGGGTCGTCCTCGAACATCGCAGCGGCGGCGGGATCGAAGCCCGTGGCCCCGATCACCGCCGCGTAAGACGCCGGATCGGGCTTCGGCAGAAAGCCAGTCGTGTCGATGCCGTGGATCTCGTCAAAGACCGCAAGTCCGCGATGGTCAAGCACCTTGGCTGCATATTCGATATCGGCGTTGGTGTGGATGATCTTGCGCCCGGGCAGGTCCGAAATCAGCCTAGCCAGATCGGGGTCGGGCACGAGATGTGAGAAGTCGATGTCATGGACTTCACGCAGATAGGGCAGCGGATCGATCGCGTGTTCCACCATCAGCCCGGCCAGCGTGGTGCCGTGCTGGCGCCAGTAATGATCGCGCAGGTGGCTGGCCCGCGCCTCTGACACGCGCAATTCGCGCATCACATAAGCGGTCATGCGCTTTTCGATCTGATCGAAGAGCCGCATCTCGGGCGCATAAAGGGTGTTGTCGAGATCGAACACCCAGGTCGTTACATGATGAAAATCCATGTTCTCTGCCTAAGCCTGTGGCAGGGCGCTTGCAATCCCGTCTGGGACAACGGATCGTGCGGCGCATGAAAGACGCCTATTCCCTGATCCTCAGCGCCATCGACAGCGGCACCTATCGTCCCGGCGATCGTTTGGTGGAATCTGAACTGGCCGAGCGCTTCGGCGTGTCCCGGACCCCGGTGCGCGAAGCCTTGCAGCGGCTTGAAACCCAGTCGATGCTGAAGCGCGACGGGCGCAGCCTGATCGTCGCCACGCTGGACCACAACCAGCTGGCCGAGCTTTATACCGTCCGGGCCGAGCTTGAGGCGCTGGCCGCGCGCCTTGCCGCGCGCCATGCCACGCCCGAAGAGGTTCGGGTTCTGGCCGGGATGGTCGAGGACGATCACAAGATCCTTGGCGATCCACAGGCGCTGTCGCGGGCGAATCGACGGTTCCACCACCAGATCCATCTCGCGTCCCACAATCGCTATCTTGTGCAGCAGCTGGACCTTGTCCATCGCAGCATGGCGCTGATGGCCCATACCACGCTGGCCGCAAAGGGTCGGGACACGGTCACGCTGGACGAGCATCAGGAAATCGTCGACGCGATCGCCGCGCGTGACGGCGACCGTGCCGAGGCGGCATTGCGCCGCCATATCTCGATGGCCTTCGAGACCCGCCTGAAGGAAGAGGCGCGGTTGACCGGCGACATGGGCCTGATCGAATGACGCGCACGATCCGGTCGACCTCGGATCTCGAGGAAGGGGCGGATCACCTGATGCGAGTATGCCCGGTCTGGGCGCGCACGCTGCCCACGCTTGGCCCGCTACCGCTGCGCCGGTGGGAAGAGGGCTTCGTTTCGATCCGCGACGCCATCGTTTCGCAACAGATCTCGACGCAGGCGGCGAATGCGATCCTTGACCGGATGATCCGGGCCGGGTTGGCTGATGAAGATGGCATTGCGGGGGCCGAAGATGATGTCCTGCGCGCGGCTGGCCTGTCGCGACCCAAGATCCGCTATCTTCGGGGGATCGCTGCGGCCCGGCTGGACTGGCCGGGTCTGCGAGACCTTCCGGATGAGGACGCGATTGCTGCGCTGACCGCGCTGCCGGGGATCGGGCGCTGGACGGCCGAGATCTACCTGAAATTCGCGCTTGGCCGCGCAGATGTCTTCGCGGCCGGGGATCTGGCACTGGCCGAGGCGGCGCGGCTGCTTTACGACCTGCCCGAACGACCCGGTCCCGCAGCGCTGACTGCCCTGGCCGAACCCTGGCGACCCTGGCGCGCGGTTGCGGCGCGGGCGCTCTGGGCCTATTACCGGGTGGCGAAAGAGCGCGAGGGGATCAGATGACACGCCAGTTGAAATCGCAAAGGAAAGGCCCGCAAAAGCCTGAATCGGTTGTTGTTTTCCTGCATGGTTATGGTGCCGACGGTGCCGACCTGCTGGGACTGGCCGATCCTCTGTCGCCTCATCTGCCCGGAACAGCCTTCTATGCGCCGGATGCACCCGAACCCTGCCGGAACAATCCCATGGGCTATCAGTGGTTTCCCATTCCCTGGATGGATGGGTCCAGTGTCGAACAGGCGCGCGCTTCGGTCGAGCAGTCCTTCCATGACATCAATGCCTTTCTCGACAAGGTGCTGACGGACGAAGGGATCAAGGCTTCGCGGCTGGCGCTGGTCGGATTTTCGCAGGGCACGATGATGTCGCTGGAGGTTGCGCCGCGCCGCGACAAGGAACTCGCGGGCGTGGTCGGCTTTTCGGGTCGGCTGATCGATCCCGACGGGCTGGAAAAAGGCATCCGCACGCATCCGCCGATCCTGCTGCTTCACGGCGATCAGGATCCCGTCGTTCCCTTCGACAGCATGGCCGTCGCTGCGGCTGCGCTGGAAAAGGCAAACTTCGACGTCGAGACCTATGTCATGAAGAACACCCCGCACGGGATCTCGCCCGACGGCTTGTCGCGCGCATTGAATTTTCTGCGGCAGCGACTTGGCGTCAGAACCTGACGTCAGCCGTCAGATTGCACTTGAAACCGCTGAAGCAGGGTCTAACTTCAGATCAGAAGAAGAGGAGTCTTGCGATGGATCTGATCTGGATGGCCCTGCTTGTACTGGTTCCCGCCAGTGTGCTCGTCCTCAAATCGGTCCAGGCGAAGCCACAGCGCGTGCCCGTCCGGGCGCGGCGCTGACAATTCGCCTTTGCTGGCGCTGATCTGTTTCAGCGCCAGATTACGGGATCGGCAATTTCGATCGAATTCCCGGCAGGATCGCGGAAATAGATTGACCGCCCGCCCTGGGGCCAGGTGAAATCAGCCTCGATCTTTATCCCCTTGCTCTCAAGATGATCGCGCCACAGCGGGATCTGCTCTGCGCTGGCCGACAGGCAGAAATGGCCGGGACCGTCCGCACCATGCGGCGGCACGGGCAATCTTGCATCCGGGCGCGGCGGAATCCGCGTCGCCGCTGCGCAGAAAACCAGCAGCACCTGATCCCCACAGTGGAAGAAGGCATGGCGTCCCGGCTGACGGGCGATCTCGGTCAGGCCGATCACCTCGGACCAGAAACGTGCGGCCCTGTCCAGGTCATCGGCGTAAAGCGCCGTTTCCAGGGGTCCGTTCAGGCGGGGCGGTGCGGTCATGACACCATCCTGTCACGGCCGCCGATACTTTGCCAAGCCCGGCCTTGACCACATGCTGCGCGTCGGACAGAACCGAAGGCAGCAGTTGGAAAAGGACATGACATGGCCTGGATCTATCTGGGAATTGCCGGAATTCTCGAGGTCGTCTGGGCCTTTGCAATGAAGCTTTCGGATGGGTTCACCAAGCCCGTTGCCTCGGTCGTGACCATCGTCGGGTCGATCATCAGCTTCTGGTTCCTGTCGCTGGCGATGAAAAGCCTGCCGCTGGGCACGGCTTATGTGATCTGGACCGGGATTGGTGCGGTCGGTTCCTTTATCCTTGGGATTCTGGTGCTGGGCGAGGGGGCCGATCCCCTGCGCGTTCTGGCCGCCGCCCTGATCATCGCGGGACTGCTGCTGCTGAAATTCGCGACACCGCACTGACCCGGCCTGTCACGCCCGTGTCACGCATCGCGGGTAATCCGTGGTCAGGGCATATATTCAGGGGCTTGTCAGGGCGCGGTCGCGATATATAGTCGGCCTCACGACGTTCCGACAAGTTTCTGGCAGGCGAGGCAAAGGGCCGATGCTGGACGACCATGGCGACTTTCGAAGCCAATTCGTGCGCGAGCCATCGAACTTGCGCCACCACCCCGCATTGGTGCTGAACGCGGATTTCCGTCCCCTCAGCTACTACCCCTTGTCCCTGTGGCCGTGGCAAGAGGCGATCAAGGCGGTGTTTCTGGACCGGGTGCAGATCATCGCCGAATATGACGAGGTAGTCCGAAGCCAGCGGGAGGCGATACGCATCCCGTCGGTCGTCGTGCTGAAAGATTTCATCAAACCCCAGAAGCGCGTGGCATTCACGCGCTTCAATCTTTTTCTGAGGGACGAATTCTGCTGCCAGTATTGCGGGGCCAAGGGCGAGTTGACCTTTGACCATGTCGTGCCCCGGTCGCGGGGCGGCGTGACAAGTTGGGAAAACGTGGTTGCCGCCTGTTCACCCTGCAACCTGAAAAAGGCAAACAAGTCGCTACGAAATTCGGGGATGCGGTTGCGCCGCAATCCTGCACGTCCCACGCCCGAGGAAATGCACGCCTCGGGACGGCGCTTTCCGCCGAATTATCTGCACGAAAGCTGGATGGATTATCTTTACTGGGACACCGAGCTGATCGCCGGGTAATCGCCCGGACGGGAAACTATCGGGCCGTTTCTTCTGGACATCTCCAATGCAATCCGCGCGCCGGCGGGCATATCAACCGATTTTGGCTGTGCTGGAACGGTTATCTGGTTCAGCTGGTTTCGGGCGGTTGCGTTCCGCCGTGGTGTGCAAGGGACCGCACGAGATCCTGCGTTTGAACTAGTGATGCTCGCGCATCGCCAGATGAGCAACCGCCGCAGCCATCAGGGCCACAAGGCCAAGGGCAAGCATCGGGACGCCGACCGCGCTGGCCGCCCAAATGGTCAGGCCAGCGGCAAGGATCACGGCAAGGACTAGGATCAGGAAATGCGGCAACGGCATGTCGTCCTCCAATGCCTTTAATATGTGCGCTGGGGGTGGAAACCGGAAGCCCCCTTCGTTCCCAACCCGATCACAAGGCGTAGGGTTTCCGCATTTCGGCGATGTTCTTGTATTGTTCCTGCTGACGGGTTAGTATCCGGGCATGACCCTGCCACCCAGACATCCCGAGGAAAGGCTGCGCGCCCGTGGGGCGGATACAAGGCCGGACGCAAGGTTCGAGCCATATCAGCGGATCCGCGAAAGCGACGGCTGGGATTATCCCGAAGACCCAGTGCTGTTGCGGACCGAGGTAACGATCGAACAGGCGCGCTCGATCATTGCGCGCAATACCTCGCCCGACATCACCTTCGACCGCTCGGTCAATCCCTATCGCGGGTGCGAGCATGGCTGCATTTATTGCTTCGCGCGGCCAAGCCACGCCTATCTTGGGCTGTCGCCGGGGCTGGATTTCGAAACCCGGATCACCGCCAAGCCCAATGCGCCGGACCTGCTTGCGGTCGAGATCGGAAGGCGGGGTTATGCCGTGGCGCCGATTGCCTTCGGGACCAACACGGATCCCTATCAACCGGCCGAGGCAAGGCTTGGCATCATGCGGGCCTGCATCGGTGTGCTGTCCGACTGGAACCACCCGATGACGCTGGTGACGCGGGGCGCGACGGTGATGCGCGATGTCGATCTTCTGGGGGACATGGCAGGACGGCGGCTGGTCACGGCTGGGGTGTCGCTGACAACGCTGGACGCGCAACTGTCCCGTGATCTTGAGCCACGCGCGCCTAGTCCGACCACGCGGCTGAAGATGATCGAATGCCTGGCAAGGGCAGGTGTGCCGGTTCGCGTCATGGCCGCGCCGATGATCCCGGTGCTGAATGAGCACGAACTGGAGCGGATCCTGACTGCCGCGCGGGATGCGGGGGCCAGCACCGCCGCGATGATCCCGGTCCGCCTGCCGCTGGAGGTCGCGCCCCTGTTTCGCGACTGGCTGGACCGTCACCGGCCGGGCATGGCGGCCCATGTCATGTCGCGCATCCAGACGATGCGGGGCGGGCGAGACAACGACCCGCGTTTCGGCGCGCGGATGCGGGGCGAGGGGGGCGAGGCGGAACTGCTGCACAAGCGTTTCAAGCTGGCGAAAAAGCGGTTGGGGCTGGACGGGCAAAGCCCGGTCCTGGATTGCAACCTGTTTGCGCCTCCGCCCCGGTCCGGGGACCAGTTGTCGCTGTTCTAGCGGTCCGGCATCAGCCCGCCGATGCGCGCCGAGATCGCATCGCTGCTGGGGCGTTGCCCGGCGGGGCGCTGGACCAGCGCATCATGCATCGCCGCCAGATGTGCCGGTGTCGTGCCGCAGCAGCCCCCGATGATGCGCACCCCAAGGTCACGGGCAAGAACGGCAAATTCTGCCATCACCTCGGGCGTGCCGTCATAAATCAGGCCGCCATCCTGATAGCGCGGCACACCGGCATTGGGTTTCGCGATCAGGGGACGCTCGGACCCGGTCGCCGAAAAGCCCGAGATCGCCAGCAACAGCTCGGCCGGGCCGGTCCCGCAATTCGCACCGTATGCGACGGGGGGATGGGGAAGGCGTTCGACCAGGGTGGCCAATTGGGGCGGGCTGACGCCCATCATGCTGCGACCGCCGGGTTCAAAGCTCATCATACCGCACCAGGGCAGGCCCACCGCCTGCGCCGCACGGGCCGCGGCGCGCATTTCCTCGACCGCGCTGACCGTCTCGATCCACAGGATATCGACGCCGCCTTCCTTCAACGCCTGCGCCTGCTCGGTGAAAAGGCGCGCGGCCTCGGCCTCGGTCAGGCGGCCGACGGGGGCCATGATCTCTCCGGTTGGGCCGATCGAACCGGCGACGATGACCGGGCGGCCGCCTTCTGCGACCGCTTCGCGGGCAAGGCGCGCCGCGGCGATGTTGAGGGACACCACCCGGTCCGCGGCACCGGCCAGTCGCAACCGGCTGGCATTGGCACCGAAGCTGTTCGTCAGGATCAGGTCCGCGCCCGCCGCGATCATCTGCCGATGCAGGTCTCGCACCCTGTCGGGTTGGGTTTCGCACCACAGATCGGGGGCGTCGCCGGGGGCCAGCCCCATATTGTAAAGATTGGTCCCGGTCGCGCCGTCGGCCAGAAGCCAGGGACGCGCGCCGAGCAATCGGGACAAGAGGTCCGTCATTGTCCTACCCGTTCTCGCACGGGATGGAGGTTATCACATCCCGCGTGGAAATACCTGATTTTCCTTGCCCGTTCAGCGGGACCGGATCATTCCCATGATCTCTTTGGTGCGCTCGACGATGGGCTGGGCGATTGCCGCGGCCTGATCAGCGCCTCGACCAAGGATGCGATCAATTTCTGCGGGATCTGCCATGAACTGGCTCATCCGGGTCGTGATCGGGGCCAGGGTTTCGACGGCGACTTCGGCCAGCGCCGGCTTGAAGGCGCCGAAGCCCTGTCCCTCGAAGCGCGCCAGCACCTGGTCGCCCGTCTCACCGGTCAGGGCGGCGAAGATGTTGACGAGGTTGCGGGCCTCGGGGCGGTCCTTCAGCCCGTCCATCGAACCGGGCAGGGGTTCGGCATCGGTGCGCGCTTTGCGGATTTTCTGCGCGATGGCGTCGCCGTCGTCGGTCAGGTTGATGCGTGCGGCATCCGAGGGATCGGATTTCGACATCTTCTTGGACCCGTCGCGCAGGCTCATGACGCGGGTGGCGGTGCCTTCGATCAACGGCTCGGTGATCGGGAAGAAGTCGAGGCCGTAGTCGTGGTTGAACTTGGCCGCGATGTCGCGGGTCAGCTCCAGATGCTGCTTCTGATCCTCGCCCACCGGCACGGCGGTCGCGTGATAGGCCAGGATGTCGGCTGCCATCAGCGAGGGATATGCCAGCAGACCCAGCGAAGAGTTCTCGGAGTTCTTGCCAGCCTTGTCCTTGAACTGGGTCATCCGGTACATCCAGCCCACGCGCGCGACCGTGTTGAAAAGCCACGCAAGCTCGGCGTGCTGGGAAACCTGGCTCTGGTTGAACAGGATCGAGACTTCGGGATCGACCCCAGACGCCAGAAAGGCCGCCGCGACCTCGCGTGTGTTGTGGCGCAGCTTCTCGGGGTCTTGCCAGACGGTGATCGCGTGCAGGTCGACGACGCAATAGATCGTCTCGGCCCCCTTGCCCTGATATTCGGCGAAGCGTTTCAGCGCACCCAGATAGTTCCCCAGCGTCAGCCCGCCCGAAGGTTGGATGCCGGAGAAGATGCGCTTGGCGAAGCTCGTGGTCATGGCACTACCTGCTTGGAAAAATCCGTAGGCTGGCTTACCCCTTGGCCGTCCCGGGCGCAACAGCCCGGACCAAGGAAGAGGAAGACGATGCGACCCGGTTACGACGAATCCCCGCTGAATCCCGTTCCCGCCGTGGTTTGGGCGTTGGTCCTGCCCATGATCGCCAGCGAGGCCGTCTTTGGTCTTGCGCAGATGGGCCTGACCGGGGGCGGGCCGGGCGCAGGCATGGCGATGCGCCAGGTCGCGGTCGAACGCACCGCCTATATCCCCGACCTGATCCTGCAACTGTGGCAGATGCGGGTGATCCTGCTGGACCAGAGCTGGCGGATCCTGACCTATCCCTTTGTGCACCTGTCGCTGATGCATGGCGTCTTCGTCGTCGTCTTCTGCCTTGCGCTGGGGAACCTTGTCGCCAGCCAGTTCCGGGCCTGGGCGGTCGTCGCGCTGTTCTTCGGGTCGTCCATTGGCGGGGCGCTGATCTATACCCTGTTCGCGGGCCTCTTTCCGCAGTTCCGCTTTCAGCCGCTGATCGGCGGCTATCCTGCGGTCTATGGCCTGGTCGGGGCCTTCACCTTCCTGCTTTGGACGCGGCTTGGGCAGGAAAACGCGAACCGGATGCGGGCCTTCACCCTGATCGGGATGCTGCTGGCCTTCCAACTGGTGTTCGGGATCCTTTTCCAGTCCGGGAATACGACGTGGATCGCCGAGGTGGCCGGGTTTGCCGTCGGGTTCCTGATGTCCTTCGTCCTGATCCCGGGCGGTGTCGCCCGGGTCATGCGTCAGATCCGTCAGCGCTGACGCCGGAATCCGGCGCGCAGGTCCGACGGGCGGAATGCCCCCAGCAATGTCGCGGCCACGCCATAGGTCGCGACCCCGCTGGCGACCAGCGCCAGCAACGCAAGATAGCGGGTGCCGGGCTGGTAAAGCGTATCGCCCAGCATGACCATCACGCCCCAGATCACCAGTCCCATGACTGCCGATGCCGCGACGATGCGGGGCAGCCGGTGGAGCAGGCGGTCGTCAAGTTCGGCCGCTTCGCCAAAGGCGCGGGTGCCGCGCCACAGTTGCAGCGCCATCGTCCAGCCCGCGATGGTCGTGCCCAAGGCTGCGGCCGAGAACCCGATCACCGGCGCAAGCCCAAGGGCCGCGACCGCGTTGACCACCATCGACCAGACCGCGAAGCGGAACGGGCTGCGCGTATCCTCGCGAGCGAAATACAGCGGCTGCAGCACCTTCTGCAAGACAAAGGCGGGCAGGCCCGCGCCATAGATCGCCAGTGCCAGCGCGGTCGGGCCGACATCCGCCTCAAGGAAAGCGCCGCGCCGGAACAGTACCGAGATCAGCGGGTAGCTGGCGATCACCAGCGCCACGGCGGCGGGCACGGTCAGGAACAACGCGAATTCGGTGGCACGGTTATAGGCGTGGCGTCCCCCGTCGGTATCCCCCGCCTTCAGCCGGCGTGAAATGTCGGGCAGCAGCACGATGCCGATGGCGATGCCGACCACGCCCAGCGGCAGCTGATACAAACGGTCCGCGTTGGTCAGCCAGGCAATTGCGCCGTCGTAGAAAGAGCCGACCTGCCGGCCGACCAGCAGGTTGATCTGCACCACTCCCCCCGCCAGCACCGCGGGCGCTGCCACCGCCAGAAGGCGGCGCATGTCCGGGGTCAGGCGCGGGCGGCGCAACCGCAGCGGAAAGCCCATGCGCTTCGCCGCCCACCAGACGCAGAACAGCTGCGCGACGCCGGAAACAGGGGTCGACCAGGCCATCGCCATGCCCATGTCCCAGCCGTTCCGGTCCGCCAGCAGCATCGCGACGATCAGGATGAAGTTCATCAGCACCGGCGCTGCGGCAGCGGCGATGAAGCGGCCGCCCGCATTCAGCAGTCCCGACAGCAGCGCGGTCAGCGAGATGAACAGGATATAGGGAAAGCAGATCCGGCCATAGATCACCGCAAGGTCGAAACGCTCGTCGCCCCTGAACCCCGCGGCCATCGCGAGCACAAGCCAGGGCATGATGAGATGGGCAATCGCCGAAACCACCAGCACGACCGAGAACAGGCCCGAAAACGCCTCTTCGGCAAAACCACGGGGATCGTCGTCGGCTTCGAGCCGCTTGGCGAACATCGGCACGAAGGCGGTGTTGAACGCGCCCTCGGCAAAGAAGCGGCGGAACATGTTCGGCAGGGTGAAGGCCACCAGATAGGCCTGTGCGACGGGTCCGGTCCCCAGATAAGCCGCGATCATCACGTCGCGGATGAAGCCGACAAGGCGGCTCGCCAGGGTCCAGGCCCCGACCGAGAGGAAGCCCCGGATTAGTCTGATCGGTTGCATTGAAGTCTTTCCGTGATCTCAGAACGGGCCGCCAAGCCTTCGCTCGGCCTTTTCGGCCCGCTCGGCGCCGTCCTTGATCGCTTGTTGCAGTTTCTTGCTCAGCGCCTCGCGTCGGTGCTGTTGGTGCAGTTTCAGCCCGAACATGTCCTTGACATAGAAGGTGTCGACGACCTGCGCCCCGAAGGTCGCAATCACCGCGCTGGAAATCTGGATATGGTTTTCGGCCAGGGTCCGGGTCAGGTCGTAAAGCAGGCCCGGCCGGTCACGCGTATCGACCTCGATCACGGTATAGACGTCCGATGCCTCGTTGTCGAACGTGACATGGGTCGGAAAGCGGAAGGCGCTGTCGCGTTTCCTGGGCTTGTCGCGGCCTGCAAGCGCCTCTCGGGGGACGATCTCTCCGCGCAGGGTGCGCTCGATCATCTTGCGCAGGCGCGGCAGGCGTTCATCGGCATAGGGGTGGCCGTCGCCATCCTGCATCCAGAACACTGCGGTCGCGAAGCCGTCCTTGGTCGTATAGGTGCGGGCATCGACGATATTGGCCCCGACCAACGCGATCGCCCCCGCCAGCCGCGAGAAGATGCCCGGATGGTCGGCCAGCACGAAAGCCGCGCGGGTCGCGTCGCGGTCTACATCAGGATGCAGGTCGATCCTGATTTCGTCATCGGTCAGCTCGCGCAGCAGATCGGCAAAGACGAATTGCGTTTCCGTGGGCAGGCTGGGCCAGTAGCTTTCATAATGGCGCCCAAGCTCTCCCTTGATCGCCTTCGGCTCCCAGCCCTTGGCGGTCAGAAGGTGGCGCAGTGAACGCTTGGCCTCTCCCGTGCGGCGGTCGCGGTTCAGCTCTTCCAGGCCGTTCTTCAGTGCATGTTCGGTCTCGCTGTGCAGCCGCCGCAGCAGGACGGCCTTCCAGTTGTTCCAGGTGCCCGGCCCGACGCCGCGGATATCGCAGACGGTCAGGACGGTCAGCAGGTCCAGCCGCTTCACGGTCTTCACCACCTTGGCGAAATCGCGCAGTGTCCGCGGATCCGAGATGTCCCGCTTTTGTGCGACGTCCGACATCAGCAGATGGTTGCGGATCAGCCATTCGATGGTCTCGATCTCATCGGGGTCAAGACCGAAGCGGGTGCAGACCCGGCGTGCCAGCCTTGCGCCAAGGATCGAGTGGTCTTCGGCCCGGCCCTTGCCGATATCGTGCAGCAGTACCGCCAGATAGATGACGCGACGATTCAGCTTGCCCTTCATGATCCGGCTGACCGTGGGAAGGTCCGCGATCTCCTCTCCGCGCTCGATGGCGGACAGGGCGGCGACGCATTGGATCAGATGCTCGTCCACCGTGTAGTGGTGATAGACGTTGAACTGCATCATCGCGACGACCGGCGCGAATTCGGGGATGAAGGCGGCGAGAACACCAAGTTCGTTCATCCGCCGGAGCGAGCGCTCCGGATTGCCGTGCTTCAGCAGCAGGTCAAGGAAGATCCTGACCGCCACCGGGTCCTGACGGACGCGGTCGTCGATCAGGTCCAGATTCGCCGCGACCGAACGCATGGCGTCGGGATGCAGCAGGATCCCGGTCCTCAGCGCCTCTTCGAACAGCCACAGGATGTTCAGGGGATCGGACAGGAATTGCGCCTCGTCAGCATAGTTCAGGCGCCCGCGATCAACCTTGAAGCCGGCGCGCACGCGCTTGCGGCGGCTGAAGAACCCGTTGAGGATCGGAGCCTTGTAAAGGTGCCTCGCCTCAAGCGCGACCAAGAAGACCCGCGTCAATTCACCCACGCGGGTCGCCTGGGTGAAATATTCCTGCATGAATATCTCGACCGCGCGGCGTCCGCCCTGATCGCGATAGCCCATGGCACGGGCAACTTCGACCTGCATGTCGAAAGTCAGCTGGTCACTGGGACGGCCCGCGATCAGATGCAGATGACAGCGCACGGCCCACAGGAAATCCTCGGCCTGCCAGAAGGTCAGGTGCTCTTCCTTGGTGAAGAAACCCAGGTCGACCAGTTCGACCGCGCGGTCGACGCGGTGGATGTATTTCGCGATCCAGTAAAGCGTCTGCAGATCGCGCAACCCGCCCTTGCCCTCCTTGACGTTCGGCTCAAGGACATAGCGTTGGCCGCCCTGGCGACGGTGACGCTCGGCCCGTTCGACCAGTTTCGCCTCGATGAATTCGGGGACGGAGTTGTCGAAAAGTTCGCCCCACAGGCGGTCGCGCAGTGTTTCGGCGGTGTCGGCAAAGCCGCAGATCAGTCGATGCTCAAGCAGGCTGGTGCGGATGGTGATGTCGCCCGCGCCAAGCCGCAGGCAGTCATCGATCGTTCGCGTCGACTGACCGACCTTCAGCTTCAGATCCCACAGCATGTAAAGCATGGATTCGACCACGCTTTCGGCCCAGCCGCTGACTTTCCAGGGGGTCAGGAACAGCAGATCCACATCGGATTGCGGCGCCATCTCGGCCCGGCCATATCCGCCAATTGCCAGCACCGCCAACCGCTCGGCATCGGTCGGATTGGTCTGGGGATGCAGCACAGTAACGGCGACGTGGTGGATGGCCCTGACGGTCGCATCCGTCAGGCTTGCAATGGCGCGGACCGTTTCCCGAGCGGCACGCGGATGGGACTGGAAACCCGTAACGATGTCGGCCAGCGCCTCAGCCCGGGCGCGGGTCAGGATGGCGACAGTCCGGCTGCGGATCTCGCGCGCGCCCTCGGCGCCTTCAAGCGCGGCGACGAGATGCGGCAGAAAGGTCTCGGGCGAGAACAACGAATGTGCCCCGGGCAATGCCGGGGCGCTTTGAGGCAAAGGTTGCACGGGAATGCCGGTCAAGGTCAGAACCCTGCGCCGCCAAAGCTTTGCGGCGCGGGATCCAGAATTTGGACCTGTCCGTTGCGGATCGTCGCGACCGAAAGCGCGCGTTCGTTGGTGCCGTCACGACGCAGGCGGAAAGCGCCGGTGATGCCCTGGAAGCCCGAGTTTTGCGTCAACCCGGCCGTGGTCAGGGCATTGCGCTTTCCGGCGCGGACCAGCGCGGCGATCGCGGCGACGCCGTCATAACCAAGCGAGCCAAGCTCATGCGGAGCCTCGCCAAAGGCCGCGCGGTAACGCTGGTCGAATTGGCCTTTCATCCGAGTGTCGGGCAGCGCGAACCAACCGCCCTGCACACCGCGCAGTCCCATCCGCGACGCGGGCTGGTCCCAACGTGTCAGGCCCATCATCTGCACGGTGGCCGAGGTAACGCCCGCATCGGCCAGTTTGTCGGTCAGATAGGGTAGGACCGCGCCGTGGTTGGCGGTCAGGAAGACAGCATCGACATTGCCCGACAGCGCGGCCTGACTGACATTCGGGATCACCCCGTCGATGCCCTGCTGCGAGACGGGATGCGTGGCCAACCCGGCAAGGGTCGCGCGGTTGCGCTGGATCGCCTTCTGGATCGCTTGCGAACCGACCTGGCCCGCCACGTCATCCTCGGCCACGACCAGGATGCGGCGCTTGCCGTTGCGGACCGAATAGCGCACCAGCCGGTCGGCGACGTTGCCAAAGGTGTTGCCCAGAACGAACAGGTTCCCGCCCGCAATGTCGGCATTGTTTGAAAAGGACAGCACGTTGATCCCGCGCGGTGCCATCGCGACGCCCACGGCATTGGCGGAATCCGCGAATAGCGGGCCCAGGATGATCTTTGCCCCCTCATCGGCCGCCTGGTTGGCCTTGGCCACTGCGACCGCCGGGTCCGAGCCCGCCTCATAGACGCGCAGATCGATCGTCGCGCCCTGCGCATCGCGCGCTGCCATCGTCGCCGAATTCTTCAGTGAACGGGCAAGCCAGTCCATGTCCGCGCTGCCGGTGCCCGCAGGAACCAGAAGGGCGACGGGTACTGGTTGAGATGGGTCGATGGTCTGTCCGGTCGAGGGGCCCGACATGCCGGTCTGGATCGGCTGACATGCGGCGAGCACCAGTGCCGATGCGAATGCGGCGATCCGGGCCAAGGGGCGACGCAAGCCGAAGCTGCCGCGGCGCGTGGACGTGACGGTCATGGCATGATTCCCTGTTGCTGCGGGCTGAGGACTTAACGAAGGCAGGTTATTGTCATATCCGGGGGTTGGCAACTTCAGCGGCCCCGCCGCGGCACCAAGGAAAGGGAATGGCGATGAGCGAGAACGAACAGGCAGCACGGGCGGCACCGCGCACCCTTTCGCTGACCATCTCGAACCAGCCGCCGGAATCTGCGCTGTACCTGGTGGCGACGCCCATCGGCAGCGCGCGCGACATCACGCTGCGCGCGCTGGACGTCCTGAATACCGCTGACATCCTCGCGGCCGAGGATACCCGCAATCTGCGCCATCTTCTGGACATTCACGGCATCGCGGTCCGGGGACGTCGCATGATCGCCTATCACGATCACAATGCCGACCGCGCCCGTCCGGCGATCCTGCAGGCGCTCGAAGAGGGGTTGTCGGTGGCTTACAGTTCGGATGCCGGCACACCGCTTGTCGCAGATCCCGGCTATCGTCTGGCGCGCGACGTGGCCGAGGCCGGGTTCAAGGTGCGTGCGCTGCCGGGGCCTTCGGCAGCGCTGGCCGCGCTCAGCGTCTCGGGCCTGCCAAGCGATCGATTCCTGTTCGTCGGCTTTCCTCCGTCGGCGGCCGGTGCTCGGCGCAGGTGGATCGAAAGCTGGGCCGAGACACAGGCGACGGTCATCGCCTTCGAAAGCCCGAGGCGCGTTAAGCAATTGTTGGAAAACCTCTGCGAAATTGACGCGAACCGACCTACGGTGATTTGCCGGGAGCTGACGAAGAAATTCGAAGAGGTGATGCGCGGTTCGGCGGGCGAACTGGCGGGAGCAATCCCGGACGAAGGCCTGCGCGGAGAGATCGTCGTGCTTTTCGGACACCCCGAAGAAAAGCCCGTCGATGAGGCTGATCTGCGCGAAGTGCTGTCCGAGTTGCTGGGCAGGATGTCGGTCAAGGATGCCGCAACCGAGGCGGCGGCACGATTTGGAATGCCGCGACGAGAGGCCTATGCCCTTGCCGTGGCGATGCAGAAGGAGGCGTGATGACCAAGATCGCCGGGCAGGGCCGCAATCCCCGAAGTGCACGCGGCAGCACAGCGTTTGCTTCGGGCCGGATGGGCGAGGACTCGGTCTGCCGCAACTATCTTGAACGCGGTTACGCGCTGGTCGCGTCGCGCTGGCGCGGCAAGGCCGGCGAAATCGACCTGATCCTGCGCAAGGGCGAGGAATTCGTTTTTGTCGAGGTGAAAACCGCGTCGCAGCATGACCGCGCCGCAGAACGGATCAACGGGCGCCAGATCGATCGGATTTGCCATGCCGCGCTGGAGTTTTGCGGCGGACTTGCGACCGGGTTGCTGACGTTGATGCGCTTTGACGCGGCCTTGGTCGATGAAATCGGTCGGGTCGAGATCATCGAGAACGCCTTCGGGGGCGCTTGATCCGTAAGGCTTGCAATGCACCACTGGGCGCGCCAAAACTCCGCCCGAACAAGGCCGGAGTTGCACGCATGAGTCTTTACGTCGCCCTTCAGATGGATCCGATCGAGCACGTCTCGATTTCCGGGGACAGCACGTTCCGACTGGGGCTTGAAGCCGAGGTGCGCGGACACCGCCTGTTTCAGTATACCCCAGACAAGCTGAGCTATGTCGAGGGCAAGGTGCTTGCCAAGGGGCGCCCCGTCACGCTGCGGCGCGAACAGGGAAACCACGTGACCTTCGGGGATTGGGCCGAAGTGGACCTGGCCGAATTCGATGTGATCTGGCTGCGCCAGGACCCGCCCTTCGACATGGGCTATATCACCAACACCCACCTGCTTGACCGCGTCCATCCGAAAAGCCTTGTCGTGAACGACCCTTTCTGGGTCCGCAATTGCCCCGAAAAGCTTCTCGTTCTGGATTTTCCGGACCTTACCCCGCCCACGCTGATCACCCGCGACATTGCCCAGATCCGTGCTTTCCGCGAGCGGCATGGGGATATCATCGTGAAACCGCTTTACGGCAATGGCGGGGCAGGGATCTTCCATCTTCACCCGAAGGATCCGAATCTGTCCTCGCTGGTCGAGACATTTTCAGGAATCAACAGGGAGCCGATCATCGCGCAGAAGTATCTGCCCGCGGTGGTCAAGGGCGACAAGCGGATCATATTGGTCGACGGTGAGCCGGTGGGGGCGATCAACCGCGTTCCGGCGGCGGGTGAGGCGCGCTCGAACATGCATGTGGGGGGAAGGCCGGAAAAGATCGGCCTGACAGACCGGGAACGCGAGATCTGTGCGATCATTGCGCCTGTCCTGCGTGAAAAGGGCCTGCTGTTCACCGGGATCGATGTGATCGACGGCTGGCTGACCGAGATCAATGTCACCTCGCCGACCGGCATTCAGGAGCTGGAGCGTTTCGACGGCACCAATGCCGCCGCGCTGATCTGGGACGCGGTGGAACGTCGGCTGGCAGAACGCGACAGAAAGACGCTCTGAGCGGCAGCATCGGCTCCTTGGCGAGGTTCGCACCACAATTGTCAAAGCGCGGTGGCTCCGTTTCGGTGCGCTGACCTTGCTGCGCCGAGCCGGGTCAACACGTTGGACGCCGGGGTTCGCGGGTAGGGCGAGGATGTGAACGTGACAGCGTTCCGAACTTCCTGGCCAGAATTCGGGTGCTCGCCGGTGAAGCTGGCTTGAAACCGGGGGCGATCCGGAGCAACCCAGTTGCAGATTTTGCCAGCCAGAAAGCTGCCCGCCACTGTCGGTCAATCGGACCGCGTGAAGGTCAGTCGGAAGGACAAGGCCTCGGCAAGATGCGGTGCGCGGATCTGGGATGAGGCATCAAGATCGGCGATGGTGCGGGCCGCGCGCAGGATGCGGTGGTATCCGCGTGGGGTCATGCCGAAATGCTGTGCCGCGCGGTTCAGAAGCTCGCGCCCCTCAGCATCAAGTGGTGCGATTTCGTCCAGCAGGCGTCCCGAGGCATCGGCATTGACCCGTGCCTGAGGGTGTTTCGCAAAACGTTGCGCCTGAACCTCGCGCGCTGCTGCCACCCGGTTCCGAACCGTGGCCGAGGATTCGCCGCCCCCCGGCAGTTGCATGTCTTCAAGGGAGATCTGCGGAACCTCCATCCGCATGTCGAAGCGGTCCATCATCGGACCCGAGACCCGGCTCATGTAGTCGGCTCCGCAGCCGGGCGCGCGCGAACAGGACTGTCCGGCATCCGCAAGGTTGCCGCAGCGACAGGGGTTCGCGGCCGCGATCAGCAGGAAGCGGGCGGGATAGCGGATATGTGCATTGGCGCGGGCGACATGGACCTCTCCGGTTTCGATCGGTTCGCGCAGGGCGTCGATGACGCGCCGCTCGAATTCCGGCAATTCGTCCATGAACAGTACGCCGTTGTGAGCAAGGCTGACCTGGCCCGGACCAGCATTTCGCCCACCCCCCACGATTGCCGCCATCGAGGCGGTGTGATGGGGCTGGCAGAATGGTGCGTCGCGCGAAATACCGCCATTCTTCAGCAGGCCGGCAACCGAGTGAATGGTGGAGGTCTCAAGTGCTTCCGCCGGAGTCAGGGGCGGCAGGATGCCGGGGATGCGCCTGGCCAGCATCGTCTTGGTCGCGCCGGGCGGGCCCACCATCAACAGGTGATGACGACCGGCAGCGGCGATCTCGATGGCGCGCCGCGCACGCTCCTGTCCCTTCACCTCGTCAAGGTCTTCCAGAATGTCGCGGCCCTGCGCCTCACCCGGCTGAGCTGGTGTCAGGGGCGCGCGGTCGCCAAGGTGGTCGATGGCGTCGCGCAAGGTTCGGGGGCCAAAGACCGAGGCTGCGCCGACCCATGCCCCTTCGGCTGCGCAAGCGGCGGGAACCAGAAGGTCGAACCCCTGTTCGGCCGCGGCCATCGCTGCGGGAAGCGCGCCCGCCACCGGCGACAATCGCCCATCCAGCGCCAGCTCCCCCAGTGAAAGCACCTGTGCCAGGGCTTCGGCCGGCAGGATTTCCAGCGCGGCCAGAACCGACAGGGCGATCGGCAGATCGAAATGGGATCCTTCCTTGGGCAGATCGGCGGGGGACATGTTCACGGTGATACGGCGCGAGGGCAGGGCGATCGACAGCGCTGCAAAGGCCGCGCGCACCCTTTCGCGCGCTTCGCTGACGGATTTGTCGGGCAGTCCCACGATGCCGAAACCCGGCAATCCCGGCGAGATCGAGCATTGCACCTCGACCAGCCGCGCCTCGACCCCCTCGAACGCAACGGTATGCGCAATTGCAACCATGTCCCATCCCCGCCGCCCACCTTCGGGCAAGCGGTAGCGGAAGGGCCTTAATGCAAGGTTAACGGTCCAGATTCCTTGCCGCTGGACGCGATCAGGCCTATGTGCAGGGCAGCATCGAAACCGGAGGGCAACCATGCTGGGCAGCCGCGTCTTGCTGATCGTCGGAGGAGGCATCGCCGCCTTCAAGATACCGGAGCTGATCCGGGTGATGCGGCGCGACGGCATCAGCGTGGTCCCGGTCCTGACCGCGGCGGGGGCCGAGTTCGTGACCCCCTTGACGCTTTCTGCGCTGGCCGAGGAAGCCTGTCATACCGAATTGTTTGACCTGACCCGGGAATCCGAAATGGGTCATATCCAGTTGTCGCGGAATGCCGACCTTGTCGTGGTGGCCCCGGCAACTGCCGATCTGATGGCGCGGATGGCGGCAGGGCTTGCGAACGACCTCGCCTCCACCCTGCTGCTGGCGACCGACAAGCCGGTGCTTATCGCGCCCGCGATGAATGTGCGCATGTGGCAGCACCCGGCGACCCAGCGCAACCGCGACCTGTTGGAAGAGGATGGTATCCGTTTTGTCGGTCCGGCCGAAGGCGACATGGCCTGCGGCGAATACGGCCCCGGACGCATGTCCGAACCGGCCGAGATCCTGACGGCGATCCAGGGGATGCTGGGCCGCGACAGGCCCCTGCGTCTGCCGTTGGAAGCCGTGGTTCCGCGGGCGCAGGAGCTGCCGCTGGCAGGCAGGCATGTCATCGTGACTTCGGGGCCGACGCATGAGCCCATCGATCCGGTGCGTTATATCGCGAACCGTTCCAGCGGGGCGCAGGGCACGGCAATCGCCGCCGCACTGCGCGATCTTGGCGCGCGGGTCAGCTTTGTGACCGGTCCCGCCGAGGCGCCGCCACCCTCCGGGGTCGAGGTGATCCGCGTTCAGACGGCGCGCGAGATGCGCGAAGCGGTCGAGGCTGCCTTGCCCGCCGATGCCGCCGTCATGGCCGCTGCGGTCGCCGACTGGCAGGTGGTGAACGCGCGCGACAGCAAGATCAAGAAGGACGGTTCGGGTCGCCTGCCGGTGCTGGAATTCGCGGAGAATCCGGACATCCTGCGCTGGATCGGCGGACTGGACGAGGGGCGCCCCGATCTTGTCGTGGGTTTCGCGGCCGAGACCGATGACGTCGTCGCCCATGCCACCGCCAAGCGCCTGAAAAAGGGTGCCGACTGGATTGTCGCCAATGACGTCCGCCCCGAAACCGGCATCATGGGCGGGGCCGAGAATGCCGTGACCCTGATCACTGGCGCGGGGGCCGAGGAATGGCCGCGGATGGATAAATCCGAGGTCGCGCGGCTGTTGGCCTCGCGGATCGCGGATACGCTTGCCGAATTTTTGCCGTCTGAAACCGAGGTGGGAGCATGACGCAAAGGGTCTATCTGGATTGGAATGCGACGGCGCCGATGCGACCCGAGGCGCGCCAGGCGATGCTGGCAGCGACCGAGATCGTCGGTAACCCTTCCTCGGTCCATGCCGAGGGCCGGGCGGCGAAATCGGCGCTGGAACGCGCGCGCGAAGACGTGGCCACGGCGCTTGGCGCGGAAGGCGCGGATGTGATTTTTACCTCGGGTGCGACGGAATCCGCGGCGCTTGTCCTGCAGGGACGCGACCTGGCCTGCGCCGAGGTCGAACATGCGGCGGTCGTGGCCTGGTGCCGGCCCTCGCTTGGCGTGCACCGCAATGGCCGCGTCGACGTAGCCGATCCCCGGCAATCGACGCTGCAACTTGCCAATCCCGAGACTGGCGTGATCCAGGATCTGCCCGAAGGGTTGGCCGTCACCGACCTGACCCAGGCTTTCGGAAAGATCCCCTTCGCGTTCAACTGGCTGGGGGTCGAGGCCGGGTTCGTCAGCGCGCACAAGCTGGGCGGCCCGCGCGGGATTGGCGCGCTGGTGGTCAAGCGCGGCACCGAAGTCGAGGCGCGCCTGAAAGGCGGCGGGCAGGAGCAGGGACGCCGCGCGGGAACCGAGAACCTGATCGGCATCATGGGATTCGCGGCGGCGGCCAAGGCGGCCCAGAATGATCTGGATCAAGGTATCGCAGAAAAAGTCTCGGATACCCGCGATTCGCTGATGGCCGCTCTGGAATCCGGCGCGGAAATGGTTACATTCCCGGGACGCGAATCCCGCCGCTTGCCGAATACATTGTCGATCCTGACGCCTGGTTGGCGCGGAGAGACGCAAGTGATGCAGATGGACCTGGCAGGCTTTGCCGTTTCGGCGGGCTCGGCCTGCTCCTCGGGCAAGGTGCGGCCCAGTTCGGTGCTGACGGCCATGGGGATTGCGACGGAATGGGCGGGCGATGCAATCCGCGTCTCGATTGGTCCGACGACGGATCATCGGGACGTCATGCGTTTTGCAGAGGCCTGGCTGGCGGCCTATGCGCGCTGGCGGCAACGGAATGAATCGCGGGCGACCGCAGGAAGGGTTTGAGATGGCTGTTGAGATCAGCGAGGCGATCGAGGTGCGCGAAGGCGTGGACCGCGAAACCGTCGAGACCGTCCAGAACATGGGGTCCTACAAATACGGCTGGGACACCGAGATCGAGATGGAATACGCGCCGAAAGGCGTGAACGAGGATATTGTCCGCCTGATCTCGAAGAAGAACGAAGAACCGGAATGGATGACGGAATGGCGGTTGCAGGCGTTCCGCCGCTGGCAGACCATGACGGAACCCAAATGGGCGATGCTGAACTATCCTGAAATTGATTATCAGGATCAGTATTACTATGCGCGCCCCAAAAGCATGGAAGTGAAGCCGAAGTCGCTGGACGAGGTCGACCCCAAGCTTCTGGCCACCTATGAAAAGCTGGGCATTCCGCTGAAGGAACAGATGATCCTTGCCGGGATCGAAGGCGCGGGCGAGACCCCGGCCGAGGCCCGCAAGGTTGCTGTGGACGCGGTCTTCGACTCGGTTTCGGTCGGCACCACGTTCAAGGATGAACTGGCCAAGGCCGGCGTCATCTTCTGCTCGATCTCGGAAGCCATCCGCGAGCATCCGGAACTGGTGAAGAAGTACCTAGGCTCGGTCGTGCCGCAGTCGGACAACTATTTCGCCACGCTGAACTCGGCGGTCTTCTCGGACGGCTCCTTCGTCTACATTCCGCCGGGCACCCGCTGCCCGATGGAGCTGTCGACCTATTTCCGCATCAACGCGGAAAACACCGGCCAGTTCGAGCGCACGCTGATCATCGCCGACAAGGGTTCCTATGTCAGCTATCTTGAAGGCTGCACCGCGCCCAAGCGCGACGTGGCCCAGCTGCACGCCGCCGTCGTCGAGATCGTCATTCTGGAAGACGCCGAGGTGAAATACTCGACCGTCCAGAACTGGTTCCCCGGCGACGAGGAAGGCAAGGGCGGCATCTACAACTTCGTCACCAAGCGCGCGGATTGCCGCGAGGCGCGGGCGAAGGTCATGTGGACGCAGGTCGAGACCGGCTCGGCGATCACCTGGAAATACCCCTCGTGCATCCTGCGTGGAAATGAAAGCCAGGGCGAGTTCTACTCGATCGCCATCGCGAACAACATGCAGCAGGCCGATACCGGGACCAAGATGATCCATCTTGGCAAAAACACCCGTTCGCGCATTGTTTCCAAAGGGATTTCCGCAGGTAAAGCGCAGAACACCTATCGCGGCCTTGTGACCATGCACCCCAAGGCCACGAACAGCCGCAACTATACCCAATGCGACAGCCTGCTGATCGGGGACAAATGCGGAGCCCATACCGTGCCCTATATCGAGGTGAAGAACACCTCGTCGCGGGTCGAGCACGAAGCCACCACCAGCAAGGTCGATGACGACCAGCTGTTCTATTGCCGCGCCCGCGGCATGGACGAGGAGGAGGCCGTGGCGCTGGTCGTGAACGGCTTCTGCCGTGAGGTCCTGCAGGCGCTTCCGATGGAATTCGCCATGGAGGCGCAATCGCTGGTCGCGATCTCGCTGGAAGGGTCGGTCGGATGATCCCCGCCGCGTCCCGGGCCGATCGGGCCAGCGGGCGCGGCCGCCGTTTCGCAAGGTGGCATGTCCGCCGTGAAATCCACTCTGATGGTGTCGGCCCCCGACACCGCCACACCATCGACTGAGGTAAGAATAATGCTGAACATCAAGAACCTGCACGTCAAACTTGAGGACGAGGACAAACAGATCCTCAAGGGCGTGGATTTGACCATCCCGGCGGGCGAGGTCCACGCGATCATGGGTCCGAACGGCTCGGGCAAGTCGACCCTGTCCTATGTCATGTCCGGCCGCGACGGTTACGAAGTCACCGATGGCGATGCCAGCCTTGACGAACACGACCTTCTGGACATGGAACCGGAAGAGCGCGCCGCGGCGGGCCTGTTCCTTGCGTTCCAGTATCCGGTCGAGATCCCCGGTGTCGGCAACCTGACCTTCCTGCGCACTGCCGTGAATGCACAGCGCAAGGCGCGCGGCGAGGAGGAGCTTTCCTCGGGCGAGTTCCTGAAGATCGTGCGCGAAAAGGCCAAGGCGCTGCAGATCGACAGCGAGATGCTGAAGCGCCCGGTGAATGTCGGCTTCTCGGGTGGCGAGAAGAAGCGCAACGAGATCCTGCAGATGGCCATGCTTGAGCCGCGGATGTGCATCCTGGACGAAACGGATTCGGGTCTGGATGTGGATGCGATGCGGCTGGTGGCCGAAGGCGTGAACGCGCTGCGTTCGCCCGAGCGCAGTTTCCTGGTCATCACCCACTACCAGCGACTGCTGGACCATATCAAACCGGACGTTGTCCACATCATGTCGAACGGCCGCATCATCAAGACTGGTGGACCGGAACTGGCGCTGGAAGTCGAGAAGAACGGCTATGGCGATCTTCTGGCGGAGGTCGGCTGATGGCGGATACGGCTGTTCTTGCCAGCACGGCGCCCGCGGTCGGGGGCAAGTCCCGGCCCGGCGACGCGGCGCTGGTCGCGCGCCTGGACGCGCTGGATCTGCCCCGGGGTGGTTTCAGCGCTGCCGCCCGCGCCGACGCTGTGGCCCGGCTTGAGGCAATGGGCCTGCCTGGCGCGCGGGACGAATACTGGCGTTATACGGACCCGGCACCCTTCAATGCACCGGTTCCCGAGGCTTTGGCCTATACTGCGCGCGAATCCTCGCTTTTCGGGGAAATCGACCGGTTGAAGCTGGTCTTCGTCGACGGGCGTTTTGACGCGGCAGCCTCGGATGAGCTGGCGGGTGAAGGGATCGAGATCCAGACGCTTGCCGCCGCGGATGCCGCAGGCGATCACTGGGCAGCGGATCTTTACGGCAAGCTGGAAGCTGCCGGTCAAAAGCCCGTGAAGCGGCCTTTTGCCGTGCTGAACACGTTGGCGGCTACTGATGGTGCGCTGATCCGTGTGACCGGCAAGGTCTCGCGGCCCGTGCACATCCTTTACCGTCGCGATGCGCAGGATGCGGATGTGACCGTTCACCACGTCGTCCGGCTGGAGGAAGGCGCTGAGCTGACCCTGCTGGAGACCGGCGGAATCGGTGCGCGCTCGAACGTCGCGATGGAAGTCGAGGTCGGCCGCGAGGCCCGGTTCCACCACATCGCCAGCAAGCGTGCGGATGACGCCAAGGTCGGCATTGGCCATGTCTTTGCCCGCGTGGGCGAAGGCGCGCTGTTCAAATCCTTCACGCTTGCTGTCAACGGCAGCATGATGCGCAACGAAGGCGTGATCGAGATCGCTGGCAATGACGCCGTGGCCCATATCGCCGCGGCCGTGCTGGGCGATGGCAGCGAAGGCCGTTTCCACCATGACGACACCGTTTTCATCACCCATGCCGCCGAGCGTTGCGAAAGCCGCCAGGTGTACAAGAAAGTGCTGAAGAACGGCGCTCATGGCATCTTCCAGGGCAAGATCCTGGTGAAGCCCGGCGCGCAGAAGACGGACGGTTACCAGATCAGCCAAGGCCTGCTTCTGGACGAGGGCAGCCAGTTTCTGGCCAAGCCCGAGCTGGAAATCTATGCCGATGACGTGAAATGTTCGCATGGATCGACCACCGGCGCGCTGGATGAGACCGCGATGTTCTACCTGCGCTCGCGCGGGGTACCGAAGGAACAGGCGGTCGTGCTGCTTGTCCTGTCCTTCCTGGCCGACGCGCTGGAAGAGATCGAGGATGACCGCCTGCGTGGCGACATTCTGGGCCGCCTGGATGAGTGGCTGACCAGCCGCGCGGCGGCCTGAGAACGACGATGACCCGCGCCGGAATCGTCCCGCGGATCATCGTAAGCTGGTGGGCGCCGGGCAGGGTGGTCGACACCCTGCGCGGGCTGCCTGACCGGGCGCTGATCGTGATCCTGATGTCGGCCATGCTGATGTATCTGGTTGCGCAGGCGCCCGAACATGCGCGCGCGGCCGAGCTTGACCCCTCGATCCCATTGCAGGCCCGCATGGGTGGCGCGCTGCTGGGGGTCATGTTCATCATGCCGCTTCTGGCCTATGCGCTGGCGGCGCTGGTTTCGGCCCTGTCCCGTGCAACGTCGCGTCCCATCGGAGCGGTGGAATCGCGGCTTGCTCTGTTCTGGGCATTGCTGGCCGCATCGCCTGCCGTCCTGTTGGCGGGGCTGGTCGCGGGACTGATCGGACCCGGCCCGGCCCTGACGCTGACACGGGCGCTGGCAGGTCTGGGCTTTGTCATGATATGGGCCGCCGGATTGCGGACCTTGACGAGGAAGAGATGAATATCAGCGATCTGGGCGATCTTGTTGTGCTGACCCTGCGAAAACCGGCCCAGGCCGTGCAGGTGCTGCGTGGCCTGGATCTGGCGCCGGGAGAGCGCTGGATGATCGTGATCCTGGCGGTGTCGCTGTCGACCGTGCTGGCTGGCATCGCCCGCTTGATGTTCTCCGCGCCCACCAACGATCCGATCTCGGCGCTGCTTGCCAACCCGATGGCGCTGGCCGGGTTGCAGTTGGGTGCGATGGTGATTTCGGCGGCTGCGGTAACTGTGATCGGGCGCGCCTTTCGTGGCACGGGCGTCTTTGCGGACGCCCTGCTGCTTGTCGCCTGGATCGAGCTGATCCTGGTCGGGTTGCAGGCGCTTCAGCTTGTCCTGATGGTGGTGTTTCCCCAGACGGGGACGCTGACCTCGTTGATCGCATTTGGCGTCTCGATCTATCTGACGATCGCCATGACGAAGGAACTGCACGGCTTTGCCAGCACGCCCAAGGTCGCCCTTGGTTTCATCGGAGGCGTGTTTCTGGTGGCAACGATGCTGTCGATCCTTGCCGCCGCATTTGGAATTCTACCGGAGGTCTCGCCATGAGCTTCGATGTCGAAAAGGTCCGCGCCGATTTCCCGATCCTGTCGCGGCAGGTGAACGGGCGGCCGCTTGTCTATCTGGACAGCGGTGCAAGCGCGCAGAAGCCGCGCCAGGTGGTCGAGGCAGTCACCCGCGCCTATGAGGCGGAATATGCGAACGTCCATCGCGGGCTGCATTTCCTGTCCAACCTGGCTACCGAAAATTATGAACGGGTCCGCAGCATCATTGCCCGTTTCCTGAATGCCCCGCATGAGGATGAGGTTATCTTCACCTCCGGCTCGACCGAGGGGATCAACCTCGTCTCCTATGGCTGGGCCGCGCCCCGCCTGCAGGCGGGGGACGAGATCGTGCTGTCTGTGCTGGAGCATCACGCCAATATCGTGCCCTGGCATTTCCTGCGTGAACGTCAGGGTGTCGTCCTGAAATGGGTCGAGCCAGAGGCGGACGGCTCATTGCCGCCTGAGAAGGTGCTGGCCGCCATCGGGCCGCGGACGCGGCTGGTTGCAGTGACGCAGATGTCGAACGTGACGGGCACCGTCGTCGATGTCGCGGCGATCGCGCGTGGGACGGACGTTCCGGTTCTGGTCGACGGCAGCCAGGCCTCGGTCCATATGCCAGTCGATGTCGCCGCGCTTGGCGTCGATTTCTACTGCATCACCGGGCACAAGCTTTACGGCCCCTCGGGTTCGGGCGCGATCTGGATCAAGCGTGAACGCCAGGCCGAGATGCGCCCCTTCATGGGCGGCGGCGACATGATCCGCACCGTGACGCGGGAGGGGATCGACTATGCCGACCCACCCCTGCGGTTCGAGGCGGGCACCCCCGGAATCGTCAACCAGATCGGTCTGGGCGCTGCGCTGGAATACCTGATGGAACTTGGGATGGAGAATGTCGCCGCGCATGAACGCGAGCTGCGTGACTATGCGCGCGAACGCCTGCGCAGCCTGAACTGGCTGAACGTGCAGGGCGATGCCGCCGACAAGGGTGCCATCTTCTCGATGACGATGGAGGGCGCGCATGCCCATGACATCTCGACCATCCTGGACAAGCGCGGCATCGCAGTCCGGGCCGGGACGCATTGCGCCATGCCCCTGATGGAGTTCTACGGCCTCACTGCCTCGGCCCGCGCCAGCTTTGCGATGTACAATACCCGCGCTGAGGTCGACGCGCTGGTCGACGGCCTGTCCTTCTGCCGCGAGCTTTTCGCCTGAACCCCATTGCAGAGCCGCACGAATGCGGCTAAGCAGCGATGGCGCTGCACCCGTAGCTCAGCTGGATAGAGCGCTGCCCTCCGAAGGCAGAGGCCACACGTTCGAATCGTGTCGGGTGCACCATTTTCCTCAATAGGTTACTGGTTCTGTGGCTGTTTCTGGCAGTGCCTTGGCACGCGCCGATATCAGCTTCCGGGCCAACCGGCCCGCCGTGCATGACGCGACACTTGCCCGCGCATCGGACCTGCGCTTGACTGTCGGTGCGGCCGCCCCGACCGATTTCAGAATCACCTTTCTTGCAGACCCAGGGCGGCCAGGCTTGAGCGATTCCAGACTTGTTCCCGAAAAATGAGGAAGCCTGATGCTGAGGTTGATTACAGTTGCTGCCATTGCCTTGTCCGCGGGGCAGGGGCTTGCCCAAACGGCCACGCCCTATCCGTTCACTGCCGGCTACCCGACGCCGGAGGCCAGCGCAAAGGCGCGAGATGATGCGGATTTCCAGCGCGCGATGGTGGCCTATCGCTTCTGGTATCCCACGGTGTCGATGGAGGGCATCTTCCAGGGCAACCGCAATGCCGGGATCGAGGACGGCAAGGCCTGGGGGATCGCGGCCACCGGGCCGAAGCAGGTCGGTCTGACACTGAACTCGGATACGCCCTATGGATCGGCGACGCTGGACCTGTCGAACGGGCCGATGGTGATCGATCTGCCCCCGGGGGCGTTCATTGGCCTGGTGGACGATCATCATCAAGGCTGGGTGCAGGATATGGGCCTGCCCGGCCCCGACGCTGGCAAGGGGGGCAAGCACCTGGTCCTGCCGCCCGGTTATACGGGCGAAGTGCCCGAAGGCTATCACGTCGGGCGTTCGACCACGATGAAGAACCTTCTCGCCATTCGCGCATTGCCGCAGGGTGGCGACCTGCAAAAGGCGCTGGACGCGCTGCGCAGCGTAAAGATCCACCCTCTTGGTGACGACGCGAAACTGCTGGAGGCGGTCGACACCAGTGACAAGGCGCTGGACAGCTCGTCCCTGCGGTGGGAGGACAATTTCGGCTTCTGGGAGCAACTGGCGGCGGTGATCGAGGCCGAGCCGCTCAATCCGAATTTCCTGCCGATGTATGGCCTTCTGGCCGAGCTTGGGATCGAGAAGGGCCAGCCCTTTGCGCCAGATGCCCGGATGCATGCCATCCTTGAACGCGCCGCAAAGGAAGGACGCGACCAGATGCTGGTTTCGGCCTTCGACAGTGACCGGGCCGATCGCACCGCCTGGCCGGACCGGAAATGGGAATGGGTCGGGCTTGTTCCCGGCAGCGCGCAGTTCGAGACCCCCTATGGCGTCGATCTGGAGGCGCGGGACCGCTGGTTTGCCCAGGCCATCGTGACCTCTCCGGCCATGTTCCGGCGCGATGCGGGCGCGGGATCGCTTTACTGGCTGGGGTCGCGGGATGCGGCGGGCGCGTGGCTTGACGGCGGCAAGACCTACAAGCTGACCGTTCCGATGCCCGTGCCCGACAAGCTGTTCTGGTCGGTCACCCTTTATGACGCGCAGACGCGCAGCCAGGTTCAGACCGATCAGGATAAGGCCGCGCTGCGATCCATGTTCGAGTTGAAGGATCTGGGGGATCAGACCTCGGTCGACCTGTTCTTTGGTCCCGAGCAACCCGAAGGGGCCGAGAGCCGCTGGATCAAGACCACGCCGGGCCGGGGCTGGTTCGCCTATTTCCGGATCTATGGCCCAGAGACCCCGGCTTTTGACGGCAGCTGGAAGCCCGGGGACTTCGAGGAGGTGAAACCCTGATGCGTGGCATGCGGGGCCGCCACAGCGCGGCCCCGTCTCAATCCCAGTTCGCGTCAGGGTGGGACGCTGTGATCGCGTCCCGCCTGATATTTACGGCTCAGGCCAAAGCCGCAAGGATGCGCGCCCAGCTGCGCGCGCCACGGGCAAAGCTTTCCAGATCGTATTTCTCGTTCGGAGAATGGATCCGGTCGTCATCGCGGCCAAAGCCGATCAGCATCGAATCCATGCCAAGGATCTCTTTGAAATCCCCGGCAATGGGGATCGAGCCGCCAGCGCCGATATAGGCTGCCTCGCGGTTCCATTCCTCGGACAGTGCGGTCTTGGCCGCGGCGAAGGCAGGGTCCGAGATGTCCATCCGGCTGCCGGGGCTGCCGCCGTGGGGATGGAACTCGACGCTGCAATCCTCGGGCAGTGCGTCGCGCACATGGGCGCGGAACGCGTCGCGGATCGCATCGGGATCCTGCGTGCCGGTCAGGCGGAAGCTGACCTTGGCGCGCGCCTCGGCCGGCAGGACAGTCTTGAAACCCTCGCCGGTATAGCCGCCGCTGATGCCGTTGATCTCGAATGTCGGGCGGTTCCAGACCATTTCCAGCCCGGTGCGGCCCTTTTCCCCGATCGGGTGCTTCAGCCCCACACGGGACAGGAAATCGCCGGCATCGAACCCCAGATCTTCCCAGTCCGAGCGCAGCTCGTTCGACAGTTCCTCGACCCCGTCATAAAATCCGGGCAGGGTGATCCGGCCATCCGCATCCTTGACGGTCGACAGCGCGTTCACCAGCACCTGGATCGGGTTCGCGGCCAGGCCACCGAAACTGCCCGAATGCAGGTCGCGATCCGCGGCGCGCAGGATGATTTCCTCGCCATAAAGGCCACGAAGCTGCGTGGTGATCGCGGGACGCCCGTCCGAATACATGCTGGTGTCGCAGATCATTGCGATGCCGGCGCGCAGCTCATCGGCATTGTCGCGCAGGAAGGGACGCAGGCTGGGCGAGCCGGATTCCTCCTCTCCCTCAAACAGCAGGACCAGATCGGTCGGCAATTCTCCGTGAACGGTCTTCCACGCGCGGAAGGCCTCGACAAAGGTCATGAGCTGGCCCTTGTCATCGGCCGCGCCGCGGCCGCGGATGACCTTGCCTTCGGGCAGATCCTGGATCTCGGGCTCAAAGGGTGGACGTTGCCACAGGTTCAGCGGATCGACCGGTTGCACGTCATAATGGCCATAGAACAGCAGGGGCCGCCGCGTTCCCTTGGGCGAATGCGCCACCACCATCGGATGACCGGGCGTATCGCGAACCGAGGCGTCAAATCCCATCGCCGTCAGTTCGGCAGTCAGCCATTCCGCGGCCTGCCGAACATCATCCTTGTGCGCCGGATCGGTCGAGACCGAGGGGATGCGAAGAAACTCCATCAACCGGTCCAGTGCCTGCGGCAGGTCCTTGTCCAGCGTTGAAAGTATTTCGCCGATTTTCGATTTGTCCTGCATCTTGCACCTTTCATGATCGAATTTCTCGGGGACTTGCGATGGTCCCATTGTCGTAATGCGACATTTTGTCCCTATATTTCTGCTAACTTGACACGTATCAAGTTGGGACCCACGGGATCGAGCTAAGGATCCTCCAAGCGATCAAGTAAGCAAGGCAAGGGACTTAGATGGACTACTCCGCCGCCCTCGATCAGGCCATTGGTAAATTGCATGAAGAAGGCCGCTACAGGACCTTCATCGATATCGAGCGGCGCAACGGTGCCTTCCCTCGCGCGGTCTGGACCCGGCCCGACGGCAGCGAGTCCGAGATCGTCGTCTGGTGCGGTAACGACTATCTTGGCATGGGCCAGCATCCGGTCGTACTTGACGCGATGCACGAGGCGCTGGACGCCACCGGAGCAGGATCGGGCGGGACGCGCAACATTTCGGGGACCACGGTCTATCACCGCCGCCTGGAAGCCGAGATCGCTGATCTGCACGGCAAGGAAGCGGCACTGGTCTTTTCCAGCGCCTATATTGCCAACGACGCGACGCTTTCGACGCTGCGCAAGCTGTTTCCCGGCCTCATCATCTATTCCGACGCGCTGAACCATGCCTCGATGATCGAGGGGATCAAGCGCTTCGACGGCGCAAAACGCATCTTCCGCCACAATGACGTGGCGCATCTGCGCGAACTGCTGGCTGCCGACGATCCGGACGCACCAAAGCTGATCGCCTTTGAATCGATCTATTCGATGGACGGTGATTTCGGCCCGATCGAGGCCATCTGCGATCTTGCGCAGGAATTCAACGCCCTGACCTATCTGGATGAGGTCCATGCCGTCGGCATGTATGGCCGCCGCGGTGGCGGCGTGGCCGAGCGTGACGGGTTGGCGGGCCGCATCGACATCTTCAATGGCACGCTGGGCAAGGCCTATGGCGTGTTCGGCGGTTATATCGCCGCCTCGGCCAAGATGGTGGACGCGATCCGGTCCTATGCGCCGGGCTTCATCTTCACGACCTCGATCCCGCCGGCGATTGCCGCAGGTGCCGCAGCGTCAATCGCCTTCCTCAAGACGCCCGAGGGGCAGGAACTGCGGGACAAGCAGCAGCTGCATGCGCGCATCCTGAAGATGCGCTTGCGCGGCCTGGGAATGCCGATCATGGACCACGGCAGCCATATCGTTCCGGTTCATGTCGGTCATCCTGTCCACTGCAAGGCGCTTTCGGACATGCTGCTGGCGCAATTCGGAATCTATGTGCAGCCGATCAATTTTCCGACCGTCCCCCGCGGAACCGAGCGGCTGCGTTTCACCCCGTCACCCGTTCACGAGCCCAAGGATATCGATGCGCTGGTTCGCGCGATGGACGCCCTGTGGTCACAGTGCAAGCTCAACCGCTCGGCGAATGTCGCGTGAGCGGGGGGGCTGTTATGCTCTCGCGTCCGTGATAACCTTGCAGTAATGAAGCTGTGGCACCTTTCCGATTCGGAGAGGGCGGAACAGACAAGAATGGGGCAGGGTTTCAATGATCGGGCTGAGGGGGAATTCCCCAATGCAGCATGATGAGCAGGCGGTTCATCCGCCGGGATTGGAGGATCCGGATACTCGCCTCGGTGACCTGATGAGGGGTGAACGCGCCACATTGGGCAAATCGCTGCTGGACGTGCAGCGTGAATTGAGAATCCGCGCCTCCTATGTTGCCGCAATCGAGAATTGCGATATCTCTGCGTTCGACACGCCGAGCTTTATCGCCGGGTATGTGCGTTCCTATGCACGCTACTTGGGGATGGATTCCGACTGGACCTTCCGCCGCTTCTGCCAGGAATCCGGGTTCCAGCCCACGCATGGCATGGCGCCCGCCGCTTCGGGCCCGAAACCGCAGCGCCGCCCCTCGGACCCTGCCGAGGCGCTGGCCAACCCCCATCCGATTTTCCTGCCCAAGCCCGAAAGCATGTGGTCCTCGATCGAGCCTCGGGCGATCGGCTCGGTCCTCGTCATGGCGTTTCTGGCTTGCGGGCTGGGCTATGGTGCGTGGTCGGTCCTGCAAGAGGTACAGAAGGTCAACCTGACGCCGGGCGACCAGGCGCCGGGGATCATCGCCTCGCTTGACCCGGTCCAGGCTGCCTCGACGCCCGAGACCGTGGATTCCGCGCAGGTGAACCTGCCCCATCCCGAAGGTATCGATCGCACCTATCGCCCGCAGGCGCTGGAGGTGCCGGTCCTTGTCGCGCGCGATGGGCCGATCTCGGCGATTGATCCCGCGTTGAACGCGCCGGGCATCCAGCCCGAAATCGCGCTTGCCCAGGGCACTGCCGCTGCCGTCGCCGATCCGGCGCGCCCGGTCCAGGCCGCGCAGTCTTACGGGCCGGAAATGCCCGCGCAGATCGCTGCCGTTCGCACCATCGCACCCGATGCCTCGGTCGTCGAGATCCTTGCCGCACGTCCGGCCTGGGTGCGCGTGACCTCGGCCGATGGCACGGTTCTGCTGGAAAAGACGATGGACGCGGGCGAACGCTTTGCGCTGCCCAAGCTTGAGGCGCCGCCGATCCTGCGCACCGGCAATTCGGGCGCGATCTATTTCGCGGTCAGCGGCCAGACCTATGGCCCTGTCGCTCCCGGTCCGAAGGTCGTCAAGAATGTCGAGCTTTCGCCCGAGGCGTTGACGGCGAAGTTCGCCTTTGCCGATCTGGCCAAGGATCCCGAACTGGCCTCGATGGTGGCGCTGGCTTCGGCCGCGCCGACGGCTTCGTCCCAGGAATAGGGGCGGGGCACCCGCTCACAGCTGCGACATCCCGTTTCCGTGCATGCGGGGACGGGTTGCCGGTTTCGGCCCATCGGCCTATTTCTGTCGCATCACGTTTCGCGCCGCAAAAGGTCCCTGACATGTCGCTGAATCCGATCCGCCCCTGGCGCAACATCGAACGCCGCAAGTCGCGCCAGATCATGGTCGGGCGCGTGCCGGTCGGCGGCGATGCCCCGATCAGCGTCCAGACCATGACCAATACCGACAGCAGCGACGTGCGCGCGACGCTGGACCAGATCTTGCGCGCCGCCGATGCCGGGGCAGATATCGTCCGGGTTTCGACCCCGGATGAATCGTCGACCCGTGCCCTGCGCGAGATCTGCCGCGAAAGCCCGGTGCCGATCGTCGCGGACATCCATTTCCACTATAAGCGCGCGATCGAGGCGGCCGAGGCGGGCGCCGCTTGCCTGCGCATCAACCCCGGCAATATCGGCGATGCCGCCCGCGTGCGCGAGGTTATCAAGGCCGCGAAGGACCACGGCTGTTCGATCCGCATCGGCGTGAACGCGGGCAGCCTGGAAAAGCACCTGCTGGAGAAATATGGCGAGCCTTGCCCCGACGCGATGGTGGAATCCGGCCTGGATCACATCAAGATCCTGCAGGACAACGATTTCCACGAATTCAAGATCAGCGTGAAGGCTTCGGATGTGTTTCTGGCGGCAGCGGCCTATCAGCAACTGGCCGATGCCACCGACGCGCCCATTCACCTTGGCATCACCGAGGCGGGGGGGCTGACCTCGGGCACGGTGAAATCGGCCATCGGGCTGGGCAACCTGCTGTGGATGGGGATCGGCGACACGATCCGCGTCAGCCTGTCCGCCGATCCGGTGGAAGAGGTCAAGGTCGGGTTCGAGATCCTCAAGTCGCTGGGCCTGCGCACCCGCGGCGTCCAGATCATCTCCTGTCCCAGTTGCGCGCGTCAGGGCTTTGACGTGATCCGCACTGTCGAGGTGCTGGAAAAGCGGCTTGAGCACATCAAGACCCCGATGAGCCTGTCGATTATCGGATGCGTCGTGAATGGTCCGGGCGAGGCGCTGATGACCGATATCGGCTTTACCGGCGGCGGTGCAGGCGCGGGCATGGTCTATCTGGCGGGCAAGCAGGACCACAAGATGACCAATGCCCAGATGGTCGACCATATCGTCGAACTGGTCGAAAAGCGCGCCGCTGAACTTGAGGCCGCCGAGGCGCAGGCCGCGGAATGAAAAAAGGGGCGCTTCGGCGCCCCTTCGCAATTCTTCCGGTCGGGCCTCAGCCCTCTTTCTTTTCGGTCCTCAGGCGCTCGATCACGCCTTCCAGCCCTTCGGCGGGGACGCCGCGCAGCATCTCGCCCTCGATGATGAAGGTGGGTGTGCCCATGATCCGCATCTGTTCGGCCAACTGGTGGTTCTGACGCAGCACGGTCGAGACTTCCTCGGTGTTCATGCGGTTCAGGACCTTGGTGCTGTCCGCGCCCAGTTCGGTCGCCAGCTTGCTCAGCGTGTCAAGGTTGACGGGGCCGCGCGATTCCATCAACGCGTCATGCGCCTTTTTATAGGCGTCGGGGCCGGCTTCCTGCTGGACCGCGACGGTAAAGCGGGCGGCCATGTCGCTTTCCTGCGTCAGGATCGGGAATTCCTTGAGGATCCAGCGGATATTGCCATCGGCTGAAATCATCTTCTCAAGATCGGGATGGACGCGCTTGCAGACGCTGCACCGATAGTCGACGAACTCGACAAGGGTGATGTCTCCCTTGGGATTGCCGCCGATCCAGCTGTAGCCGTCGTTGAAGATCGCGTCCTTGTTGTTCGCGACCAGCAGTTTGTCGTTCTTGGCCTCGTCTGCGACACGCCGCTCTTCCAGCACGTTGATCGACTCGACCAGCACATCGGGATTGGCCATCAGATAGTCGCGGATGGCATCGCCGAAGGCGGCCTTTTCGTCTGCGCTCATGTTGGCCGGGTCGAATGCCAGGGCTGGCATGGCGCTTACCGCAAGCACCGCGGCGGTCAAAATGGCTTTCATTTTTGGTCCTTTCCTGTTGCGGCAAAGATTGACCCCTGCCGGTGCCGCTTGCAAGCGGCGAGGTGTGCGCATGGTCGGGGTTCACGCGGGCTTGACCGCCGTGCATGTCCGCCCGGCGCTTGACCACGCAGGCGCAAGTTGTGATACCCGCGAAAAGCATCGCAAAAACATCGGGTCACAGATGAAACAGTCGCGTCGTGGGCAGGTCGATCCCTTCATCGTCATGGATGTCATGGAAGCGGCGCGACAGGCCGAGGCTGCGGGGCGCCACATCATTCACATGGAGGTTGGCCAGCCCTCGACCCCGGCGCCTGCGGGCGCGCGCCGCGCGCTGACCGCGGAACTGGAAAGTCCGCTGGGATATACAGTCGCGCTTGGCCTGCCGGAATTGCGACGCGGCATCGCGCAGCTTTACAAGCGCTGGTACGGGCTTGATCTGGACCCCGCGCGGATCGTGGTGACACCGGGGTCCAGCGGCGCTTTCATCCTTGCGTTTTCGGCCCTGTTCGATGCCGGCGACCGCGTCGCGCTGGGTGAGCCGGGCTATCCCAGCTATCGCCAGATCCTCCGCGCCATGTCGCTTGAGCCGGTGGGGATCCAGACCCGGCCTGAGGATCGCTATCAGCCGCGCCCGCAGGATCTGCCCGCGGACGTGCAGGGGCTTATACTTGCCTCGCCCGGCAACCCATCGGGGACGGTCCTGCGGCGGGACGAACTTCATGGCCTGACCGCGCGCGCGTCGGAACTTGGCATCTCGGTCATATCGGACGAGATCTATCACGGGCTTGATTACGGCGCGGGCTTCCATTCGGCGCTTGAGGTGACGGACGACGTCATCGTCATCAACAGCTTCTCGAAGTATTTCAGCATGACCGGCTGGCGCGTCGGCTGGATGGTGGTCCCCGAGGATCTGGTCCGGACCGTCGAGCGTATTGCGCAGAACATGTTTATCTGCCCGCCCCATGCCAGTCAGGTCGCCGCGCTTGCGGCGCTGGACTGCATCGACGAAGCCGAGGCCAACCTGCGCGTTTACGCGGAGAACCGGCGCCTGATGCTGGAGCGGCTGCCGCAGATCGGCTTCACCCGCATCGCCCCGCCCGAAGGGGCCTTCTATATCTATGCCGACGTCTCGGATCTGACCACGGACAGCCTGGGCTTCGCGGCCGAGATCCTGCAGAAGGCGGGCGTTGCCGTGACGCCGGGTCTTGATTTCGATCCGCGTCGCGGGGCGCAGACCCTGCGTTTCAGCTATGCCCGCTCGGCCGCCGAGATTGCCGAGGGGCTGGATCGGCTGGCGGCCTTCATGGCCAGCCGATGAAATGGCTTTGGGCGCTGTTACTGGTCATCCTGGCGGCACCGCTTGCCGCGCAGGATCGTTCTGCGCTTGCCCGGATAGACCTGGCCCAGTCCTCGCTTCGGGCCGAGGGCAAGGATAGGGGCAAGCCCCGTCCGCTTGAGTTGGAACTGGTGCTGAGCCAGCCGGTGCCCTATCGCGTCTATTTTCTGGACGGACCGCCCCGGCTGGTGGTCGATTTCCGCGAAATCGACTTTTCCGGCACGGATCCCGCCGCGCTGCCCGGACGGGGCCTCGTGCCCGGTCTGCGCTGGGGCAAGGCGGTTCCCGGATGGTCGCGGCTGGTGATGGACCTGCCCGGACCCTATGCGCTGCGCCAGGCGGTGCAGAAGCCGGCGTTGTCGGGGGCCGGGGGAGCGCTGGTCTCGCTGCAGCTGGAACCTGTCGACCCCGAGGATTTCTTGACCCGTGGCAATGCCCTTTCGGCACTGCGCGACCTGCCGCAGCCGTCGCTGGTCGTTGATCCCAAAGCTGCGGTCCGGGGGGACAGGCCCCTGCGCATCGCGATCGATCCGGGGCATGGCGGTCACGATCCCGGCGCGCAGGTCGGCGCGATCAGCGAGGCGGCGGTGCTGCTGGGCTTTGCACGCGAACTGACCGACGTGCTGACCCGTCAGGGTTTCGAAGTCGTCCCGACCCGCACCGATGACAGCTTCATTCCGCTTGAAGGGCGCATGACTTTGGCGCGAGAGGCGCGGGCGGACCTGTTCATCTCGCTTCACGCCGACGCCCTGATCGCCGGCGAGGCGGCTGGTCTGTCGATCTATGTCTGGAACCCGGATTCCGACGACCGCGCGACACGCGAGCTTGCGATGCGCCACGACCGTGCGGATCTGGTTTCCGGGCTGGACCTTCAGGGCACGGATGATCAGGTGGCGCGCGCCCTGATGGACCTTGCCCGGATGGAGACCCAGCCCCGTTCCGAAGCCTTCGCCAAGTTCCTTGTGTCCGAACTGAACCGCAGCCATGTCGCGATGCATCGGCGTCCCGTGCAGGGGGCGGGGTTCTCGGTCCTGAAGTCGCCGGACATCCCCTCGGTCCTGATCGAACTGGGATTTCTGACCGATGCCGGGGACCGCGCGAACCTGTTCAATCCCGAATGGCGGCGCAGCACCTCGCAGGCGATTGCGGGGGCGGTCGCGGCCTGGGCGCAGGACGATGCAATCCGGGCCGGTCTTTCGCGCAAGTGACGGGCAAGGTTGCTTTGACGCAAGCCCCCCTGCGGACTATAGATACGCAGGAAATCCCCTGAGGCATGTCCACATTGCTACGCTTCGTCCTTTCGTTCCTCGGAGCGATCTTTGCCTGGATCGTGACCGGAATTTTCTTTGTCGCGCTGACGCTTGGCGCGGTGCTGTGGATGTATTCGCGCGACTTGCCCAGCCATGAGCAGCTGGCCCAGTATTCGCCCAAGACCATCAGCCGGGTCTATTCCGGCGAGGGGCGCCTGATCGATGAGTTCGCGCAGGAACGCCGCATCTTCGTCCCGATCGACGAAATTCCGCCTTTGGTGAAGGAAGCCTTCATCAGCGCCGAGGACAAGAACTTCTATTATCACCACGGCTTCGACCCGCGGGGGATGATTGGCGCGATGGTGCAGGCGGTGGCGTCGCGCGGGGAAAGCGTGCGCGGGGCGTCGACCATCACCCAGCAGGTGATGAAGAATTTCCTTTTGTCCTCGGACCGCAGCATCGAGCGCAAGATCAAGGAACTGATCCTGGCGACCCGGCTGGAGCAATCCCTGACCAAGGACCAGATTCTTGAACTTTACCTGAACGAGATCTTCCTGGGTCAGAACAGCTTCGGGGTGGCCGCCGCCTCGCAGACCTACTTCAATAAGCCCCTGACCGATCTTGCCCCGCACGAGGCGGCGACCCTGGCCGCCATGCCGCAGGCCCCCGGTCGCTATCACCCCGTCCGCGCCAAGGCGCGCGTGACCGAGCGGCGCAACTATGTCCTGCGCGAGATGTGGCAGAACGGCTATATCGACCAGCCGACCTATGAAGCTGAATCGAAGCTGCCGCTGCGCTCGGTCCAGAATGGCGACTTCCCGGCGTTCCAGAAGCAGTTGCCGCCGCGCGACTATTTCACCGACGAGATCCGCCGCCAGCTGTCCGCTGAATTCGGCGAGGATGAGTTCTTCGGCGGTGGCCTTGCGATCCGCGCGACGATCGAGCCGGATTTGCAGCAGATCGCGGCGACCGCCCTTCAGCGTGCGCTTGAGAAATTCGACCGCAGCCGTGGCATCTGGCGCGGCACCCGCGTCAGCATCCCCGCGGAAAAGCTGGCCACGGAACAGGAATGGCGCGCCGCGTTGGACGCCGCGCAGGTGCCGCGCGACATCCACGACTGGTATCCGGCGGTGGTGCTGTCACTTGGCGAAACCGACGCCACGATCGGGATCGAGGAGGAAGAGGGCACCGCGACCATTCCCGCCAAGGACGTGCAATGGGCGCGCAAGCGCCTTGCGACCGGCAAGCTTGGTCCCAGGGCCAAGGTCGCATCGGACCTGCTGGACGTCGGCGATGTCGTGCTGGTGCGGCGCATGACCGACGACGCCAGCGGCGCCTTTGTCCGCTGGACCCTGCGACAGGTGCCCGAGATCGAGGGCGGTTTCATGGCGATGGACGTGAATACCGGCCGCGTCATGGCGATGCAGGGCGGGTTCTCGTATCAAAGCTCGGTCTTCAACCGTGCGACGCAGGCGCAGCGGCAGCCCGGCTCCAGCTTCAAGCCCTTTGTCTATGCCGCCGCGCTGGACAGCGGCTTTACCCCCGCCACCATCGTGGTTGACGAGCCCATCGTCGTGAACACGCCCGAGGGTCTGTGGACGCCCAAGAACAGCACGGGCAAGTATTATGGTCCGACGCCCATGCGCACCGGGATCGAACAGTCCCGGAACCTGATGACGATCCGTATCGCGCAGGATATCGGCATGGATACCGTGGCCCAGTATGCCGAGAAGTTCGGGGTCTATGACCATCTCTCGCACTACCTGGCCAACAGCCTTGGCTCGCAGGAAACGACGCTGTTCAAGATGGTCGCCGCCTATGCGATGTTCGCCAATGGCGGCGAACGGGTGGAACCCACGCTGGTCGACCGCGTGCAGGACCGTCGCGGGCGCACCATCTATCGCCATGACCAGCGGACCTGTCTGAACTGCGGGCAAGCCACGCTGCCGATGGGCGCTGCACCCTCGGTCGAGACGAACCGGGAAAGGGTGATGGACGCCATCACCGCCTATCAGTTGACCTCGATGATGGAAGGCGTGGTAAAGCGCGGTTCGGGCAGGGGCGTGAACCTGCCGGTGCCGGTCGCGGGCAAGACCGGGACGACCAACGATGCCAAGGACGTGTGGTTCATCGGCTTTACCTCGGACATCGTGGCGGGCTGCTATCTGGGTTACGACCAGCCGCGCACCATGGGCGAGGATGCCTATGGCGGGACGCTGTGCGTGCCGGTCTTCAACGAGTTCATGAAGGAAGCGATCAAGGAATATGGCGGGACCCAGTTCCGCGTTCCGCCGGGCGGCCATTTCGTCAACATCGACCGCTTCAGTGGCGCCATCCTGGGTCCGGACGCCAAGGGTGACAATGTCATCGCCGAATATTTCCGCGATGGTCAGGACCTGAGCGGGCTGGGTCTTGTCGATGGCGGCTTCGAACGGGTCGATCCCGCGGTTCTGCCGCTTTACAGCCAAGGTGGCGATCAGGGCAGCGCGGTCACCACTTCGACCGGTCGCAAGAAGGTCATTCCGAAAAAGGCGGACTTCGGGACACTGTCCTCGGGCGGACTTTACTGAGCGCAGCTTTTCCGGCGGGGCGCTTGCGAGCGGCCCGCCCCCGCGCTATTTGTCTTGCCCTGATCCGCAATCCGTTGCCCGAAAGAGAAACCCATGCGTGCCGAGACTCAAGCCACCATCGAAGCGATCCGCAAATCGCTGAAACTGCTCGGTCAGCGCATGGACTGGGAGACCGCGCCGCATCGGCTGGAAGAGCTGAACGCAATGATCGAAGTCGGGGACATCTGGTCCGATCCCGCCCGCGCCCAGAAGCTGATGCGCGATCGCCAGATGCTGAGCGACGCGGTCGAGACCTATCGCCGCATCGAAACCGAGCTGTCCGACAATGCCGACCTGATCGAGCTGGGAGAGGCCGAGGGCGATGCCGAGATCGTTGCGGATGCCGAAGCATCCTTGAAGTCCCTGGCCGAGACGGCCGCCCAGAAAGAGCTGGAGGCGCTGCTGAACGGCGAGGCCGACGGCAACGACACCTTCCTTGAGATCAATGCGGGTGCTGGCGGCACGGAAAGCGCCGACTGGGCGTCGATGCTGGCACGCATGTATGTCCGCTGGGCCGAGAAGAAGGGCTATAACGTCGAGCTGCAGTCAGAAACACCGGGCGAAGAGGCCGGGATCCGTTCTGCGGCCTACAAGATCTCGGGGCCCAATGCCTATGGTTGGCTGAAATCGGAATCGGGCGTGCACCGGCTGGTGCGCATCTCGCCTTATGATTCGGCGGCGCGGCGGCATACGTCGTTCTCGTCCGTGTGGGTCTATCCGGTGGTCGACGACAATATCGAGATCGACATCCCCGACAAGGACATCCGCATCGACACCTATCGTTCGTCCGGTGCGGGCGGTCAGCACGTCAACACCACCGATTCGGCCGTGCGGATCACCCACCTTCCGTCGGGGATCGTCGTGACCTCGTCCGAGAAGTCGCAGCACCAGAACCGGGCCAACGCAATGGCCGCGCTGAAATCGCGCCTGTATCAGATGGAACTGGACAAGCGTAACGCCGCGATCAACGCCCAGCACGAGGCAAAGGGCGATGCCGGCTGGGGCAACCAGATCCGGTCGTATGTGCTGCATCCCTACCAGATGGTGAAGGATCTGCGGACCTCGCACGAAACCTCGGACACGCAGGGCGTGCTGGACGGCGATCTGGACGCCTTCATGGCGGCGACGCTGGCGCTGGACGTGGCCGGCAAGTCGCGCGCCGAGGCTCAGGCCGAGGACTGAGCCCCGCGGGCGCGGTGACTGCGCCGTCGCAGGGGTATTTGAAAAACGGCGAAAACCGCGGCAGAATCTATCTGCGGACCTGTCGGGCAAGGTGGATCGCCAGCCCGGCCAGCACCGTTCCCATCAGCAAGCGCTGCGCCCTTGCCCAGCCGGGCCGGCGCGCAAGAAACAAGGCGACTTGTCCAGCGCCCAGCACGATCAGCGCATTGACCGACAGGCTGATGACGATCTGGGTGAAGCCCAGCGTCAGCGCCTGCGCCAGAACACCGCCCTGAGCGGGGTTGATGAATTGCGGCAGCAGCGAAAGATACAGCACCGCCGCCTTGGGGTTCAAAAGGTTGGTGAACAGGCCCATCAGGAACAGCTTCCGCGGGCTGTCCGGCGGCAGGTCGCGGACCTGAAAGGCCGAGCGTCCGCCGGGCTTCAGCGCCTGCCATGCCAGCCAGCCCAGATAGATCGCGCCCGCGATCCGCAGCGCGTCATATGCATAGGGCACGGCCATTACGATGGCGGTGATGCCGAAGGCCGCGCAAAGCATGTAGAAGACGAAACCCAGCGCCACCCCCGAAAGCGACATCAGCCCCGCGCGGCTGCCCTGGCAGATCGAGCGCGAGACCAGGTAGATCATGTTCGGCCCCGGCGTCAGCACCATGCCAAGTGCCAGTGCCGCAAAGCCAGCCATCGCGGTCAATTCGGGCATCTTCGTCCTTTTGTCCCAATTCGCGACATCATTATCGCGCGAGCGATTTCCGGCAAGGGTGTTGTGCTGCATCGCGGCAATGTATGCTGCAAGTGCACAATGGATCGAGGCTAGCATGGCTGTGAAACGCATCAACCTGGCCCTTCAGGGTGGCGGGGCACATGGAGCCTTCGCCTGGGGCGCGATCGAACGGCTTCTGCAGGACGACGAGATCGAGATCGCGGGTATCAGCGGCGCCTCGGCCGGGGCACTGAATGGCGCGGCCTTGGCGGCCGGACTGGCTTGCGGACCGGGCCGCCGGGGCAGGGACGCCGCATTGGAGAACCTGGACTATATCTGGTCGCAGGTCAGTCAGATCAGCGACAACCGCGTGGTGCGCTGGATCCACTCGATGTTCCCGGTGCCGCGCGGCTTGCAGCGCCTGACCGAGTTGATGTCACCGATCGCCTGGATGGAGGGGTTGACCCGGATCTTCAGCCCCTATGATTCAGGCCCCTTCTATACCAATCCGCTGGGCGCGATCCTGCGCGAGATGCCCCATCCGCTGACCGGGCAGGACCGGGGGCCACGGCTTTTCGTCTCGGCCACAAATGTGCGCACCGGGCGCATCCGGGTTTTTGGCGGGGCCGAGGTCACGGTTGATGCGGTGATGGCATCTGCCTGCCTTCCGGCGCTGTTCCGTGCGGTCGAGATCGACGATCCTTCGACCGGGCGGCGGGAAGCCTATTGGGATGGCGGTTATTCGGGGAATCCGGCGCTGTTTCCGCTGTTCACTCCGGATCTGCCGCGCGACGTGGTGATCGTGAACATCAACCCGATGCTGCGCGATACCGTCCCGCACACACCCGGAGAAATCCAGGACCGGGTGAACGAGATCAGCTTCAACGCATCGCTGCTGCGGGAATTGCGCGCAATCAATTTCGTGAAGACGCTGCACCGGGAAAACCGGCTCACCGGGCGACCGATGAAGAACGTGCTGATCCACATGATCATGGACGATTTCACCATGACCTCACTTGGCGCGGGGACCAAGATTGTGCCTGCGCCGGGACTTCTTGACGAATTGCGAGAGGCCGGTGCCGCGGCGGCCGACAGGTTCATGCAGTATCACGCGGCCAATCTGGGCGAGCGCGATTCAGTGAACCTGTCGGCGCTGTTTTCCTAGACCATCGCGGCAGCGATGCTGGCGGCCACACGCGCATTGTTCAGAACCAGTGCGATATTGGCGTCGAGCGAGCGGCCCTCGGTCAGTTCGAAGATGCGCTGCAGCAGGAAGGGGGTCACGGATTTCGCGGCGATGCCTTGTGCAGCGGCTTCGGCCAGCGCCTGTTCCACCACCGGGATCATGACCGAACGCGGGATCTCGGCTGCTTCGGGAATCGGGTTCACGACCAGCTGGCCGCCGATCAGACCCAGCGCGGCGCGCGTTTTCGCGGCAGCGGCGATCTGGGCGGGATCATCCATGCGCAGCGGCGCGGCAAGACCCGATTCGCGCGACCAGAAGGCCGGAAGCTGATCCTGGCCCACCGCAATGACCGGGACGCCCAGAGTCTCTAGCACTTCCAGGGTTTTCGGCAGATCAAGGATCGCCTTGGCACCGGCCGCGACGACCGTGACCGGCGTCCGTGCCAGTTCCTGCAAGTCGGCCGAGACATCGAAGCTGGATTCCGCGCCACGGTGGACGCCGCCGATGCCACCGGTGGCAAAGACATGGATACCGGCCAGATTCGCGCAGATCATGGTCGCAGCAACCGTGGTCGCGCCGGTGCGGCCAAGGGCAAGGCAGGCGGCGAGGTCAGCGCGCGACAGCTTCATCACTTCGGTTCCCGGCGTCGAGGCCAGCGCCTCAAGCGTTGCGTCGTCCAGGCCGATATGGATCAGGCCCTTGATGATGGCGATGGTGGCGGGCACGGCACCCGCCTCGCGCACCGTCGCTTCGACCTTGCGGGCGACTTCAAGGTTCTGCGGATAAGGCATCCCGTGGGTGATGATGGTCGATTCAAGCGCGACAATGGGGCGCTTTGCCGCCAGGGCGTCTTTGACTTCGGGGGCAAAGACCAGCAGGTCCTTCATGCGATATCCTTTCCTGGAACGGGACTGGCCGTTATGTGGCTTGCTGCGGCACGGATCGCCTGATCCAGCGCCTGCGCGGGCAGAGCGCCCGAAAGTTCGGCCGCAAGATGCGCGGCAAGGAAGCTGTCGCCCGCACCGGTCACGTGCCGGGCGGCGACGGTGGGTGGGGTCTGGCAGATGGTGGCGGCATTGCGCGCCGCTTCGGCGGCAGGGCGGGGACCATCGGTCACGATGACACGGGCGGCGCCCATCGCGCGAATGGCCTCGGCCGCCTCGATCGAATCGGCAAGTGCGCGCCCGGCCAGTGCCTCGGCTTCGGCACGGTTGATGTGGAAGATGGCGTTGTCATGACCCAGCAGCGGGGCCAGCCGTTCCGCCTTGTCCGGGCTGGCCGGAACGATGCGCAGCGAAGCGCGGGCAAAGCAGGGATCACGGGCGATCAGGGCCAGTGTCTCAAGCGTCAGGTTTCCATCGACGACCAGCGTTCCGTCCCAGGGCCGGGTGGCGTCGCCCAGCCTGCCATCCTGCAGGGGGGCTAGGATCGCCGGGCCCGCGGCCTCCAGCCCATGGGCATCGGCAATGGCGGCGACCAGCCCACCCGGAGCCTCGATCGCCATGTAAAGATCGGTCGGAAGGGGTCCATCGCGCCACAACCAGTCGGTCGCGACGCCCAGGGCCCGCGTCTCGGCGATCAGGGCCTCTCCGGGCGAATCCCGGCCGACGGCAGAGATGATCGAGGGGGCAAGCCCGTGGCGGGCCAGCGCAACGGCGACATTCAGCGCGACTCCGCCCGGTCGCTGATGAATGCGTCCCGCGACATCGTCTCCGATGCGCAGGATGACCGGACTGTGGCCGATGACATCCCAAAGCATCGCGCCAAGGCAAATGATCCGGGGCGTTTGCGACATGAGGCGGCTCGTCGTGAGGGGCGGTAAGGGTGCGGTCGAATCGCCGCAAGTCGGCGTTCCGCGGGTGAGAGGCTGGACAACGACCCAAGCGGGGCTCGTTACGGCTGCTTCCTTCCGGACCTGACCGGGTTGGCGAGGCGCTCGCCCGCGCCAACCTCTCTCGGCCTAGATAGGCGGGTCACGCGCGGGATGCAACCCGTTCCTGACAGTCAAAGATAAAGACGGAGGTCAAGAAAGCCGTCCGGGGTCTGGCCGATCTGATCATAGCGGAAGCCCAGAAGTTCCAGATGACGCGCGGCACCGGGTCCGGTGGCATAACGGATCGTGGTTCCCGGCATGGAAAGAAAGTTCCATCCCAAGGGGCCGGGTGGCGCAACCATGCGTTGGGTGGCGACATATTGGCGCAGAACATCGCGCGTCCGGGCGCCCCCTTGCAGAACAACCCTGCGCCGCGCGGCGATGGCAGAAAAGACGCCGCTGTCCGACAACCGATAGCTGTTGGTCACCAGCACAAAGCGCTGGTCGGGTGTGACCGGCCGCCCCCGGTGGCGAAGGTTCGTGACGCGCCTTGCATCGGGATCAAGCAATCGCCCGTCCGCGGCATAGCGCGACGGTTGGGACAGGTCCAGTTGCCAGCCGACCCCGTCGATCAGGTCGAAATTATAGCTGGGAAACTCGGGGTCGATCAGCGGCTGATCTTGCGCTCCCGGCGCGATGCGCAGGAAGATGCTGGCTGAACGCTCCAGCCAGCAGGCAACATCCGCGCCCGAGACCAGGATTGCGCATAACCGGTTGGGAAACAGGTACAGGTCGGCCAGGCTGCGCAGGGTCAACGGACCTGCCGGAACATCGGTATAGTGATCCGGCCCGCCGCGCCCGCCCGCGCGAAAGGGGGCTGCGGCCGAAAGGATGGGCAGGTCACGCCAAGGCCCGGCCGCCAGAAGTCGGCGGGCGTGCCAGCGCTGTGCCATGCAGACAAGCCGCAGGCCGGGATCATGTCCAAGCATGGTGAAGAAGCTGGTCAGCGCCACGTCGCTGCGCCCGATTCTGCGCCGGAAATGCTGCAGCGTGGCACGATGCGCGGGCTGGGCCGTCCGGATGACGGGCTGATGCGGGGGCAGGGCGCGCACGGGTTCTGCCCGGCAGCGAAAATTGGCCACGGACCACTTCCCTGCGGAGGATCTTTGCAGCGCAAGTTCGATCACGCCAAGATGCGATCCCCAGAAGCCCGGCATCACGCATGGCTTGCCCGCGAGTGTCCCGCGCTGCGGATCGATTCCCGGACCCGCAGGATGCTGGTCCGAGGGAAAGACCCGATGCGTGTGCCCTGCAATAACCGCATCGATTCCGGGCAGCGCCGCCAGCGCCGTTGCCGCGTTTTCCATCATGGGAACGGGTTGCAAATCCCCAATACCGCTGTGGGACAGGGCAATCACCAGGTCCGCGCCCCCCGTCCGCAATGCGGCAATGCCGGCTTGCGCGTGTTCTAGAATATCCCCGATCCGGGTCGCCTGCCGCAACTCTGGTTCCCAGTCGACGGTCTGCGGGGGCAGGAATCCCAGTATCCCGATCCGCAGCGGCCAGGCTCCGCCCCGGCGATCCCGCATCATCCGTTGCAGCATCACGCACGCGTGGACCGGCAGACCGCGACGGCTGAGAAGATTGGTCGAGACGATCGGGAAATCCGCATCGCGCAGGGCATTGTTCAGATAGCGCAGCCCGTGACTGAAATCGTGATTTCCCAGCGTCGCCGCATCATAGCGCAGTGTGTTCATTGCCGCGATGGCCGGGTGGCCAGACCTGCCGCGCCACCCGGCATCGGCTAGGAAATCCCCCATCGGCCCGCCCTGAAGGCTGTCGCCATTGTCAAGAAGCAGGCTGTTCGCAGCTGTCGCCCGTTCGGTCGCGATCACTGTTGCCGCGCGGGACAGGCCAAAGCGCTGGCTGGGCCGGTCCGCAAGATAATCGTGATCCAGGATGTACATGTGCAGATCCGTCGTGGCGAGGATCTTCAGATCCATCATCACCGGTTCAGATGCGGGCGGGCTGGGGTCTCGCGGGGCGGACATCAGGGCTGGATGCTTTTTTGAGCTGACAATTGCAACCTATGATTGTATCAGCAAAAACATTCCTAGCTGAGCGTGGCGGCCTTGCAATGGCCGGACCGATTTCGTTTAAGAGGGCCATTCCTTTTAAAGCTGCTCGGTGAACGATGAAATTTTCCACGCGCCAGGATACCGATCTGCCCGCCGAGGTGCTGTTCGGGGCGGTCAGCGATTTCGACAGGCTGGAAAGATTGTTGCTGCGCCGCGGCGCAGAGGTGCGGCGCAAGGATGCCGGTCCGGTCAGGGCCGGCACCTCGTGGCAGATCGATTTCGACTGGCGTGGCCGACCGCGAGAGCTTGCGCTGACGCTTGCCACCTATCAGCCGCCCGAGCAGATGGTCTTCGAGGGGCAGTCGTCGCATTTCAACGTCGAGATCAAGATAACCGTCGTCGCGCTGACCCGGACGAAATCCCGGATGCTGTGCGAAATCGACGTGGCACCGCGCGGAATGAAGGCGCGGTTGATGATCCAGACGGCAAAACTGGCCAAGGGACAACTCGACCGGAAGTTCGCGCACCGGATCGAGGAATTCGTCAACCAGATCGCGGTCGGCCAGCCCGGCTGATCCGCGATCCGGGGACGGATTTCAGGCCGTCTGGCCGACGCGTTGTTCCGCCCGCAGCGGATCGGCCGGATAGACGCCCAGGATTTCCAGGCTTTCCGTGAAATAGCCCAGCTCGGCCAAAGCCAGGGCGACCGAGGGATCCTCGGGATGGCCCTCGATATCGGCATAGAACTGGGTCGCGGTGAAGATGCCGTCGACCATGTAGCTTTCCAGCTTGGTCATGTTGATGCCGTTCGTGGCGAATCCGCCAAGCGCCTTGTAAAGCGCGGCCGGGATGTTGCGGACGCGGAAGACGAAGGTCGTCATCATCGTCTGGCCGCCCTGCGCATTCGCGCGGCGGCTGAAATCGGGCTCGCGCGACATGATCAGGAAACGCGTCGTGTTGTTCTGGCGATCCTCGATCCCCGAGGCCAGGACGTCGAGGCCGTAGATCTCGCCGGCGAGGGGAGAGGCCAGCGCCGCCAGCGCCGGTTCGGCGCGTTTGGCCACCTCAAGCGCCGATCCGGCGGTATCCGCGCCGACGATGCCGCGAATCCCGTGCTCGCGCATGAAGCCGCGGCACTGGCCCAGCAGGACCGGGTGGCTCATGGCGTCGGTCACGTCCGAAATCTTTGCTCCGGGAACGCCAAGAAGGGCGATTCTGACCCGAACGAATCCCTCGTCAATGATGTGAAGGCCGCTTTCCGGCAACAGGTGGTGAATGTCGGCGACCCGGCCATAGGTCGAGTTTTCGACCGGCAGCATGGCCAGTTCCGCGCGGCCCTGGCGGACGGCGTCGATCGTGTCCTCAAACGTGCGGCAGGGCAGGACTTCCATGCCCGGCCGGTAAAATCGGCAGGCCTGGTGGCTGTAAGCGCCCGGTTCACCCTGGAATGCGATCACGTTCTTGGTCATGTCGAAGCCTCAAATCCGGCCGTGGCAGGTGACGCACACCGCCGCAGCCTGTTCCATGCGAAGGCACAACTATACCTTGATCCAACAGAACAAAAGCGCCTAGATACGCCTGTTCCACGGACAGACCGCACAAGGGATCCGCAGATATGTTCGACACGATGACCGTCACCAAGGCAGCCGGAGCATTTATCGGCGCGCTCCTGTTTCTTTTGCTGATGAATTGGGCCGCGTCGGGCATTTTCCACGTCGGCTCATCCGGTCACGGCGGCGAGGGCGAAGAACATGCCCAAGCCTATACCATTCCCGTTGCGGAAAGTGCCTCGGCAGGGGACGAAGGCAAGGATGCCGGCCCCGACTTCGCAACCGTGCTTGCTTCGGCCGATGCCGCAGCGGGCGAAAAGGTCTTCAGCAAGTGCAAGGCCTGCCACAAGCTTGACGGCGCGAACAGCACCGGGCCGCATCTTGATGGCGTGGTCGGCCGCCCGGTCGCCACGGTGGAAGGCTTCGGCTATTCCGACGGCATGAAGGCCCATGGCGGCGACTGGACGCCCGAGGCGCTGCAGGAATTCCTGACCAACCCGAAATCGGTGGTCAAGGGCACCAAGATGACCTTCGCGGGTCTGCCCAAGGTCGAGGATCGCGCAAACCTGATCGCCTATCTGCAAAGCCAGTAAACCGTCGCCGGAAGGCCAGCGATTGCAGGGCGCCCCGAAGCGGGCGCCCTTTGTCATTGCAGGAGCGGGACAGTGGATCACGCAATTGCTTGTTGAACCGGGCGGCCCTGCTGCTAGCGTGTCGGGCAAGGGCTGGGATGCGCCGGACCAAACGAGCAAGAGGATCAACAAGACCCCATGACGATGCAGATGCTGCGACATGCCCCGATGTTTGCGTTCCTGGCATTGGTTCCCGGCCTGGCCGCCGCGCAGACACCGCAGCCTGTGCCCGATCCCGGCACCACCCCGCCTGCCGCAACCGCGCCGCAAGCCAACGGCAAGACCATCACCTCGCATGGCATTGCCACATTTGGCGCCCCGGCGCTGCCGGCCGATTACAAGCACCTGCCCTATGTCAATCCGGACGCGCCCAAGGGGGGCGAAATCTCGGAATGGGCGATGGGAGGCTTTGACAGCTATAACCCCTTCACCCATCGCGGGCGCGCAGGACCGCTTTCGGTCATCATGCTTGAACGGCTGATGGAAGATGCCCTGGACGAGCGCGGTTCATCCTATTGCCTTGTCTGCGAGACAATCGAGTATCCCGAAAGCCGGGACTGGGTGATCTTCCATTTGCGCCCCGAGGCGAAGTTCTCGGACGGGACGCCGCTGACGGCGCATGACGTTTTGTTCTCGTTCGAGCTTTTGCGCGACAAGGGCCTGTCTTCCTATCGCACCGGTATCGCCAAGATGGTCGCCAAAGCCGAGGTGATCGACGACCACAGCATCAAGTTCATCTTCCAGCCCGGCTATCCGCGCCGCGACGTGATCCAGCAAGTCGGCAGCCAGATCGTCTTTTCGCGCGAAGATTTCCTGAAAAACAAGCGGGATATCGAGCAAAGCTCGGACAAGCCTTTCGTGGGGTCGGGGCCCTATGTCTTCGACACGGCCGAGATGGGCCGCTCGATGACGGTGAAGCGCAATCCGGATTACTGGGGCAAGGATCTGCCGATCAATGTCGGGCGTCACAATTTCGACCGCATCCGACTGGAGTATTTCGGCGATTACGACAGTGCGTTCGAGGCTTTCAAGGCGGGCGTCTATACCTTCCGCAACGAGGTGTCGTCGATCCACTGGGCGACGCGCTATGATTTTCCGGCGCTGAAGAATGGTACCGTCAAGCAGGAGGTGGTGCCGCGCGGCGACATTGCCTCGGGTCAGGCATGGGTCTTCAACCTGCGCCGTCCGCAGTTCCAGGACATCCGCGTGCGTGAAGCCATGGGGTTGGTGTTCAACTTCGAATGGTCGAACGAGACCCTGTTCTATGGACTGAACACGCGGGTCAATTCCTTCTGGGACAACAGCGACCTGGCCGCCAGCGGCAAGCCGTCCGAGGGCGAACTAGCCCTGCTTCAGCCTTTGGCCAAGGATCTTCCGCCCAGCGTCCTGACCGAAGACGCGGTCGTGCAGCCGGTGTCGGGCAAGAACCAGCTTGATCGCAGCAATCTGCGCAAAGCGTCGAAATTGCTGGACGAGGCTGGCTGGGCGGTCGGCCCCGACGGGCTGCGCCGCAACTCCAAGGGCGAGATCCTGAAGCTTGAAATTCTGAACGACAACCAAAGCTTCGATCGCATCATCAACCCCTATGTCCAGAACCTGCGCGCGCTTGGCGTCGATGCGGTCAATGCCCGGGTCGACGATGCCGAGATGACGAACCGCACCCGCAGCCATGACTTCGACATGGTCACAGACAGTCTGGGCCAAAGTTTCTACATCAGCGGCGGGACCGAGCAGGTCTTCGGTTCCGAAAATACTGCCGATGTCTTCAACCCGATGGGCTTGGCCAATCCCGCCATCGATGCGCTTATCAAGAAGGGGATCGAGGCGACCTCGCAGGAAGAGATGGACACCACCATCCACGCACTGGACCGCGCCCTTCGCAGCCTGCGCTTCTGGGTGCCGCAATGGTACAAGGCAGATTACACGCTGGCCTATTTCGATATCTTCGGCCACCCCGAGAAGATCCCGCCCTATGCGCTGGGTGAGCTTGATTTCTGGTGGTATGACGCGGATAAGGCTGAAAAGCTGAAACAATCCGGCGCTTTGCGCTGAGCCTGCCAAGCGGGCAAGACTAGAGACGGGGCAGGATGGCAGCCTATATTCTGCGGCGGTTGCTGCTGATCATTCCAACGCTGATCGGCATCATGCTGGTCAACTTCACTTTGACGCAGTTCGTTCCCGGTGGTCCGATCGAACAGGTGATCGCCCGCGTCCAGGGCGAAGGCGACGCGTTCCGCAATATCGCGGGCGCGGGCGGCGATACGCAGCAAGCCCAGTCCAGCGAATATGCGGGCGCCCGGGGTATCCCACCCGAGCTGCTGGACCAGCTTGAAGTGCAGATGGGCTTCGCCCGGATCACCTGCACGGCCGAACATCAGGGCGAGCCGGACCTGAAATCGCCCGATTGCCACAAGGAAAAGATCGGCGCGGCGAAACGCTTCATGATCATGCTGGGCAATTACCTGCGCTTCGATTTCGGGGTCAGCTTCTTCCGTTCGATCTCGGTCATCGACCTGGTGCTGGAAAAGATGCCCGTCTCGATCACGCTGGGCCTGTGGTCGACGTTGATCGCCTATTGCATCTCGATCCCGCTTGGTATCCGCAAGGCCGTCAGGAACGGCACGCCCTTCGATACCTGGACCAGCGGTGCGATCATCATCGGCTATGCGATCCCGGCCTTCCTGTTCGCAGTCCTACTGATGGTCGTCTTCGCTGGGGGAAGCTATTGGCAGATCTTTCCGCTAAGAGGTTTGACCAGCGACAATTTTTCTGAGCTGAGCCTGTTTGGTAAGGCCAAGGACTATCTGTGGCACATCACGCTGCCAGTGATCGCGACGACGATTTCCAGCTTTGCCACCCTGACCCTGCTGACCAAGAACAGCTTCCTTGACGAGATCAACAAGCAATACGTGATGACTGCCCGCGCCAAGGGCCTGACCGAGCGCAAGGTGCTTTACGGCCATGTCTTCCGCAACGCCATGCTGATCGTGATCGCGGGTTTTCCGGCGATGTTCCTGGGTGTGTTTTTCGGTTCCAGCATTCTGATCGAGACGATCTTCTCGCTTGACGGGCTGGGGCGGCTTGGCTTCGAGGCGGCGGTTCAACGCGATTACCCGGTCATTTTCGGCACGCTTTATGTCTTTGGCCTGCTGGGGCTTCTGGTCGGGATCCTGTCGGATTTGATGTATGTGCTGGTCGACCCCCGCATCGACTTCGAGAAAAGGGCCGGCTGATGGCGATGACCGAACTTAACCGGCGCCGTCTGCGGAATTTCCGCCGCAACAAGCGCGCCTTCTGGTCGCTGGTGGTCTTCACCATCCTGTTCGTGGCGTCGTTGTTTGCGGAACTGATCGCCAATGATCGGCCGATCGTCGTAAACTTCAAGGGCGGCTGGTATTTCCCCGCCTATCGCTTCTACCCCGAGACGGCCTTTGGCGGTGATTTCGGGACCGAGGCGATCTATTCCGACCCCGGTGTGCAATGCCTGATCCGTACCGGCGGACGAGAGGAGTGCTGGGACGATCCCGATGCGGTCCAGAAGGAAGCGGCCGAGACCGGTATGGTCGCTGGCGAAAAGGTGCAGCAGGGCTGGATGCTATGGCCGCCGATCCCCTACCACTATCGCACCATCAACAACGTGGGCACTGCCCCCAGCGCACCCGACAGCCAGCACCTGCTGGGCACGGATGACACCTCGCGCGATGTGCTGGCGCGGGTCATCTATGGTTTCCGCCTGTCGATCCTCTTCACGCTGATCGTCACCATCGTCGGTTCCACGATCGGCATCGCCGCCGGCGCGGTCCAGGGTTATTTCGGCGGGCGCACCGATCTGGTCCTTCAGAGATTGCTTGAGATATGGGGATCAACCCCCTCTCTTTACGTTATTATCATCCTGTTCGCTATTCTGGGGCGCAGCTTCTGGCTGCTGGTCTTCGTCTCGATCCTGTTTGGCTGGCCGGCGCTGGTCGGCGTCGTCCGGGCCGAGTTCCTGAGGGCGCGGAACTTCGAATATGTCCGCGCGGCCCGCGCCCTTGGCGTCAGCGACCGCAAGATCATGTTCCGCCACATCCTGCCCAACGCGATGGTGGCGACCCTGACGATGCTGCCCTTTGTGGTGACCGGCACGATCTCGTCGCTCGCCGCACTGGACTACCTGGGTTACGGGCTGCCAACCTCGGCTCCCTCGCTGGGGGAGCTGGCATTGCAGGCCAAGCAGAACCTGCAAGCACCCTGGCTGGGCTTCACCGCCTTCTTCTCGTTTGCCATCATGCTGTCGCTGCTGGTCTTCATCTTCGAAGGCATCCGCGACGCCTTCGATCCAAGGAAGACCTTTCGATGACGCCGGTTCTTGAAGTCTCGGACCTGCGGATCGGGTTTCGGCAGGATGGCAAGCTAGTCCCCGCTGTTCGCGGGGTCAGCTTCACCGTGGGAAAGGGAGAAACGGTGGCGCTGGTCGGGGAATCCGGCTCGGGCAAGTCGGTCACGGCGCTGTCGACCGTCGGCCTGCTGGGCGATGCCGCGCAGCTTTCCGGCTCGGTCCATTACCTTGGCAAGGAGCTTGTCGGCGCGTCCGAGGCCGAACTTCGCCGCGTGCGGGGCAATGACATCAGCTTCATTTTTCAAGAGCCGATGACTTCGCTGAACCCGCTTCACACGCTGGAACGCCAGCTTGCCGAAAGTCTTGCGCTGCATCAGGGCTTGCATGGGGATGCGGCGCGGGCGCGTATTGTTGAACTGCTGACCCGCGTCGGCATCCGTGATCCTGAAACGCGGCTGGCGGACTATCCGCACCAGTTGTCGGGCGGGCAGCGGCAGCGCGTGATGATCGCGATGGCGCTGGCCAACGGCCCCGAACTTCTGATCGCGGATGAGCCGACCACCGCACTCGACGTGACCATCCAGGCCCAGATCATGGATCTTCTGGCCGAGTTGAAGGCAGCCGAAGGGCTGTCGATGCTGTTCATCAGCCATGATCTGGGATTGGTGCGCCGCATTGCCGACCGCGTCTGCGTGATGAAGGGCGGCGAGGTTGTCGAGCAAGGTCCGGTCGAGGCGATTTTTGCCGATCCGCAGCACGAATATACCCGGATGCTGTTGGCCGCAGAACCGCAGGGTCGTGCGGATCCTGTTCCCTCTGACGCGCCAGAGGTGGTCTCGACCCAGGATCTGAAGATCTGGTTTCCGATCCAGCGCGGGTTTCTGCGCCGCACCATTGGCCATGTGAAGGCAGTGAACGGGGCAACGCTTGCGGTCCGGGCGGGGGAAACGCTGGGCATCGTCGGCGAATCCGGTTCGGGCAAGACGACGCTTGCACTGGCGATCATGCGGCTGATCGAAAGCGAGGGCAGTATTGCCTATCTGGGGCGTGATATCTCGCATCTGTCGGGGCGGCCGCTGCGCGCGCTGCGCCGGGACATGCAGATCGTGTTCCAGGATCCCTTTGGCAGCCTCTCTCCGCGCATGACGGTCGAGCAGATCATCTCGGAAGGTCTGGGCGTTCACGGGGTCGAGCCGGGCCGGAACCGCCGCGACATGGTGGACGAGATCATGCGAGAGGTGGGGTTGGACCCCGCGACCATGCATCGCTATCCGCATGAATTCAGCGGCGGACAGCGACAGCGGATCGCGATCGCGCGTGCCATGATCCTGAACCCCAAGCTGGTGGTGCTGGACGAACCGACCAGTGCGCTGGACATGACCGTCCAGGTCCAGATCATCGAGCTTTTGCGCAGGCTCCAGCGGCGCCATGGGCTGGCCTTTCTGTTCATCAGCCACGATCTGCGCGTCGTTCGCGCGATGTCCCACCAGATCATGGTGATGCGTGCGGGCGAGGTGGTTGAACATGGATCGACCGATGCCGTGTTCGAAGCCCCGGAAAGTGACTATACCCGGCGGTTGATCGACGCGGCATTCCTTGACCAGCGCAGATGAAAATTCTGCTCGTCCATCAGAATTTCCCCGGCCAGTTCCTGCATCTGGCCCCTGCGCTGGTCGCGCGCGGGCATGAGGTCCTGGCGTTGACGGACGAACAGAACAAGCGGGCCTCGCCGGTGCGCACCGTCCGTTACAAGGCCCCGCCGGCGGAAAAGCCGCCAAGCGGACTGGCGCGCGCCTATGCGGAACATGCCGGGCGGGGGTGGTTGGCGGCGCGGGGCTGCCGCGCTTTGCGCGATCGTCACGGCTATACGCCCGATCTGATCTTTGGGCATAGCGGCTGGGGTGAGACGCTGTTCCTGCGCGAAATCTGGCCGCAGGCGAGGCTGCTGGTCTATGCCGAGCTTCTGTATCGCACGCGCGGGCACGATGTCGGTTTCGATCCCGAAATCAACCCGGATACCGACGATGCGCGCGCATTCGCGATCACCCGCTCGGCCCATTTGATCCAGGGATTGGTGCAGGCCGATGGGGGCTTGGCGCCGACCGCCTATCAGGCCAACTCGTTTCCGCCCGAGCTGCGTCAGAAGCTGACCGTGATCCATGACGGCATTGATTGCGAAAAGGTCCGCCCCGATCCCGAGGCCCGACTGGAATTGCCCGACGGCCGGGTGCTGACCGCGGCGGATGCAGTGCTGAGCTATGTTTCCCGCTCGCTTGAGCCGTATCGCGGCTTTCACCGGCTGATGCGCGCGCTACCTGACGTGTTGGCCGCGCGGCCGCAGGCACAGGTCGTGCTGGTCGGGGGCGATGGTGTCAGCTATGGCAGCCAGCCGCGCGATGCCGCCAGTTGGAAGGACAAGATGCTGGCCGAACTGGACGGTCGGCTGGACCTTGACCGCATCCATTTCCTGGGACGCGTGCCTTACCAGCAATATCTTTCCTTGCTGCGGATAAGTCGGGTGCATTGCTATCTGACCTATCCCTTCGTGCTAAGCTGGTCACTGACCGAAGCGATGGCGGCGGGGTGCTATATCGTCGCTTCCGACACCGAACCCGTGCGTGAACTGGTCACGGACGGAGAAAATGGGCGGCTGGTTCCCTTTTTCGACCAAGAGGCACTGGTGTCGGCGTTGGTCCGTGGACTGGCGGGTGATCCCGAAGCCGCCCGGCTTCGAGCTGCAGCGCGCCGGACAATCGCCGAAGGCTATGACCTGCAAACGCAAAGCCTGCCGCGACTGGTCGATTGGATCGAAAGCTTCGCGCCCTAAAGCTCGATCTCGGTGCCGTTCTGGTCGGGCAGGGGTTCCGGGATATCCGAGGGAGGCGGCTCGCTTGGCGCAGCTTCCGGCTGTCGGGGCTGAGCCTGCCCGTCGCTGGACGGGGAATTTGGGTTCAGAAAATCGCGCAGCGTGTCCCCGATCGGCGGAGGCGGCGGGGCGTCCGCGCGGCGTCGGATCAGGATGTCGCCATTCTCCAGACGCTCGGGCGTTTGATAGTTTCCGACGTCATCCATCAGATCGCCCAGTTCGTCAAAGACCGGTCCGAAGCTGTTTACGGTGTCGTTCAGGTCGCGGCCAAGCTGGTCCAGATGCGGCTGGACCTTGTCCAGCAGCTTGTCCATGAAGCCGTTCAGGCCATCCTCGATCTGGCTTTCCACGTCGCCCTGATGGTTTTCGTCGGCCGGCGGCGGCTCAAAGGTCGACTGGGCGGCGACCGGACCGATGGCCAGACCCGAGACGAGCAAGACTGCAGCAAGACGTTGCATCGGTTTTCTCCTTGATCGAAGGATCAGCGGCCTTGCGGCCGGTGACCGCCTGTCAGGCCGGACGCAATTCCTGCATGTTGCGGAAGGCGTCCCAAGCCTCGTTCAGGGCGCGCGTCCTTGCCTCGGCCAGGCGGATCGCCTCGGGCGGCAGGCCGCGGGCGATGGCGCGGTCGGGATGGGATTCACGCACAAGATCCCGCCAGCGCTTGCGCGCCTCGGGCAATGGGGTGTCGGGGGCGATGCCCAGTACCTCGCACGAGGGGCAGCCCCGGCGACGGTCATAGCGCACGCGGATGGCGGCGACTTGCGCGGGCGCGAGGCCGAAGATCCGCGCGACCTCGTCGATGAAGATGATTTCGGCTTCATGCAGGTCGCCATCGGCGACCGCGATGATGAACAGCCCCTCGATCACGTCGGCAAGCACAGGATCACCCGGGCCAAACATTGCGGCAATACGCCGCGCCCAGGAATCGAAGCCGGCGACGTCCTGCCGTGCCAGATCAAAGACGCGGGCTGCATTCTTTTCCTCGGCCCGAGGGATGATGAAAACACGGCGGAATGCCGCGACCTCGGACCGGGCGACGGCGCCGTCTGCCTTGGCCAGCTTTGCGCCAAGCGCGATCACGGCGATGGTGAATGCCACCGACCTTTCCGGGGGAGATGCCGGACGGCGCGCCCCGACGATCGCCGCAAGGCGATCTGCGATCCGTTGCCAGAAGCTGCGGGGCTTCGGCAATTCGGGGCAGCTGCTGGGTTTGTCTTTCAATGCGGCGTCCATGGCATCAGCCTAGGCGGGGTCCGGGATCAAGTCCACTGACAATACTGCAACTTGCGGTGCTTCACCTGCGGCTTTCCAGCGCAGCTTTGGTGACAAGGACGACCAGCGCGATGACCGTCAGCGTCGACGCTGCGGCAAAGGCTCCGGTCGTGTTCAGGTCGTTGAACATAAGCTCGATCTGCAGCGGCAGGGTATTGGTCTGGCCCCGGATGGAGCCCGACACCACCGAGACTCCGCCGAATTCGCCCACCGCTCGCGCCGTGCACAGAACTGCGCCGTAAAGCAGCGCCCAGCGGATATTGGGCAGGGTGACGCGGGAAAACACCTGCCAGCCGCGAGCGCCCAAGGTGACGGCCGCCTGTTCCTGTTCGGACCCCTGCGCCTGCATCAGCGGCAGAACCTCGCGCGCAACGAAAGGGGCGGTGACGAACATGGTGACCAGCAGGATGCCGGGCAGGGCGAACATGACCTTCAGATTATGTGCGGCCAGCCAGGGGCCAAGCAGTCCCTGCCGCCCGTAAAGCAGCAGGTAGCAGATCCCCGCGATGATCGGAGAGATCGAGAACGGGATCTCGATCAATGTCAGCAGCAGCCGCCGCCCCGGAAACCGGAAGCGGGCGATCAGCCAGGCGGCGGCCATGCCGAAGGCTATATTGACCGGAACCACGATCACCGCGACCAGCGCGGTCAGCCCGATGGCATGAAGCGTCAACGGATCGCGGATATTCGCGATATAGGTTGCCCAGCCCTCGGCAAAGGCGCGCCAGAAGATAAAGGCCAGCGGCGCCACCACGAAGATCGCGGTCAAGACGAAGGCCAGCGCGATCAGCAGGCGCGGTGCGGTGCGGCTTTGGCTTGCGGGCATGGTCAGCGTCCGGGTGGTCATGACCCGACCTCCAGATGGCGGGCCGCGCGGAATTGCAGCAGGTTCGACACGACAAGCAGCAGCAGGGCCAATGCCAGCAGCACAAGTGCGATCGCGGCCGCACCCTGATAGTCGTATTCCTCAAGCCGGATGAAGGCCAGCAAGGCCGCGATCTCGGTCTTGAAGGGCAGGTTTCCTGCGATAAAGACCACCGCGCCGAATTCGCCCAAGGACCGGGCGAAGGCGACCGTCGATCCGGCCAGCCAGGCGGGCAGGATCGCGGGCAGGATCACCCGGCGGAAGATCGCGAAGGGTCTTGCCCCCAGCGTCATCGCGGCTTGTTCCAGTGCCGGGTCAAGATCCTCCAGCACCGGTTGGATCGCGCGGACGACAAAAGGCGTCGAGGTGAAAGCCATCGCCAGCATCACACCGCCCAGCGTATAGACGACCTCGATCCCGGCCGAATGCAGGGTGCCCCCGAACCAGCCATTGGCGGAATAAAGCGCGGTCAGAGAGATGCCCGCGACGGCGGTGGGAAGGGCAAAGGGCACGTCCATCAGCGCGTCAAGGATACGTTTGCCGGGGAAGTCATAGCGCGTCAGCACCCATGCCATCAGCAGCCCGTAAAGCGCATTGAACAGCGTCGCCACCGCCGCGGCGGTCACGGTGACGCGCAGCGCGGCCAGCGTGCGCGGGGCGGTGACGATGGACCAGAACTGCGCGGGTCCGATCTCGGCCCCCTTCAGGACCAATGCGACCACCGGCAGCATGATGACAAGCGCGACATAAAGCAGCGTCGTGCCGAGGCTCAGCGAGAACCCCGGCAGGACACGTTTCGCACGGATGGGTGCGCGCTGGCTCATCTGTTGACGAAGACCTTGTCGAGGATGCCGCCATCGGCCAGATGCTCGGACTGGACCTTGTCCCAGCCGCCGAAAACCTCGTCCACCGTCACCAGCTTCACGTCGTCGAATTCGCCGGCGTGCTTGGCAAACACGTCCTTGTCGGTGACGCGATAGCTGTTCTCGGCCAGGGTCTCCTGCGCTTCGGGAGTGTAGAGCCAGTTCAGATATTCGGTCGAGACCTCAAGCGAGCCGTTCTTTTCCGCATTCTCGGTGACAAGCGCGATCGGGAAGGCGGCGAACAGGCTGAGCGAGGGAGTGACGACCTCATAACCCTGATCGGCATATTGCTTGGCGATGCCTTTGGTCTCGGCCTCGAAGGTGACCAGAACGTCGCCGATCTCGCGCTCGGCAAAGGTCTGGGTCGCGGCGCGCCCGCCGGTGTCGAAGACCGGGACGTTGGCGAAGATCTTGCCGACGAATTCCTGTGCCTTCGCATCGTCGCCGCCATCCTGCGCCAGCGCATAGGCATAGGCCGCAAGATAGGTGTAACGACCGTTGCCGCTGGTCTTGGGGTTCGGGAACACCGGCTTCACGTCCTCGCGCGCCAGGTCCGACCAATCCTTGATCCCCTTGGGGTTGCCCTTGCGCACCAGGAAGGACGGCAGCGAGTAATAGGGCGAGGCACCGTTCGGGAATGCGTCGCGCCAGTTTTCAGCGACCATGCCACCCTTGGCCAGCGCATCGATGTCGGTTTCCTGGTTGAAGGTCACCACGTCGGCCGGAAGCCCCTCAAGAATGGCGCGGGCCTGTTTCGAGGAACCGGCGTGGCTCTGGTCGATGGTGACCTCGCGGCCGCTTTTTTCCTTCCAATGCGCCTGGAATTCGGGGTTCAGCGCCTCGAACAGCTCGCGCGCGACGTCATAGCTGACGTTCAGGATCTTGTCCTGCGCGAGGGCGGGGGTTGTGCCCAGAAGCAGGGCCAGCGCGGCGAAGCGAAGTTTCGGGATCATAGGGACTTCTCCTTGCGGGGGAATTCTTGTTGCCGGCTTTGCACCGGGACCGGCGCGCGCCGGTCGGAAAAGATCGCGCCCGCCTCGGGGCGCAGGTTGGCGCGGGTTCCGACCGCCAGCCCCTGCGCCTCGGGCGCGCGGCGGGGCAGGTCGACGTGAACGGTCGCGGCATCGTCGCTCAACTCGATACGCAGGACTGCGCCATTGCTGGCGCAGCGGACCACCTGCCAGCGCCCGCCGGGATCGGCCACCGGGACGATTTCGGTCGGACGCAAGAACAGCGTTGCCGGGCCGTCGGGCAGAGCGCGGCGGGGCAGGCGGCTGGTATCCAGCCCCGATGCCTCGGCCCGGCCGGAATGCATCTGCACGGGCAATTCGATCGTCGCACCCATGAAGCGGGCGACGAAAGGCGTGGCGGGATGATCGTGGATCTGGTCGGCGTCGCCGATCTGTTCGATCCGCCCATCGCCCATCACGACGACCCGGTCGGCCAGTTCGAATGCCTCTTCCTGGTCATGGGTGACGAAGATCGTGGTCGATCCCGTTTCTTCATGAACGCGCCGCAGCCACGCGCGCAGATCGCGGCGCACGGCCGCGTCAAGCGCGCCGAAGGGCTCATCCAGAAGCAGCACCGTGGGTTCGATCGCCAGCGCCCGACCCAAGGCGACCCGCTGCCTTTGACCGCCGGATAGCTGGCCCGGAAATCGGTCGGCAAGATGCGCGATCTGCAGGAATTGCAGCAGCTCGTCGACCCTTGCCGCAATGACCGCCTTGCCCGGGCGTTCCACCCGCGGGCGGACGGTCAGGCCGAACGCGATATTGTCGCGCACGCTCATATGGGGAAACAGCGCGTAATGCTGGAAGACAAACCCGATGCGGCGGTCCTGCGCGGCAAGGCCCAGCCAATCGCTGCCATTGACCACCAGCCCGCCTGCATTGGGCCATTCCAGCCCGGCGATGATTTTCAGAAGCGTGGTCTTGCCCGATCCGGAAGGTCCCAGCAGGGCGACAAGCTCGCCCGAGTCGACTGTCAGGTCGATCCCGCGCAGAACGGATGTTCCGCCGAAGCTTTTGGTCATGTTTTCTATGACGATCGACATGGCACCTCCGAAATTCCGCCCAGAGGTAGCTTTGACCTTTCGATGCGGCAAGCGGTGCGCCGTGCCCAACCGGTGGCGGGGGGCGAAGGAAGTTCCGGTCTGCGCGTCTTGGCGGATCGCTGTTCCTTGGCCAAGCGCGGGGCGCGGAAGTTCTTTCGTCCGGTTGCCGGGGTGGGCCGCGGATGTCCTTATTTTTTCGATATCTTTGGGTGGTGCTGCAACTGGCCCCTTCTGCCCGCGATCCGGCTTTGATAAGCCCGATTCAACAATGGGAGTCCGTCAGGATGAGTCAGACAAGCGATCGCGACCAGACCATGTGTCTTCGGCGGGAAAGCCCGCTGACCGAGGATCTGGAGCTGCTGTTCCAGCGCCATACGCGCGACATGCATGCCGACACGCCGCCGGAATCAATCCACATGATGCCGCGCGAGGCGCTGGTGCATCCGGAAATCGACTTCTTCGTCCTGCGCGAAGCGGACCGCGCCATCGGCATGGGCGCGGTCAAGCGGATGAACGTGGATCATGGCGAAATCAAGTCCATGCATGTTCTGGATGAGGTGCGTGGTCGCGGCCTGGCCCGGCTTTTGCTGGACGAGTTGATCGGCCATGCGAGATCCGCCGGATTGACGCGGCTTAGCCTTGAGACCGGGACGCAGGCCAGTTTCCTGCCCGCGCGCAAGCTTTATGAGCGTGCCGGTTTTGTGGAATGCGGACCCTTCGGCGACTATCGGCTGGACCCGAACAGCGTCTACATGACCCTGACCCTGTCATCGGGCGAATGAACTGTTGATTAAGGCGCCGGGCTTTGCCATGAAGCGCCCCGTGCGGACCCGTAGCTCAACTGGATAGAGCAGGGACCTTCTAAGTCCAAGGTTGAGGGTTCGAGCCCTTCCGGGTCCGCCAATAAATTCAATCGGTTATATTCATTTTTGGCTTTGGCGCGTTGTTGCGTGTCGTCAGTCTTGATTATGGCAATCGGGCAAGTGGCAAATCTGTCCGACGCAAATTGGACGGTATGTGACGCTCGTTCGGAAAGCTTGCCCGAATCCCTGAAATCTGCAACGAAATAGGGGGGTTAATCAGGAGGTCGGAATGAAGCGGATTATTGGAGTCGTTGCACTGGCCCTGCTTGCGGGAGCCTGCAGCGATACCAGCACTGCCACCAACGAGGACGGAACGCCGATGACGGCGCGTATGGTTGTCGCACCTGGGGATGGTGGCCACCAGATCACCATGACTTCGCGCAAGGGCTTTACCTGTACGGCCCTTTTCGACCAGAAGGCCTATGCCGCGTCCAAACAGCCAAGCCTGGAGCTTCCCGTCACCTGCGACAATGGCGATCGGGGAACCGCGATCTACAGCAACGCCAACTATCGCCAGGAGGTATTCACCCCTGGCCAGACGCAAATCGCCTATCAGCTTGAGAGCGGCGCGAAAGGCTCGATCTCGTTCTGACAAGTGACATGCAAGACTTGCGAGGAGCGCTGCAATGGCGCTCCTTTGCGTTTGGCTTGAAGCGATTCCGCTGCACACTGTCCTTCCTCACGGCGATGGGTCGCCCGCGCCAATGACGGCCGAGGCGTTCGCCCCGCAAAGGGGCCCAGTGATCTGCTCGTTCAAAGAATTTATGCAATCCTGTGCAGTCGCGGCGGCCGCATCATCCGCTTGCGAAGACAGTCTTTCTTGAACGCATCCGTGACCCGGATCAAAGCGAATCCATGCGATTCCCGCTGAGTAATCCCGAAACCCGCATTTGAAAATCCTTATGTGGCCTGCCTGCCGGCAATGATCATTCGCCACCACCGGGCGATGGCTGCTTTATGGTTCCTTGCGATTTGAGCGAATTGATGCACACGAGTGCAATAATTTGTTGACAGCGCGCGATCCCGCCGCAATCCTGAATGCAAGGAGCGCCGCGGACATCACTGCATGTCGGGGCGCGGGCCGTGGGGACGGCCTGGAGGATTGATTAAGGGGGGATCGACTTGCAGGGAATTGCGAGCGCAGTTGTCCATGTCAGGACAACGCCGGGACACGCGCATGTATCCGGCTGATTCCGAAGTCGCCGCGTCACGTAGCGGCCGCCAGCTCCGCTATCGGCTGAAGCTCGCGCTGCGGGATCCGACCACATTGATCGGTATCCTGATGGCGGCGCTGTTTCTGTATCTGATCGTCGTGCCGATCCTGTCGATCCTGTCGGACGCGGCCACCGTACAGTTTGGCGATGAACGCCGGGTCAAGGGCGAGATGGGCAGCTTTACGCTGTACTACCTTCATCGCGCGTTTGCATCGCCGGTGGCGCATGACCTGTTCTGGCGACCGCTGATGAATACGCTGAAGGTCGGCTTCGGGGCGATCCTTGTTTCCGTGACGGTCGGGGGCATCCTGGCCTGGCTGATTGCGCGCACCGACCTGCTGGGGCGGCGCTGGTTCGCGACTGCGTTGATCGTTCCCTATATGCTGCCCGCCTGGACCTTTGCGCTGGCCTGGACCACGCTGTTCAAGAACCGCACCATCGGCGGCCAGCCGGGCTGGCTGGAAAGCATGGGCCTTTCGCCGCCGGACTGGCTGGCCTATGGACAGGTTCCGATCACGATCATCCTGGCACTGCATTACACGCCTTTCGTGATCCTGCTGTTCGGCTCGGCCCTGAAGCGCTTCGACAGCCAGCTTGAGGATTCGGCGCGGATCCTGGGCGCGTCGGGGCGAACCGTGGCCTGGCAGGTGATCCTGCCGCTGATGCGGCCCGCGCTGATGTCGGCCATCGTCCTGATCTTTGCGAAATGCCTTGGCGAGTTCGGTGTGCCCTATGTCCTTGGCCTGCCGGTCAAGTTCGACGTGCTGGCGACGTCGCTCTATCGCTCGATCGGGTCGCGTCAGACCGGGGTCGCCGGGGTTCTGGCGGGGGCGATCATGCTGATCGGGATGATCGCGATCCTGGTCGACGCCTATCTTGCGCGAGAGGCGCGGCGCTTCGTCACCGTCGGCTCGAAGGGTTCGATGAACCGTGTCTCGCAACTTCGGGGGTGGCGCCTGCCTGCCACGGGCTTTGCAGGGGCGATCTTCATGGTCTCGGTCTGCCTGCCGCTGCTGACGCTGGCGCTGTCCACGGTCATGCGCCAACCCGGCAACTTCGCCTGGTCGAACTTCACGCTGGATTTCTGGATCGGGCAGGATCTGCCGACTGTCGCCATGCGCACAGGTATCCTCTTCAGCCCCGACCTGTGGCAGGCGGCATGGAACACGATCTGGATCGTTGGCACTGCCTCGGTCTGCTCGGGTGTGCTGGGGATCCTGACGGGCTATGTCGTGGTCCGCACCACCTTCCGCCCGCTTGCGATCTTTCTGCGACAGGTGACGTTCATGCCTTATCTGGTGCCGGGGATCGCGTTTGCTGCGGCCTATCTGTCGCTGTTCGCGGTGGCACGCGGCCCGGTTCCGGCGCTTTACGGCACCTCGATCATCCTGATCCTCGCGCTGATGGCCGACCAGATGCCCTATGCGTCGCGCGCCGGGATCTCGGCGATGATGCAACTGGGCAAGGACCCCGAGGAGGCGGCCCAGGTTGTGGGCGCGGGCTGGTTCCGGCGCATGATCTGGGTCGTGATCCCGATCCAGAAGGGGTCTTTGGTCACGGGGGTGCTGCTGCCCTTCATCTCGGGGATCAAGGGGCTTTCGTTGTTCGTCATCCTTGCGGTGCCCGCGACTGACGTGCTGACCACCTTCTCGCTGCGGCTGGTCGATTACAACTATACCCAGGCGGCGAATGCGGTCGTGCTGATCATCGCGGGGCTCGCCTATGGCGGAACACTGCTGGCGCAGAAGCTGACCCGCACCAATCTTGCCGAAGGACTTGGAAACTGATGCCCGACATCATTCTCAGCAATGTGCAGAAATCCTATGGCGGCAGCGGACCGAAGGCGGTCAGCGACCTGAACCTGCATATCGGCGACGGCGAATTCATGTGCCTGCTTGGTCCATCGGGCTGCGGCAAGACAACGACCTTGCGCATGATTGCAGGCTTGGAGCACCTGACCGGCGGCGACATCCGCATCGGCGAGCAGGTGATCGACAGCCCTGCGCAGGGCAAGTTCGTCGGCCCTGAAAAGCGTGGCATGGGGCTGGTGTTTCAGTCCTATGCATTATGGCCGCACCTGACGATCGAGCGGAACACGGATTTCGGCCTGCGCCTGCGGAAGGTGCCGCGGGCCGAGCGTGAAGAGCGCGTGGCCAAGGTCATGAAGGCGCTGGATATCGAGAAATACCGCGACCGCTATCCCAGCCAATTGTCGGGTGGCCAGCAGCAGCGCGTGGCACTGGCGCGGATGTTGGCGGTGAACCCGCAAGTCCTGCTGCTGGACGAGCCGCTGTCCAACCTGGATGCGCGGCTGCGCCTTGAAATGCGGGCCGAGCTGAAGCGGATCCATGCGGAATTTCACACCACCATCGTCTTCGTGACCCATGACCAGTGGGAGGCGATGACGCTGGCGACCTCGATCGGGGTAATGAATGAGGGCACCTTGCAGCAACTTGGCAGGCCCCATGATATCTATGACCGCCCGGCAAACCGCTTTGTCGCGGAATTCGTCGGCAGCCCGCCCATCAACATCATCGAGATGGGCGGCGGCCACGCGCTGGACCGCGCCGCGCAGGATTGGCTGCGCCCGCGTCTGGGTGATGCCGGGCAGGTCGGATCGGTCGGCCTGCGCCCCGAGGCGCTGATGCTTGCCTCGTCGGAAGGTGCCGTGCCCCAAGGCAGCTTCGCCCATATGGCCGAAGTGACGGGCATTCTGCCCACGGGCGGCAGCTGGATCATCGAGCTGAAGGTCGAGGGTCGCGTGATTTTCCTGACGACTACCGCCTGCCCCACGCTGACCGGGGGCGAAACGGTCTGGCTTTATGCCCGGCCGACGGCGCTGCACGTGTTCGACAAGGATGGGCAGCGGATGGGAGCTGCGGATGAAGCGCTGTCCCGTGCCGAAGGCGGGGTCCAGGTGGTGCGCAAGGCATGATGAGATCAAGGAAAGCCGGGATGAGACAGCAGGGCGCGCTTGCGCTGATGATCGCATTGGCAGCGGGTGCGGCCCAAGCGCAGGATTTTGATCTGCAGGCCTTGGTCACCGCGGCAAGGTCAGAGCCGCCGACCACGGTCTATGCCGTGACCGGCAAGATCGTCGACACCGTTGCGGCATTCAACGCGAAATACGGGCTGAACGTCACCGGCAAGAAGGTGAACGAGGCCGGTCAGGTGGACCTGCTGATCCGCGAACATCAGGCGGGTGCGGTGACTGGGTCGGTTTCGCTTGCATCGGATGTGGCGGTGATCGCCTCGGACCTGATGTCGCGCGGGGTGGTCGAAAGCTGGGTGCCGCCGGATATTGCCCCGAACCTGACGGACGCGGCGCGCGATCCGCTGGTCGTGGTCAGTGATCCGCATGTCTGGGCCTATAACGCCGAAGCGGGCGAGACCTGCCCGGTCCAGAACGTATGGGAACTGACCGAGCCGGAATGGAGCCGGCGGGTCGCCATCATGGATCCGTTGGAAAAGCCCTTCTATGCCGATTGGTTCAACCAGTTGGCCAAACACCACGAAGCCGAGATGGCCGCGGCCTATCAGGCGCATTTCGGCAAGCCGTTCCAGGGCGAAAGTGCGGCCAAGGCCTGGGTCACGGCCTTCGCCGCCAACGGCCCGCTGGTTTCGGACAGTTCGGGCGTGGCGGATGCGATTGGCGCGCCGGGGCAGGAGAAACCCTTCTTCGGCATACTCTCGACCGCGAAATTCCGGGACAACAAGGACAAGGGGTACAAGCTTGCGATCTGCGCGGGAATGCAGCCATTCAGCGGCTGGCTTTATCCCGGCCTTGGCGTCATCGCCAAGAACACCCCCGCGCCGAACACTGCCCGGCTTTTCGTGCATTACCTGCTGACCGATGAAGGCATTGCGGCCCAAAGCGTGGATGGCAAGGTTCCCGCCGATCCGCGCATCGGCCTGCCTGCGGCAGAGGCTTCGGGCGTTGGCGGGCACCTGGACGAGCTGATGATCTGGGACACGGCCAGTTCGGCCTCGGACCTGGACCGGCGGCAAGACTGGCAGGATCTCTGGATGACCGAGTTGAAGCGTTGAACGCGGCGGCCCCCGGCCGGGGAGGGCAGGGGTTCCGCCGACGATAAAGAGGGAGGACAAGAGGTGAAGACATTCCTGATTTCCGCTCTGGCCCTGACAGCGGGTCTGGGCGTCGGGTCCGGCAGGGCGGCCGATTTCGATCTGAACGCCTTGATCGAGGCGGCCAAGGCCGAACCGCCGCTGACCGTCTATGACAGCACAGGCAAGATCACCGAGATGGCCGACGCTTTTGCGGCGAAATACGGGTTGCAAGCCACGGGAACCAAGACCAAGGCGACCGCACAACTGGAAACCATCATCCGGGAGGTGCAGTCGGGCAATGTCCAGACGGACGTGTCCTTCATCTCGGACGTGCCCGCTGCGATGGGGCAGCTTTTGCCGGGCGATTTCGCGGAAAGCTGGCTGCCGCCCGATCTGGCCGCCGACATTTCGCCCGAGGCGCAGAACCCGCTGCTGATCGTGTCCAGCCCGAACGTCCTGACCTATAATACCAAGCTGTTCGACAAATGCCCGATCACCAACATCTGGCAACTGACCGAACCGGAGTGGAAGGGCAAGGTCTCGATGCAGGATCCGCTGGGGAAGCCGTCCTATACGGATTGGTTCAACCAGATGCGCAGCCATGCCGACGACCGGATCGCCGCCGCTTATGAGGCGAAATACGGTAAAAAGCTGGACGCCGCAGCCGCCAGCGCGACCGAAGCCTTTGTTGCCGCGCTGGCCGCGAACGGGCCGCTGCTGACCGATTCCGACAGCGCCGCGGCCGAAGCCGTCGCTGCGCCGGGGCAGACCCAGCCGTTCGTCGGCCTCGTCTCGGCTGCGAAGTTCCGCGACAATGACGGGGCGGGCTTTACGCTGGGCCTGTGCGACGGCGTGGACCCGATCATCGGCTTTTCCAATGCGACGGTGGGGCTGATCGTCAAGGGCACCGACAGCCCGAATGCTGCGAAGCTGTTCGTCCATTACGCCATGACGGCCGAGGGGATCGCCCCGCAGGCTGAGGATGGCAAGCTTTCCTCGAACAAGACCGTGGGACTGCCCGCCGATGAGCCGTCCGGTGTGGGCGCGCATTTGGACAAGGTGCTGCCCTATGACCCCTCGACCGGGGTCGAGGATTGGGACACGCGGCAGGATTGGCAAGACCTGTGGCGCCTGAACTATAAACGGTAAGGGGGGTGGAATATGACGATAATTCGGATTTCGATTGTCGCGGCCCTGCTGGCGACGCCCGTGCTGGGGCAGGAGTTCAACCTTGATGCGATGATCAAGGCGGCCAAGGCCGAACCGCCGATCACCATCTATGACAGCACCGGCAAGATCGTCGACATGGCCGAGGCCTTCACCGCGAAATACGGGGTGCAGGCCACCGGGCAGAAGGTCAGCGCCAACAGCCAGCTTGAGATGCTGATCCGCGAGGCGCAGGCTGGAAATGTGCAGGGCGATGTCGCGCTTCTGACCGATACGCCCGCCGCCATCGCGCAGCTTCTGCCGACCGGGGTGCTGGAAAGCTGGGTGCCGCCCGATCTTGAGGAGACTATCCCCGCGCGCTATCGCAATCCTCTTGCGATTTCGACCAATGCCAATGTCTGGGCGTATAATACCGGGAAATACCCGGAATGCCCTGTCACCAACATCTGGCAACTGACCGAGTCGGAATGGAAGGGCAAGGTTGCCCTGATCGATCCGCTGACCAAGGGGACCTATACGGACTGGTTCAACCAGATGGCGACCTATGGAGACGAGCCGCTGCGCGCCGCCTATCAGGCGCAATATGGCAAGCCGCTGGAAAGCGACCAACCCTCGGCCGCGGCGGCGTGGCTGGCGGCAATGGGGGCGAACGCGCCGCTGATGGCCGATGGCGATGACCGGATCTCGGAAGCGGTGGGTGCCGCGGGGCAGGAGGCGCCTTTCATGGGCCTGCTGAGTTCCGCCAAGTTCCGCGACAACGCGGACAAGGGCTATCAGCTTGGGCTTTGCGCGGGCATGGATCCCTGGCCGGGCTGGACCTATACCAAGCTGGGCCTGATCGCGTCGGGCACAGACAGCCCGAACGCGGCCCGGTTGTTCATCCATTATATCCTGACCGAAGAAGGCATCATGCCGCAGATGCGGGACGGCAAGATGCCGACCAGCACTGCGATCAAGCTGCCCGAGGACGAGCCTTCCGGCCTGGCAGATCATGCCGAGGCGCTTTTCGCCTATGACGCCAGTTCGGGACTGGACGATTGGGACCGGCGGCAGGACTGGCAGGATTTCTGGCGCGTCCATTACACGCGCTGACCCCTTATGCGCAGCGGCGGGGCGCGCAAGCGGCCCGCCTTACTCTCGACAGGATGCAAGATGACCGACCAGATACTTCGCACCGCCATTGCCGCCGCGCGCCTGCCGGGGCCGGACCTTCTGGCCGCCTTTCGCGGCGACATGCGTGTCGATTTCAAACGCGACCGCCACGACCTGGTGACGGAGCATGACCGCCGCGCCGAGGCGATGATCCGCGATCTGATCTTTCGCGAGGTGCCCGATTCCACGTTCATCGGTGAAGAAGGCGGCTCGACCGGGACGGGCAGGGTCGGGTGGTTCGTTGATCCGATCGACGGTACCTCGAACTTCGCCAGCGGCATCGCGTTCTGGTGCGTCTCGGTTGGTGCGGTGGTTGGCGGCAAGGTGGTGGCCGGGGCGATCTTTGACCCGGTGGCCGACAACCTGTTCTGCGCCTCGGCCGAAGGGGCGTGGCTGAATGGCAAGCCGCTGCGCTCTGCCGGGGCTGCCGCTGAAGAAAACGCGACGCTGGTCTGCGGCTATCCTGTGACGCGGGATTTCAGGCTGGATGGAAAGGATCTGTCCCTGCAACGCTTTGGCCGCATGGTCGAGACCGTGGCGACATTGCGCAGGCCCGGCAGTGCGGCGCTGTCATTGGCCCATGTCGCGGCGGGCTGGGTCGATGCCGCCATGGGGTTCGGCGCAAATCCCTGGGACGTCACCGCCGGAATGCTGATTGTCGAGCAGGCGGGCGGGCGATACCTGCCCTATGCCCTGGGCAAATGCCCGGCTGGCGCACCCGCCCATCACCATCCCGGGTATCTCGCGCTGCGGGGCGGGGCGGATTATCCGACGCTGCAGGGAATCGCGCGGGAGATCTCGCGGCAGCGGGAAGATGAGGCCGTGGCGCGGCAAGCCTGAGGGTCCGGACCCGCGCCGCGCCAGCATTCCGATTTTGATTGCACTGCTGTGCAAAACTGGACATGACGATGTCAGCGAAGGATGTACGCATGACACTTGACACCGAAGCGATCGACCGCCGCGAGGCGTTCCTGATGGACCTTGTCCGAACCGCGGGGGCGCTGGCGCAAGAGGGGTTCTCGCAGCAATCCGGGCGGCCCATCGGGATGAAGGGGCCGCAGGACTACCTGACCGAGACCGATGGTCGGGTCGAGGCGCATATCCGCGGTCGGATCACCGAAGCCTTTCCCGAGGATGGCTTTCTGGGCGAGGAAACCGGCGGCAAGCCCGGCAGTCAGGCCTGGGTCGTGGACCCGATCGACGGGACAGCGAATTTCGCCCGCGTCATCCCGCATTTCTGTATCTCGATCGCCTTCGTCGCAAATGACCAGGTGCAATTGGGGGCGATCGCGAACCCGGTGCTGGGCGAGGTCTATTTCGCGCGCCTTGGGGGCGGGGCGCAGATGAACGGCAAGCCGATCCGCGTCTCCGCGACGGCCGACATCACGGGCACATCCTTCGAGATGGGCTGGTCGAACAGACGACCGACCTCGGACTATATTGCGGCGGTGTCGGCGCTTTTCGATGCGGGCAGCAATGTGCGCCGTGCGGCCTGCGGAGCGCTGGGGCTGGCCTATGTCGCCGATGGCCGCAGCGAGGGCTATGCCGAATTGCACATGAATTCATGGGATTGCCTTGCCGGACTGCTGCTTGTGCGCGAAGCGGGCGGCGTCACCGGCCCGTTCCTGTCCTTGGGTGGGCTGACGCAAGGGGCTCCGGTGCTTGCCGCCAATCCCCATGTCGGCGGCATCCTGTCCCATGCGACGGGCATTCCCCTGCTGGCAGGGCCCGATCTGCTGGCGCAAGGCGATGACAAACTGCTGAGGACCGCATGAAACCCACTGCACGCTATGACCGCCCGCCGATCAGCCCGGTTTATGAGAACCTGCCGGGCTATGGTGTCGATCTTTATGTTGGCGGGCGCGAAGGGGCCTCGGACGTGCCACTGCTGCGCGCGAACGGCATCAGCACTGTGCTGAATTGCGCGGTCAACCTGGACTTCAACTATGTCGCGACCCCCGACGAGGTGTCGCATGACAGCCGCGTCGGATACGGCCCGGCGCTGATCCGCTATTACAAGCTGGGGATCGTGGACGGGCCGGGCAATCCCGATACGATGATGCTGGCGGGCTATTACCAGTTGCGCGGTGCGCTGGAGCAGGTGATGCCGGAAAAGGCCAGCTACCCGTTGCGCGAACGCGGCAACGTTCTGGTGAACTGCCGGGCGGGGCGCTCGCGCTCGGTCGTCCTGGCGGCGCTGTTCCTGCACCTGCATCTGCCGACCGAGTTTCCGACCCTTGCCGCCGCGATCGACCATGTCCGCGTCAGGCGGGATCTGCATCCTGACGAGTGGCACGAGACGCCGAAGCCGATGCTGATTGCGGCGGCCGAACGCACCGCCCACTGGGTAGGACTGGTCGAGGCCGCGCGCGCCAAGGAAGAGATCCCGGCGTGATCCGTGTCGCGGTCATTGCCGACCCGCATGTGCACGATTGTGGCTGGGCCCCATCCGGAACAAGGCTTGGCGGCGCCATTCGCAGCTTTGGCGACACCGCAGCCTCGACCCGTGTCTTCAACGAAAGCCTGCCCGCCTTTCGCGCCGCGCTGGAACGCGCGGTGGCCGAGGGGGCAGGGCTTGTCTTGCTGGTGGGCGACCTGACCGATGACGGGCAGGCGCCGAACATCGCGGCGGCGCTGTCGCTGATCGGGGAATTCAGGCAGCGCCACGGGCTTCGCGTACTGGCGACCCCCGGGAACCACGATCTATTCGCAATCCGTGGACGCCCGCAGGAGAAGACCTTTTTGGCGGTGGACGGAGCGCCCGTGCTGTTGCGTAGCGCCGATTGCCCCGAGGCCGCGACGCTGGGCACCCATGACGCGCTGGCTCTTATGCAGGGCTTGGGCTATCGCCCCGAACCCGCGGACCTGCACTGGGAATGTCCATTTGGCACCGATCCTTCCTGGCAGGCGCGGGAATATCCTGTCTCCAGCCCTGATGGCCGCGTGACTGTGCGGATGATCGACGCCTCTTACCTGATTGAGCCGGCCGAGGGGCTTTGGGTCCTGTCGATCGACAGCAATGTCTGCGCGCCGCGGAATGGGGTGACCGACATGGCCGACGCGGCCAGTTTCCGCGATCCGACCGGAGCGGGCTGGCCCGCTGTCCTGCGCCATCGCGCGCATCTGCTGCCCTGGATGCGCGATGTCGCCGCGCGGGCGGCACGGCTCGGCAAGCAATTGGTCGCGTTTTCGCATTACCCGGTGCTGGACGTTTTGGCCGGCACCGGAGAGGACGAGATGCAGGCCTTTGGCCCGACCGGACTGGCCCGCCGTGTGCCACCGCCCGAAGTTGCCATCAGCTTCGCCTCGACCGGCGTGCCGCTGCATTTCTCGGGACACCTGCATGTCAACGACACCGCGCGTCATATCGGGCAGGGGCAGGGGTTCTTCAACATCTCCGTGCCCAGTCCGGTCGGGTTCTGCCCGGCGATGAAGATTGCAGATCTTGACGGCGCGCAGGTCAGGATCCGCAGTTTGCCTTTGGTCAAGGTGCCGGGTCATGACCTGGCTTTTGCCGCCTATCTGGCCGAGGCGGGGCTGGCCGGCCATCCGGCACCGCCCGCATCCTGCGCACCCGATCACGGCAGCTTTCTTGACCGCCATCTGGTTGAACTGGTCCACGGCCGCTATCTGCCGCGTGAATGGCAGGTGGACATGGCAGAGTTCGTGTCGAACCGCCGCATCCCCGACCTCGTGACGCTGCTGGGGCTTTCATTGGGGCAGGTGCCGGATTTCAGCCTGCGCCATCTGGTCGAGGACTGGTATCGCCTGCGCAAGGGCGGCACGCTGGGCATGGCCTATGTCGCGCCGGACCGGTTGGAGTTCTATCGCCATCTTTGCGCCAATCTGCCCGAGTTTGCAGATGACGGCCTTTCATCGCGACTGGTCGCCTTTCTGCGGATCATGCGCGGTTATCTGGGTCGGCTTCCGAATGGAGATTTCACGCTGGATTTGCGCGATCTTTCGATCAGCGGGAATTGAAGGTCAGGGGCGCACGGTTCTGCGCCAGACGACGCGCGCCGGGAAATGCATTTGCGCAGGGCCGCCGTCTTCGTCTTCAAGCATCCCGGCGATGTGGTCCGCGATCTCGGCGATGGGTTGGCGGAAGGTGGTCAGGTCATAGCCAAGCCAGCCTGCCGCAGCGATGTCGTCAAAGCCCATGACGCACAGATCCTCGGGGATGCGCAGGCGGAATTCGATCCGGGCGGCGTCAAGAAAGCCAAGTGCCAGCAGGTCGGTCACGCAGAAGACCCCGTCCGGCCGGTTCGCGCCTGCAAGCAGCTGGCGCGCGCTTTCCGCCCCCGAGGCATAGCCGGTCGGCCCGGCGCGGTTTACCAGAACCTCGATTCCCGCGGCCTGCGCCGCGTCGACGAAGGCGGTCTCTCGCGCGACGATGCTGGGCGTGCCAGCGGTCGAGCTGACCACCGCCAGCCGAGTGCAACCGGCGCGGCGCAGGATGAAACAGGCCTCGGTCGCCGCGGCCTCGTTCTCGATCATGACGAATTGCGGGCCTTCGATCGCATCGTTGCGGTTGATCAGGATGACGCGCTGGCCATTCTCGATACAGGTTTCGACAAGGGATCGCGGCGGCGCGCCCGAAACGACAACGGTCGCTTCGGCGCGATAATTCAGCGTCTGGCGCAGGGCGGCCTCGACATTCGCAGGCTTGCCGGCCGTGTTCAGGACCATGACCACCTTGCCCTTGTCCTGCAGGCTGCGGGTCGCGGCCTCGACAAAGCTTGCCTGAAAGGGGGTCTGCATCTCGGCCACGATCAGGCAGACGATGCCCGAGCGGTGGTGGATCAGGCCGCGCGCAAGATGGTTGACGTGGTAGCCCAGCTTTTCGGCCGCAGCCAGCACCTTGGCCCGTGTCTCGGGCGAGACGCTGGCGCCGTCAGTGAAGGTGCGCGACACGGCCGAACGAGACACGCCCGCGACCTCGGCCACCTTGCTGGCGCTGACCGAGGACTTCTTGGGTCTGAGCTTTGCTTTCGCCACGGTCACCTCATATCGCGGTCCTGCGGAGCGCCTTGCCTGCGTGCGATCTGTCGCCGGATCCTACGACGTTCATTCAGGACATGCAGCGGAAAAGCAAGCCGAGGCAATGGGCTGCAAAATCCTGTTGCACTTTCTTGCGACAAACTTGCACTGCTGTGCAACAACTGTCAATCTGCGATGCAGAGGCTACCGCCGGATAAGGGAGCGGCCCGTGAATTCGACCATTCAGCTGATTGACCTTCTGGGTGCCGCGGCGCTGCTGCTGTGGGGGTTGCGCATGATCAAGACGGGCGTCCTGCGCGCCTATGGCGCGGTGCTGCGACAATGGCTTGCTCGGGGCGCCGGAAACCGTGTCGCCGCGGCCTTCTGGGGGTTTGTCGCGACGCTGGGCCTGCAATCCAGCACGGCGACAGCGGTCATCATCGGGTCCTTCGCGGGACGGGGCATCGTGCAGCCGCGAATGGGGCAGGCGATGATGCTGGGGGCCAATCTGGGCACGGCGATCGTCACGCTGGTGCTGTCGGCGGACGTCCATTGGATCGGCAGCGCGGCGATCTTTCTGGGCGTGCTGACCCACAACCTGTCGCGGGGGAACCGCAGCCGGAACCTGGGTCGGGCCGTGCTTGGCCTTGGCTTCATGCTGTTGGCCCTGCAACTTCTGGGCCATGTGACCGAACCGTTGCGCGACTCTCCGACGGTTGCGGCGATCCTGTCGGGGCTTGGCGACGCGCCGGTCTTTGCGCTGCTGCTTGCCGCCGGTCTGGCCATCCTTGGATCATCCAGCCTGGCGGTGGTGGTGCTGGTCATGCTGCTGGCGGGGGCGGGTGTCGTCGGTCCGGAACTGGCGCTGTGGCTGGTGGCGGGGGCCAACCTGGGCGGCGCTGTTCCGCCTTGGCTTGCCGTCCGGGCCGAGGGTGCGGCTGCCGAGCGCCTGACCCTGGCGAACCTGATGGTGCGGGCGTTCGGCGCGCTTCTGGTGTTGATCCTTGCGGGGCCGATATCCGATGGCTTGGGGCAGCTGCTTCCCGCGCCCGCCAGTTTCGTGGTCGGGGCGCATGTGGCCTTCAACCTTGCTTTGCTGCTGCTCTTCCTGCCCTGCCTTTCCCCCGTTGCGCATCTGGCGGCGCAGCTGGTCCCCGACCCCGTTGACAGCCCCGAGGCGAAGACTCATCTGGACGATGCCTTGCTGCCCATGCCCGAGATGGCGCTGGCCGTCGCCGCGCGGGAAACACTGCGGCTTGGCGATCTTGTCGACGAGATGTTGGGCCGCACCGTCGCTTCGTTGCGGGATGCGGACGAGGCGCCGATTGCCGAAGTGTCCCGACTTGAGGAGCAGGTCGACCGCCTGACCGAGTCGGTCAAACTGTATGTCGCGCGGCTGAGCCGGGGCGAACTGGACGAGGCAGAGGCGCGACGGGCGACCGAGATCGTCTCCTATGCCATCAACCTTGAGCATGTCGGCGACATCGTCGAGGGCGGGATCGCCGAGATCGCGACCAAGAAGCTTCGCAAGAAGCTGACCTTTTCCGCCGAGGGACAGGCAGAGATTTCGGCCTTCTTTCTGCATACTCAGGAAAACCTGCGCATGGCCCAGGCGATTTTTCTGTCGCGCGATGCGGCGCTGGCGCGAAGGCTGGTGGCCCGCAAGGTCGAAAGCCGGCGGATCGAGGCGCAGTCGGCCGATTGCCACATGGCCCGCATGCGGATCGGGCGCGCCGAAACGCTGGAGACGAGCACGATCCACCTGGACATTCTGCGCGATCTGAAGCGGGTCAACGCGCATATCGCCTCGGTCGCCTATCCCATCCTGGAAGAGCTGGGGATGCTGGAAGAAAGCCGGCTGAAGGGCGACCTGGTCGCCGCCCGCTGATTGCGCAATTGCCGCGTCGGAAACGGGTGACGGGGGCGGAAATTCCTGAAACACTTGTCGGACGCGATGTCCCGTCGAGCCCCTGATGAGCACTCTGTTCCCGATCCATGTCGCCCGTGTCTATGATCCGCCCGATGTGCGGATCGGCGCGACGATCCTGGTGGACAGGCTGTGGCCGCGGGGCGTCGCTAAGGCGAGCCTGCGGTTGGACGATTGGCCGAAGGACGCAACCCCTTCGACCGAGCTGCGCAAATGGTTTCACGCCGACCCCTCACGCTGGTCCGAGTTCGGCGAGCGTTACCGCGCCGAGCTTGCCCGGTCCCCGGACGCCCTGGATCCGGTTGTGGATCTGTGCCGCAAGGGGCCGGTGACGCTGCTGACGGCCAGCCATGACCGCGACCACAACCATGCGGTCGTGCTTCGGGATTACCTGATCCATTTGCTGCAGAAGGAGGCCTGACTATGGCCCGAACCTCGCCCCTTTCCACGCCGCTTTGCGCCTTGCTGGGGTGCGAGGTGCCGATCCTGCTGGCGGGTATGGGCGGCGTCGCGCGTTGGGAACTTGCTGCTGCCGTCGCGAATGCGGGCGGGTTCGCGCAGCTTGGCATGGTGCGCGAGGATCCCGCCCTGATCGCGACCGAGGTCAGGGCCTTGCAGGCGGCGACGGACCGGCCTTTTGCGGTGAATGTCATCCCCTCGGCAACCGAGCCCGGGTTGCTGGACCGCCAGATCGGTACTTGCCTTGACCTTGGCGTCGGGACGTTTTCGTTCTTCTGGGATGTGGTGCCCGAGGTGGTGCGGCGGGCCAAGGCGGCTGGGGCGCAGGTGATCCATCAGGTCGGGACGCCCGACGCCGCCCGCATGGCCGAGGATGCCGGTGCGGATGCCCTGATCGCGCAGGGGGTCGAGGCAGGCGGACATATCCACGGTGAAACCGGGATGCTGCAACTGGTCGAAACCGTGGTCCGGGCGGCGTCGGTTCCCGTTGTCGCCTCGGGCGGGATTGCCAGCGGCGCGGGACTGGTTGCCGCGCTTGCGGCGGGGGCGCAGGGCGTCCAATGCGGCACCGCTTTTCTGGCGACCACGGAATCCTTTGCGCATGACTATCACAAGACCCGCGTCACCGGCGCGCGCGCGCAGGATACGCTGAGAACCGATATCTTCGTCCTGAACTGGCCCGCCCATGCGGCGGTGCGGGTCATCGGGAACAGCGTGACGCAGGCGCTGGGATTTCATCTGATGGGCCATGACCCGGACGCGCTGCCCCGAGAGGTGATCGCCGACGAAGGTGGTCGCCCGATCCTGCGCTACAGCACGGACTCGCCGCTGCGCATCACCACCGGAGATCTTGAGGCGATGGCCCTGTTCGCGGGTCAGGGCGTCGACGCAATCAACGACATCCCCCCGGCCGCCGAACGCCTGCATCGCATCGTCGCCGAGGCCGAGGCGATCCTGAACGGATTTCGGGCGAGGGCATGACACGGGGGCCGAAGCCGACGGGCGACGCAGGCTCGCCCCCCTGTCTCGCGGCAGAAATCGCGCCGGATTACTTTGACCCTCTGGGCGTCGATGCGCGGCAGGCCGCAGATGTTGCGCGCTGGCGCAAGGCACGCCGGGGCGAGTTGCTTCTGGCCCGCGCGGCACTGAGCATCGCGGATCGCCAGAGCGCCGCCGCGCGGATCGGGGATCATCTGGACCGCCTGCTTGAGGATCGCTTTGCCGATCTTTCGGGCAAGGTGATATCGGGATACTGGCCGATCAAGGCCGAGCCGGACCTGCGCGGCTGGATGGCGCGCTGCCTTGCGCTGGGGGCGTCGCTTGCCCTGCCGGAGGTGGAGGAAACCAACCGCCCGCTGGTCTTTCGTCCGTGGCGTCCTGGCGCCGCAATGCGGCGAGGGCATTGGAATATACCGGTCCCGGATACGGCCGAGACACTGACGCCGGATATCGTCCTGGCCCCGTTGGTGGGCTGGGATGCGGGCGGGTACCGGCTGGGCTATGGCGGCGGGTATTTCGATCGCACCCTTGCCCGCATCCACCCTTTTGCGATCGGCGTCGGATTGTCTGCGGGCAGGCTTGCCTCGATCTATCCCCAGCCGCATGACGTCGGACTTGACGCTATCGTCACGGAGGCGGGCGTCGACTACCTTCGCGACAGGGTCTAGCGTCCGGGCGCAATGAAAAAGGCCGGGCAATTGCCCGGCCTTTCCTATTCTTCCGTGGCAGTGCGATCAGTCGCGATTGCCCAGGAATTGCAGCAGGAACATGAACATGTTCAGGAAGTCCAGGTAAAGCTGCAGCGCGCCCATGATGGCAGCCTTGCCCAGGAAATCCCGATCCGAATTCGCCAGTTGCAGATAGGTGTTCTTGATGTTCTGCGTGTCAAAGGCGGTCAGGCCGGCGAAGATCAGCACCCCGATGACCGAGATGGCGAATTGCATCGCACCCGATTTCAGGAAGATGTTGATGATCGAGGCCACGATCAGGCCGATCACGCCCATCATCAGGAAGGTGCCAAGACCCGACAGGTCACGCTTGGTCGTATAGCCGTAAAGCGAGAGACCCGCAAAGGCGATGGCCGTCACCAGGAAAGTCTGCACGATCGACACCGAGGTGTAGACGGCGAAGATCCAGCTGATCGACACGCCCATCATCGCGGCGAAGGCATAGAACAGCGTGGTCGCACCCTGCACGGACAGACGGTTCAGCGCGGCGCCGAAGGCAAAGACCATCAGAAGCGGCGCGAACATCACCACCCATTTCAGGGGCGAAAGGTAAAGCACCTTGCCGAACTCAGTCAGGAATTGGCCATTGCCAAGCGAGTAGGGCGTCTGGACATCCGACAGCGCAAGACCCGCCATGCCCCACGCGGCGCCAGCGGTCACGAGCATACCCACAGCCATCAGGCTGTAGACCTTGTTCATGTAGGCACGAAGGCCCTCATCCACGGCAGCCGAGCGCGTCGCGGTCCCGGCCGTGCGGATCGAATTGTAGTCTTGCATAGGTTCTCCCCGGTCGAAAAACGCGGTGCGGCCCGTCAGGCCCACCATCTGCTTCGATATTGGCAAACCCTGCCGGTTTTTCAATGTTTCTGACAGGGTTTCCCGAGTTTTTGACATGGATTTCAGATCGTGATGACGATCTTTCCGATGGCGCGGCGGTCGCGCAGCAGCTCATAGGCTGCGGGCAGATCGGCCAAGGGTAGGGTTGTTCCAACATGCGGATTGATCCGCCCATCCTGGAAAAGGCGCATCAGCTCCTCGATGCTGCTGCGCATCATCGCGAGGTTCAGTTGGCGATAGGCGCCCCAATAGAAGCCGTGGATGGCGATGTTCTTCACCAGCGCGTGGTTCAGTGGCAGGTCGGGCGGTGTTCCGGCGGCAAAGCCGATCAGCAGGAAACGCCCGCCCGGACGCAGCGCGCCAAAGGCCTGCCGCCCCGGATCGGCCCCGACCGGGTCATAGACCACGTCGACCCCACCAGCCTCGCGCAGGGCGGCGCGCAGGTCGGGAATATCGTCGCTGTCAAGGACATGATGCGCGCCTGCCTTGCGCAGGACAGCCAGCTTGTCCGCCCCCCGCGCTACGGCGATCACGCGCGCGCCCAGGGCGGCGCCGATTTCGACCGCAGTCAGTCCGACGCCGCCAGCCGCGCCCAGCACCGCCAGCGTTTCGCCGGGTGTCAGCAGGGCGCGGCGGGTCAGGGCAAGGTGGCTGGTGCCATAGGCGACCAGAAAGCCCGCCGCCTGCGCATAGCTCATCGAGTCCGGTATCGGGTGGCACCACGCAGCGGGAAAGACATTCGCCTGCGCCATGGTGCCCTGACCCAGCACGGCGACCCGCGTGCCGGGGCGCAGATCGCAATCCGGCCCGGCCTCTACAACCTCGCCCGCGCCCTCGATTCCGGGGATGAAAGGCGGGGGAGGCGTGTCCTGATATGCCCCGGTCTGCATCAGCAGATCGGCAAAGTTCAGGGCGGCGGCATGCATCCGCACCACCACCTCGCCGGGGCCCGGATGACCAAGCGGCAACTCGCCCCATGAGGGCGGACTTGCCTTTTCAGACAACCTCATCACTTTCCAGTATTCAGGCATGAAGCTCCCTGTCATATATCGCTAAGGTGCCGCTTTGAGCCGCAAAATCTCGGGTATCAGCCTGCAGGCCGGGGAAAGTTAAACTTCTGGTCACTTCAGGTCTTTGCTACTCGTAAGTTGCGGTATCATATTGTAGCGCCCGTGTAGATTGAGTGAGGTGTTACCATGAAGCATAATGTCGATGTCCATGTTGGAAAGCGAATCCGTCATCGCCGCTGGATGATCGGAATGACCCAGCAGCAGCTGGCCGAAAAAGTGGGCATCAAGTTTCAGCAGATCCAGAAATATGAAACCGGGATGAACCGGGTCTCTGCTTCGCGGCTTTGGGACATAGCACAGGCCGTTGACGTGCCTGTCAGCTTCTTCTTCGAGGGGATCGAGGACGCCAAGCTGCAAAGCACCGTCGAGGGGGACATCCTGGCCGACAAAGAGGCGCTTCAGCTGGTCCGCGCCTATTACGCGATGCCAGAAGCGCAGCGCCGCCAGATCTTCGAACTTGCGCGGGTTCTGTCCGACGCTGCCTGAAGGCGGCATGACGGGTTTTCTCTTTACCCGGTCCCGGCTAATCCTGCGGTAAGCAGGATCTAGACAGGGACAGTCCATGGGACAGGATCAGGACACGCGGTCGGACAGGATCGCGACCGGTATTTCGCCAGAGATTGCCGATAAGATCACCGCGACGGCCCACCGGCTGGCGGACGTCGCGCGGCAGGAAACCTTGCGCTGGTTCCGCAGTCCGGACCTTCACCCGCAGAACAAGGCCCAAGCCGGGTTCGATCCGGTGACGGATGCCGATCGCGCCAGCGAACGGGCCATGCGGGCGATCCTTGATGCCGAACGGCCCGAGGACGCGATTTTGGGCGAGGAATTCGGCGCGCGTGCGGGGCAAAGCGGGCTTACCTGGGTGCTGGACCCGATCGACGGCACTCGTGCCTTTATGGCGGGCGCACCCAGTTGGGGCGTGCTGATCGGTGTCACCGACGACCGTGGGCCGATCTATGGCATCGTGGACCAGCCTCATCTGGGCGAAAGATTCGAGGGCGGGTTTGGTCGGGCGGTGCTGACGGGACGCGATGGCACGACGCCCCTGCGCGCGCGGCGGGGCGTGGACCTGTCCGAAGCGACCCTGATGAGCACCTATCCGGAGGTCGGCAGCGCCCATGAGCACGCGGCATTCCGTCGCGTGGCCGATCGGGCGCGGCTGACCCGCTATGGTCTTGATTGCTATGCCTATGCGCTGCTGGCTGCGGGTCATGTCGATCTGGTGATCGAGGCAGGGTTGCAGTCCTATGACGTGGTTGCGCCCATCGCCGTGGTTCAGGCCGCAGGTGGCGTCATTACCGACTGGACCGGCGGCGACGCCCATCACGGTGGCCGCATCATCGCAGCCGGATCGCCCGAGTTGCATGCGCAGGCGCTTGAACTTCTTGCCGGTTGACGCGCCCGATTGAGGCCGCCATCAGCCGCGACTATGGTGCGGCGAATGTGAATGCCCCGTCCAAGAGGAGCCAGCCATGATCGAGCAGCGTGAAGCCGAGCCGGAGGTCCACGAGGACGAATTCCAGCTGAGTCAAAGTGAGCTGGAGGCAATCGGCCGCGCCATCGACGATGGCGACCGCACCATGCTGGACAAGCTGCTGGACGACGTCCACGCCGCCGACATCGCCGACCTGATCGAACAGTTGGCTCCGCAGCGGCGGCGAAAGTTCCTGGATCTGTATTCCGGCGAGATCGACGGCGAGATCCTGTCCGAGATCGACGAATCCATCCGCGAAGAGGTGGTCGAGCAGCTGCCCCGCGAAGTGCTTGCCGAAGCCGTGCGCGAGATGGACAGCGACGACGTCGTCGACCTGATCGAGGATCTTGAGGCGCCGGAACGTCAGGTCATTCTTGAGGCGCTGGACGAACCCGACCGTGCCGCGGTCGAACAGTCACTGACCTATCCCGAATATTCGGCCGGACGCCTGATGCAGTCCGAGACGGTGACTGCGCCAGAACACTGGACGGTGGGCGAGGCCATCGACTTCCTGCGGCAAGAGGATTGGCTGCCCGACCAGTTCTATCACGTCATCCTGGTCGATCCCCGGCAGCATCCGATCGGCTATGTCACGCTTGGCAAGTTGCTGGCCTCTCGCCGACACATCCCGCTGCGCGAGATCACCGAGGACAGTTTCCGCACCATCTCGGCGCGCGAGGACGAAGGTGATGTCGCCTATGCCTTCAACAAATATCACCTGATCTCGGCGCCGGTGGTTGACGATCACGACCGGCTTGTCGGCGTCATCACCATCGACGACGCCATGTCGGTTCTGGACGAGGAGCACGAGGAAGACTTCCTGCGCATGGCCCGCGTGTCCGACGACAGCCACGTTTCGGACGGGCCGCTGGAAACCGCCAAGCAGCGCTTGCCGTGGCTGATCATTAACCTGTTCACCGCTTCGTTGTCGGCGCTGGTCATCTCGCGCTTTGAACAGACACTGGCGCAGCTTGTCATCCTGGCGGCGCTGATGCCCATCGTGGCCTCGACCGGTGGGATTGCGGGAACGCAATCGCTGGCGGTTGCCGTCCGGGCGCTGGCAACGCGTGAACTGACCAGTTCGAACGCGCGGCGGGTGATCCTGCGCGAGCTGCTGGCCGGGCTGCTGAACGGGCTGGGGCTTGCGCTGATCCTGACGCTTGCGGGGACGTTCATTCTTGGCGACATCCAGATCGGTCTGGTGCTGGGCATGGCGATGATCGCAAACCAGATCGTCGCCGCGATGGGGGGGGTGCTGGTGCCGCTGGGCCTTGGAAAGCTGGGGCTGGACCCGGCGCTTGCCTCGGGCACCTTCGTGACCACGATGACCGACATGATGGGGTTCTTCGCATTTCTGGGGCTGGCGTCATGGATACTGGTCTGAAGGCCGCGCTGCGCCGGCAGGCGCTTGTGGCGCGCGCAGAGGGTGGCGACCCCGCGGCCTTGACCCGCAACCTGTCGGACGCGCTTCTTCCCTTCCGCGGGCGCGTCCTGGCGGGCTATTGGCCCATGCGAACCGAGGCCGATCCGCGCCCCGCCATGGCGGCCCATGACGGACCCGTCTGCCTGCCGGTGGTGCTTGGCCCCGACCTGCCGCTGCTGTTCCGTCTGTATGACGGTCGGCTGGAAGGCGGCGGGTTCGGCACCAGCCATCCGCCCGAGGATTGCCCCGAGGTCCTTCCCGACGTGCTGATCGTGCCGCTGGCGGGTTTCGACGGGAACGGGCATCGGCTGGGATATGGCGGTGGGTTCTATGACCGGACACTGCATATGTTGCGCGCGACAAGGAAGGTCGCGGCCATCGGATTCGCCTTCGCCGTTCAGCAAGTCGACCCGATTCCCGCTGAATCGACTGATGAGCCACTGGACCTTATCGTCACCGACCGCGAAATCCTGACTTTTCCGCAGCCCGCGCGCTGAGGCGGTTCGGGGAACCAAGCCCGAACAATTCTCGCGGGGTGCTTGTGGAAAAGGTCTGGGGGTGCTGTTGGAAGCTGCGACGCAGCCTGCATTTTTCTGGACCCGCTGGCTGTTAAGTCCGGTTAATCCAAGGGTAGGGCGAATCCGCACGGTGAAATGCAGGCCCTCCTGTCAATTTCCAATCTTTCCATCCGCGCAAATAAATCCGTTGAATATGACCGAGGCAGGGTGCAGTTTGTGGCAGTTGCTGCGGAAACCACCAGATCTTGTCTATACTGGCAGGTTTCGCGGATAGACACGGGTTTGCGCCGCTGTATGGCGGTGGGTGCATGGTCAAATTTCGCCTCCCCGTTGGGGAAAGGGCGGGAAACTGTCGGGCGGCGGATATCCGGGACAAGTTCCGGGGGACATCAGACCGCGCAGGCAAGCGATCAGATCGGGCGAAACGACCCGACGCTTGGCAAAACGGACGATCCGGCGAACGGGTCGCCCCGACATCGAGCGGGTTCGGGAATGAAGGCCGTCCGCACTGCCGCAGACGCGGCAGGACTGGCACGACATTGAACGAGGGGCATCGCCGCGGACGGGACCGAAGGCGCCGGCACAGCCGGTTTCGGTCCGGCCCGCGGCCTTGTCACATTCCAGTGCATTGCAGGCGCGCTCGTGCCGGGAAACGCGACATATCCGCGCGGATCCTCTAGGCTTTGATCGCGTGATCTTTGTTGCTTCGCGATTTTCCCCAAACGCGAAGGCCTTGCCCTGTTTTCTTGCTGTAACCATTGACGAATCTGACGTTCACAAGTCACGATCAGTTCATTCTTTGCGAGCGTGGTTCATTTGCAACGGGCCTGAAAATCCCCTTGAAAGTGAGCATATTGCCGGGGCGACCGAGGGGCCGCACGGTATCCAAGGAGACCACTCAGATGAAGAACCTTTCTCCCCGTCATTTCCTGACTGCTTCGGGTCTGGCGTTGTTGGTGGCGCTGTCCCCGGCGATCGCGCAGCAGGCCGTGGCGCCCGCGGACGAGGCGCAGGCGGCGGCGAATGACAACAAACCTCTGGCGGCGCCCGAAAGCAACGCCCGCAAGGAACAGGTGATGCCCGAGACCTTTGCGGATCTCGTGGATCAGGTCAGCCCGGCAGTCGTCAACATCACCACCACCGCGACCGTCTCGACGCCGCTGGCTGGTGGCCCGCAGCTGCCCGAGGGTAGCCCGTTCAGTGATCTGTTCCGCGAATTCGGTTTCCCCGGCTTCCCTCAGGGCGGTCCGGAGGGGCAGGGCCCCAGTGAGGAACAGCGCTCGAACGCGCTTGGTTCGGGCTTCGTGGTCTCGGCCGAGGGGCTGATCGTTACCAACAACCACGTCATCGACGGTGCCGACGAGATCGAGATCGAATTCTTCTCGGGCAAGACCCTGCCCGCCAAGGTCATCGGCAAGGATGACAAGACCGACATCGCCGTGCTGAAGGTCGAAAGCGACAAGCCGCTGCCTTTCGTCAGGTTCGGCGACAGCGACAAGGCCCGCGTGGGCGACTGGGTACTGGCGCTTGGGAACCCGCTGGGGCAAGGCTTCTCGGCATCGACCGGGATCGTCTCGGCCCGGAACCGGGCCCTGTCGGGCACCTATGACGACTTCATCCAGACCGACGCCGCGATCAACCGCGGGAACTCGGGCGGGCCGCTGTTCAACATGGATGGCGAAGTCATTGGCGTGAACACCGCGATCCTGTCGCCCAATGGCGGCTCGATCGGGATCGGCTTCTCGATGGCGTCGAACGTGGTCAGCAAGGTCGTCGACCAGCTTGAGGAATTCGGTGAAACACGGCGTGGCTGGCTGGGCGTCAAGATCCAGCCGGTGACCGAGGATATCGCCGAATCGCTGGGTCTGGCGGAAGCCAAGGGTGCGATGGTCACCGATGTGCCGACCGGTCCTGCGCTGGATGCGGACATGAAGGCGGGCGACGTGATCACCAGCTTTGGCGGCAGCAACATCAAGGATCCGCGCGATCTGGTGCGCCGCGTGGCCGATGCGCCGGTCGGCAAGGCGGTGGACGTGACCGTGCAGCGCGATGGCAAGCCTGTCGACCTGCAGATCACGCTGGGCCGCCGCGAAATCGCTGAAGGCGGCGACAGCACGGATTCGAAGAAGCAAAGCGAGAATCCGTCGGACATCATGGGCATGTCGGTTGTGCCGCTGACCCCCAGCCTGGCCGGAGAATTGGGCGTGGCCTCGGATTCGAAGGGGTTGGTGGTCCAGTCGGTCGAACCCGAGGGTGCTGCCGCCGACAAGGGGCTGAGCCGTGGCGATATCATCACTGAGGCCGGGCAGCGCCCGGTGACTTCCCTGGATGACCTGAAAGCGCGGATCAGCGAAGCCAAGGATGCGGGGCGCAAGTCGCTTCTGCTGATGGTTCGTCGCGAAGGCGAGCCGCGCTTCGTCGCACTGTCGATCGAGTGAAACGAAAAGGGCCGGGAATATCCCGGCCCTTCTTGATCTTGCTGACTGGACGGGCGCCCTGAACGGGCGCCCTTTTCCATATCAAGGTTTGGGGGCCGGCGCAGGGGCCGCGGCCGGATCGGCGGGGGCAGGGACCGGCGTCGGCGCGCCATTCGGTGCGGGGATCCCGCCGGGAACGTCCTTGTTCGCCGCGACCAGCGCGTCGAAGCCCGAGGTGAAGCCCTTGAGCGAGAGCGACAGCTTGACCAGTTGGTCCTTTTTGGCGCCGAAAGGCAGCAGCGACACCGTGGCGGAGCTGCCGCGCTTCATCGGTGCAAGCTCGGCATCGGTCATGCCGATCCGCGAGATACAGCCCACGGGAGCGCACAGCATGAACGGATAGCGCGCGGCCTTGCCCGAATCGATCTGGAGGCCAAGGCCCGCCTGAAGGTCGGTTTCCAGCGGTGCGACGAAGGTCACGACTGCCTGCACCTCGCCGGACATCGGCAGGATCGACGCCTCGGCAACGGCCGAGCCGTGTTCGTCCTTGAGCAGTTGGTAAAGCTCGCACGGATCCTGGCCGCTTTCGGTTTTCATGCAGCGCAGCAGCCAGTCACCGTGGGTCGACTTGGCATAGGTCTGGCCGACCTGCGGTGTGGTGCCTTCGGGGACGGTGCCACCGGGGCCGGTTGCCGGGGCGGCTGCCGGGGCCGCAGCCGCAGGGGCTTCGGCAGTGGCGGCTGCGGGGGCGGTGGCCTCGGCTGCGGGCGCCGTTGCGGGCGCGGGCGATTCGGCGGTCTGCGCCATCGCACCCCCGGCCGTGCCGGCAATGGCAAAGATGGCGGCAAGCAGCGCCGCGGACGTCCTGTTGGCCATGGTTCTCTTCCTTTGGTCCAAGTTGTCGCGCTTGGTCCTATCACGCGGCCAAAGCCTTGTCAGTCGGCTTCACCGGACCCGGCGTCAACTTTGCGTATCCCCGCCGCTGGGCTGGCCAAGTCATTCCGACACCCCGTTCAGGTTGTGTTCAGACCTGTTATCTAAAGATAAAATTGAAGAAACCCGAAGCACTTCGCGATGCTCCGGGTTCCAGCGCTTCCCTTCCCTGCCGGACTGGCCGGTCTTCATTGTGCGGAAAGCTAGTGGACCCCGACTGCACGGTCAACTGTCCTATTCGACAGCTTTGTGACGTATCGCGGCCCATCCTCGAACATGGCGTAGGGGGGATCGTGCCCCCTCGAAAAAAGAACCGCGCCCGAAGGCGCGGCAGTCCAACAGGGAGGAAAGCCGGGGAAGGGAAACAATCCCGGCTCCCGGCATAACTACACTGGCACAAAAAGGTTTCGCTTGTATTCTGCTTTTCTGCAGGCCCGCGCATTTTTGTCCAGGCGAGGAAAACATGGCACAAATCGTCGATCCGGATGCTGGAACCGTCTTTGTCGGAGGAGGCGGTGAGGGCCATGCGGCGGCGCAGAACCTGCTGTTGAAATTTGCCAACCGGCATGGGCTGATCGCTGGTGCGACAGGGACCGGCAAGACGGTCACGTTGCAGACACTGGCCGAGTCGTTCTCGCTGGCTGGCGTTCCTGTCTTCATGGCGGATGTGAAGGGCGATCTAGCCGGCATTTCGAAATCCGGCAATACCGAGTCGGCACTGAACGACGCCTTCCAGAAGCGTGCGACCCAGATCGGAATCACGCTGGATTATCAGGCCATGCCGGTGACGTTCTGGGATATCTGGGGTGAGCGCGGTCATCCGGTCCGCACCACCCCGGCCGAGATGGGGCCGCTGCTGCTGGCGCGGCTGATGGACCTGTCCGACGCGCAGGAAGGCGTGCTCAACATCGCCTTCCGGATCGCCGATGAAGAGGGGCTGGCCCTTCTTGACCTGGCCGACCTTCAGGCGATGCTGGTCTGGGTCGGACAGAATGCTAAGGATCTGAGCCTGAAATACGGCAATGTCTCGACCGCTTCGGTCGGGGCGATCCAGCGCGCGCTGATGGTGCTGGAGAATGAGGGGGGCAAGCTGCTTTTCGGTGAACCGGCGCTGGCGCTTGCGGACATGATGCGGTGCGATGCCTCGGGCAAGGGGATGGTGAACATCCTGTCGGCCGAAAAGTTGATGAACTCGCCCCGGCTTTACGCGACATTCCTGCTTTGGCTGATGTCGGAACTGTTCGAGCAGCTTCCTGAGGTTGGCGATCCCGAGAAGCCCTGCATCGCCTTTTTCTTCGACGAGGCGCACCTGCTGTTCGACAATGCTCCGCCCGCGCTGGTCGCAAAGATCGAGCAGGTGGCGCGGCTGATCCGCTCCAAGGGCGTCAGCTTGTGGTTCATCAGCCAGAACCCGGCAGACCTGCCCGAAGATGTGCTGGGCCAGCTTGGAAACCGGGTCCAACACGCGCTGCGCGCCTTTACCGCGAAGGACCAGAAGGCCCTGCGGCTGGCGGCCGAGAATTACCGCCCGAACCCCGCATTTGAAACGGCCGAGGCGATCCAGTCCGTCAGTACCGGCGAGGCCGTAACCTCTTTGCTGGAGGCGAAGGGCGTTCCGGGCATGGTCCAGCGGACGCTGATCCGCCCGCCGTTGACACTGCTTGGTCCGATCCCCGATGCGGATCGCGCTGCGCTGAACCAGGCCTCTGACATGGCGGCGAAGTACGGCAAGACGGTGGACCGGGAATCCGCCGCCGAATTGCTGAAGAAACGGGCCGAGGGTGCCGCGCAGGAAGCGGGCAAGACCCAGGCTGTGAACGGCGACGACGACTTGTGGAAGATGGAGCCGGAACACAGCCGCGGTCGCCGCTATGATCCTTCGATCCAGATCCCGGCAGAGCCTAAACCGCGAGCGAAAGCGTCAAACCGCGATACCATCGCCTCGGCCTTCGGCAAGAGCCTTGCCCGGCAGCTTGGCACCAAGACCGGGCAGGCGCTGGTCAGGGGTGTGCTTGGATCGCTGTTCCGGGGCAAGTGACCGGCACGGGCGCTGCCATCCGAAACTCGGCCAGGATGGCGATCAGGATCAGGATATGGCGCTGCAGGTCGTAATCGGCCTGCGCTTCGATCCGCGCGGCGTTCAACTCGGCCTCTTCTGATCTCAGTCGCTGAAGGATGACGCGGTCATCCGGCAGATCTTCGCATTTCAGGATGCGGGGCAGATCCCGCCGCCGCTGATAGGCGCCCAGACCGGCGCGGGCCGCCTGCGCCAGCAGCCGGGGTCGCCGCAGGTTGCCGGGCGCGGCTGCCGAGCGGAATTGGATCACGTTGCATATCATCGTCATGTCGCACCTCGCTGGTCTGATGCGGAAATGTTCTGCAATCTATGCGTGTGTTGCGCCCCAAGCCTGACCAGCGCGCGCCACGGCAAGAATTCTTTAGGAGTTGTTAGCAATTAATCACTCATCCCGGCGGCCCCAGCTCATCCGGTGATGATCAGTCAACGCTTGGCCGAGCACCTGCGCCGCTCGCCCTCACAAGAACAAGGGAATAATCATGACGTTTCAGACGGGTGACCTGAACCTGGATGCGATGCTGGCCGGCACTTCCGGGGGCGAACCCGCTGCGCCCGCTGTCACGCCGTCCCTGACGGTGCTTGCCGCTTCGGATGCGGGTGATCTTGGGCTTTATCTGCGCCATGTCGAGGGTGGCGAAAGCATCCGGGCGATCGCCCGCGAACTGGGCTGCCACGCCTCGACCATCCTGCGCCGCATCCGCCGCTTCAAGGCGCGGCGCGATGATCCTTTGGTTGATCAGGCCATCGAACGTGTCGCGGCCGATCCCTTGCCGCCGAAGCCACAGAGGGCGGGCTCGCGCACCATCGGGCGGCAAGGGATCAGACAGGTCGCTCGCATCCTGCGGCGGCTTGCCGAGCCGACCGCGCAGCTGGTTGTCGCCCAGGGCATGGAAAAGGCCATCGTCGTGCGTAACGATATCCGCACCGCCATCCTGGATCGCGAACTGGCAGAGCATATGGCCCTGCGGCAATGGGTCCAGATGGTCGGGCAGGGCAGGGTCAGCCGCTATGTCATCTCGTCGCAAGGGCGCGATGCGTTGCGTGGACTGATCGCTGCCGGTCCCTCGGCCGTGTTGCCCCAACGGCCCGATTTTGCGCTGGCCGAGCCGGTGACTTCCGACCCTGCACCGGGGCTTGCCGAGGAGGCAGCGCCGTTCTCTCATGCCGACAGCCACCGGATCTGGGAGGAGCGCGAGATCCAAGACCCCGAAGATGGGCGCCGTCGCCGGACGCGTGTGAACATCGCGGAAAGCCCGCTGCTGATGCTGGCGCGGCGCCGAGAGGCCGATGGCCAGCCCTTCCTGTCGCCGGATATGGTCGCTGCGGAAGAGCGCCTGCGCGAGGATTATGAGCTGACGCAAATGGGGCCGCGGCTTGCACAGAACTGGGACCGCTTCCTGACTGCCGGGATCGACGTCTCGCGCGGCGGGGCCGGCTATGGCGGGGGATCGGACAGCGCCCGCGGCCGCGTCGCCGCCGCCCTGCGCGAGTTGGGGCCGGGAATGGGCGATCTTTGCCTGCGCGTCTGCTGCTTTCTCGAGGGGATCGAAATGACCGAGCGTCGGCTTGGCTGGTCTGCGCGTTCGGGCAAGATCGTCCTGCGCCTGGCCCTGATGCGGCTGGAACGCCACTATCGCGAGTCTTATGGTTCGGGTTCGCCCTTGATTGGCTGAGCCCGGTTGCAGGACAGGGTGACAATACACAACTAGGCCTGCGGACACAGTTTTCCGGAAGGACCTATGGAAACCATATTCGCCCTTGTTCAGAACCCGGCAGCTTGGGTTGCCCTTGCCACACTGGTGGTGATGGAGGTGGTTCTGGGCATCGACAACCTGATCTTCATTTCGATCCTGACCAACAAGTTGCCGGAACATCAGCGCGAGCGTGCCCGCAAGATCGGCATCGGACTCGCGCTGATCATGCGCCTTGGACTGCTTGCCACCGTCGCCTGGATCGTGCGCCTGACCGAGCCGGTCATCACGATCCTGGGCAATGAGCTTTCCTGGAAGGACATTATCCTGATCGTTGGTGGTCTGTTCCTGGTCTGGAAGGCCACCAAGGAAATTCACCACCATGTCGATCCCGGCGACCCCGAGGATACTCTGATCGGCGCAGCCGTTGCGACCTTCGGCGGTGTCATCGTGCAGATCCTGATCCTCGACCTCGTCTTCTCGATCGACAGCATCATCACGGCGGTCGGCATGACGCCCCATATCCAGATCATGGTGATTGCGGTCGTGTTTGCCGTCACGGTGATGCTGCTGGCCGCGACTCCGCTGGCGAACTTCATCGAACGCAACCCAACCATCATCATGCTGGCGCTGTCGTTCTTGCTGCTGATCGGGACGACGCTGATCGCCGAAGGCCTGGGCGTTTATGTTCCCAAGGGCTACATCTATGCGGCGATGGCTTTCTCGGCATTGGTCGAGATGCTGAACATGTGGGCGCGCAACGGCCGCAAGCGCAGGCGTCTGGCCGAGAAACGCTGATCGGGCAAGCTTTCCACGGGCGCGGCATGGCTGCGCCCGTTCCCTTGCCGGGGTGGCGTTGCGTTCGCCCGGGCAAGGGGTTATCTCTGCGGCAACCGCGACCGAAAGGACCAGATCTTGCGCGATCTTCGGATGCCCGACCAGCGACACCCTGAAAAAGCCCACCGGCCCGATCAGGCTCAGCCAAAGAAACCTTCGTGGATCCGCGTGAAGGCCCCCACCTCCGAGGGCTACAAGCAGACCCGCGACATCATGCGCGAGAACCGGCTTTCGACCGTCTGCGAAGAGGCGGGTTGTCCCAACGTCGGCGAATGCTGGAGCCAGGGGCACGCGACCATGATGATCATGGGCGAGATCTGCACGCGCGGTTGCACCTTCTGCAACGTCGCGACCGGCAAGCCCAACGCGCTCGACGTGTTCGAGCCGGGCAGGGTGGCCCATGCGGTCCAGAAACTGGGACTGAAGCATGTCGTCATCACCTCGGTCGACCGCGATGATCTTCTGGACGGCGGGGCCGAGCATTTCGCCCAGACCATCCGCGCGATCCGCCACCGCTCGCCCTCATCCACGATCGAGGTGTTGACGCCGGACTTCCTGAAGTCGGACTCCTCGGCGCTTGAGATGGTAGTCGAGGCACGGCCCGACGTCTTCAATCACAACCTCGAAACCGTTCCCGCCCTTTATCCGACGGTGCGGCCCGGCGCCCGCTATTTCCACTCGCTGCGGCTTTTGCAGAAGGTCAAGGAACTTGACCCCGGGATGTTCACCAAGTCGGGCATCATGGTCGGCCTGGGCGAGGATCGCTCGTCAGTGTTGCAGGTCATGGATGATATGCGCGCCGCCGACATCGACTTCATGACCATCGGTCAGTATCTGCAGCCGACGCCCAAGCACCACCGCGTGGACCGTTTCGTGACGCCCGAAGAGTTCGCGGGCTATGAGAAGGCCGCCTTTGGCAAGGGCTTCCTGATGGTTTCGGCGACACCGCTGACGCGGTCCTCGTATCACGCTGGCGATGATTTCGCCCGCCTGCGCGAGGCGCGGATGAAGAAGCTGGGCCGCGCTTAATCGCGGCCCTTGCAAAAGCTTCGAATGCCCCTTAGTCGGGGGTGGCAGGCCCGAGTGGCGGAATGGTAGACGCAGCGGATTCAAAATCCGCCGACGCAAGTCATGTCGGTTCGAGTCCGACCTCGGGTACCAGCCTGTTCTCCCAATCAAATTCCTGAAACCCGGCAGGCCATCTTCCTGGTGGCCAATGATCACTGCGGCTCACGACTGCGTGTGGGGGCGCAACCTCACCCGGCGTGGATCCGTTCCCCTGTCTCAGACGATAACGCAGTCCGAAACGGAGGAAGACGCCATGAACTGGGATATCATCCAAGGCAAATGGAACCAGGTTAAGGGCTCGGTGAAAGAGAAATGGGGCGACCTGACCGACGACGATCTGACCGAGATCGAGGGCCGCAAGGACCAGCTGACCGGGAAGCTTCAGGAGAAATACGGCTGGACCAAGGAAGAGGCGGACCGCCAGGTCACGGACTTCTTCCGCGAAAAGGTCTGATTCCGGCTTTTCCGGATTGTGAATGAAAGGGCCCCCGCGTTGGCGGGGGCCCTTTCCACATCCATTTTCCTCTCTGATCAGCTGGAACAGAGGGCGAACCAATGAGCCATTGAACCCAGCGCGCAGCCTTCCTATCTTGTCCAGAAGCAGGAGGCATGCGCTGCCTATCTCGGGGCCACGCCTCTTGGCGAGAAAGGACTGATTCCATGAACGAATTCGCCCAGACCACTCATCCTGTCCTGCCTCTGCGGGACATCGTGGTGTTTCCCCACATGGTCGTGCCGCTTTTCGTGGGGCGCGAGAAATCCGTGCGGGCACTGGAAGCCGTGATGGAGCAGGATCGCCCGATCCTGTTGGCTGCACAAAAGGACGCCGCGGTTGATGAACCCGCCGCTGACGGAATCTTCCGCACCGGCGTGCTCGCGAATGTCCTGCAATTGCTGAAGCTGCCGGACGGCACCGTCAAGGTGCTGGTCGAAGGCCGCGAACGTGTGCAGATCAACGACTTCATCGCGAACGAGAATTATTTCGAGGCGACGGCCGTGCCGCTTGCCGAAATCGAAGGCGACGAAGATACCCGTACCGCGCTGACCCGCGCGGTTGCCGAAGAGTTCGAACGCTACGTCAAGGTGCGCAAGAACATTCCCGAGGAAGTCGTTTCTGCCGTGGCCGAGGCGCGCGAACCTGCGCGGCTTGCCGACCTGGTCAGCGGCCATCTGGGCATCGCGCTCGACAAGAAACAGGATCTTCTGGAAACCCTGAACACGGCTGAGCGCCTGGAAAAGGTCTATGGCCTGATGCAGGGCGAGATGTCGGTGCTGCAGGTCGAGAAGAAGATCAAGTCCCGCGTCAAGACGCAGATGGAGAAGACCCAGCGCGAGTACTATCTGAATGAGCAGATGAAGGCCATTCAGAAGGAGTTGGGCGACGGTGAGGATGGCTCTAATGAGCTGACCGAGCTGGAAGAGAAGATCGCGAACACCAAGTTCAGCAAGGAGGCCCGCGAAAAGGCCGATGCCGAGCTGAAAAAGCTGAAGTCGATGTCGCCGATGTCGGCCGAGGCCACGGTAAGCCGCAACTATCTGGACTGGCTGCTGGCGCTGCCGTGGGGCGTGAAGTCGCGGATCCGCAAGGACCTGGGCAAGGCCGAGGAAGTCCTCGATGCCGACCACTTTGGCCTGGAGAAGGTCAAGGAACGCATCGTCGAATACCTGGCCGTGCAGAACCGCTCGACCAAGCTGAAGGGGCCGATCCTGTGCCTCGTCGGCCCTCCGGGCGTCGGCAAGACCAGCCTTGGGCGTTCGGTGGCGAAAGCGACGGGGCGTGAATTCATCCGCATCAGCCTTGGCGGCGTGCGCGACGAATCCGAGATCCGTGGCCACCGTCGGACCTATATCGGCTCGATGCCCGGCAAGATCATCCAGGCGCTGAAAAAGGCCAAGACGACGAACCCGCTGATCCTGCTCGACGAGATCGACAAGATGGGGCAGGACTTCCGCGGCGACCCGGCTTCGGCCATGCTGGAGGTGCTGGATCCCGAACAGAATGCGACTTTCGTGGACCACTATCTTGAAGTGGAATACGACCTGTCGAACGTGATGTTCGTGACCACGGCCAACAGCTACAACATGCCTGGCCCGCTGCTTGACCGGATGGAGATCATCCCTCTGGCCGGCTATACCGAGGACGAGAAACGCGAAATCGCGCGCCAGCATCTGCTGCCGAAGCAGATCAAGGCGAACGGTCTTCGCAAAGGCGAATTCTCGGTCAGTGACGAGGCGCTGACCCACGTGATCCGCTATTACTCCCGCGAGGCGGGCGTGCGGTCGCTGGAACGCGAAATCGCCAAGCTGGCCCGGAAATCGGTGACCGAGATCCTGAAGGGCAAGGTCAAGTCGGTCGACGTCGACTCGGACAAGGCCGAGGAATTCCTGGGCGTCCGCCGCTATCGCTACGGCCTGGCGGAAAAGGACGATCAGGTTGGCGTGGTGACGGGCTTGGCCTGGACGCAGGTCGGCGGCGATCTGTTGCAGATCGAAGCGCTGAAGCTGCCCGGCAAGGGCCGCATGAAGACGACCGGGAAGCTGGGCGAGGTGATGAAGGAATCGATCGATGCCGCATCGTCCTTTGTCCGCTCGATCAGCCCGCAGATCGGGGTGAAGCCGACCAAGTTCGAAAGCGTGGATATCCACGTTCACGTGCCTGACGGGGCGACACCCAAGGATGGCCCTTCGGCGGGTCTGGCGATGGTGACCTCGATTGTGTCGGTGCTGACGCAGATCCCAGTCCGCAAGGACATCGCGATGACGGGTGAGGTTTCTCTGCGCGGCAATGCGATGGCCATCGGCGGGCTGAAGGAGAAGCTGCTCGCCGCGCTGCGTGGCGGGATCAAGACCGTTCTGATCCCCGTCGATAACGAGAAGGACTTGGCCGAGATTCCGGCCAACGTGAAGGAAGGGCTGAAGATCATCCCGGTCAGCCATGTGCGTGAAGTTCTTGAACATGCGCTGGTCAGGAAACCCGAGGCGATCGAATGGGACGAGGCCGCCGAAGAGGCGGCCGAGGCCAGCCGATTGGCCGCCGCGCGTGAACAAGGCGGCGGGGGTGCCACTGTAGCCCATTGATTTGGTTGAACCGCGCGGATACCCTCCGCGCGGTTTCTTTTATCCAGTAGCTGCATCTTTCCGTGCAGGAGGTTTCATGTCAGGACATAGCCGTGTCGACGGAGATGATCGACTATCGCGGCAGCGGGAGGATGCCCTCCCGGAACCGGCGAATGCGACGGTTCTTCAAAAGCGCCAGTTTCTGAACCGCATTGCGCAACGGACCGGCCAACGCAATGCAGACATCCGAAACATTGTCGAGGCGACGCTCGCCGAACTGGGCGACGCGATTGCCGCAGGCCAGACCCTTGCGCTGCCACCCCTTGGACGTGCCCGGATCAATCGTCAAAAGGACGTTTCCGGGTCCGAGGTCATCATCCTGCGCCTGCGCCGCCGCAAAGGCGACATCGCGTCATCGGCCCAGGACGAAGAATAAGGCGCATCGTGAAAAATTCTGCCTGAACCCCTTGCCGGCAGTTCCGACAGCCGTTATTCAGCGCGAACCGGGCGATTAGCTCAGCGGTAGAGCGCTTCGTTCACATCGAAGATGTCAGCGGTTCAAATCCGTTATCGCCCACCATTATTTGTGAATGGCCTTCGTATCTTAACTGATGCGGAGGCTTTTTGCATTCTCATGCAGAATGTCCCGCCGTTCCTGGAGCTGGGTTCTGGCGAGAAAATCACGAAATCCAGCACTTCGCCGGCACTATTCAGGCGCTCCCGAGCGCGATAGGCCGACCACGGGGATGGCGGCGTTGTTATGCCGATGCCATTCGTCGCTCAGGGCCACGGGCCCTCGAGCCGGACGGATGCTGTGCTGAACAGGCGGCAGTCCTTTCCGCCCCAACCCCGCGATAGACATGGCGCTCCTTCCAGAGCCATCCCCACTGGAGAGTTGCGCCACCCACTTTGTCTGTGAAGTCGCCGGGCTATCATGTCAGGTCCTGAGTGGGAGCGCCCTCACTGATTGACTGAGGAACCGTCCCTATCAGAAGAAATTTCGGGGTCGTGTTGGGCGTCGGCGTCGAACCGAATCCACTTGCCGATGGTTAAGCCAACGGTCTTCCCACAGGGACACGCTCGGCCATGGAAAAGTTCTTTACACGCCTCGCCGGTCGAATCTCTTACTGGGCAGGGTCGCCTCTGGCTTTTGTGGCCTGCGTAGGATTTGTCGCGCTGTGGCTGGCAAGCGGTCCAGTGTTCGGCTTCTCAGATACCTGGCAACTGATCATCAATACGTCGACGACCATCATTACCTTCTTGATGGTCTTCCTGATCCAAAACACCCAAAACCGCGACAGTGCAGCCCTGCATGCCAAGATTGACGAACTGATTCGCGTTTCCAAGGCGCGAAACAAGTTCATCGGCATCGAACACCTCACCGAAAGCGAACTCGAGGAAATTCGGAAGACCTGTGAACGCGCAGCAGCACGCGCCGATAATCTGGCAGGGGATGAGACGGACTGATCATGCAAGCGGGTGGTCAGCTCGCATGATCAAGACTGTTCCGGGCATCCTTGCCAACAGGGAGGCACGGATGGCGACCGGGGCCGCCGTCAGCCATTACCTCAATGCGTCAGGCTTGAAACCAGCGCATCGTAATTCTCGACATACTTCTTGCGTGAGTAGTTATCCAGGCCGTCGCTGCATCCGGCAGAATACTTCTCGGGGTTCTTCAGGATTTTCCGCATCGCCTGCGCGATCTGGTTAATGTTTCCGGGCTGGACCAGTTCGCCATTCACGCCGTTCCGGATCATTTCCTTGGGGCCATAATCGACGTCATAGGAGAGCACCGGGCAATCCTGTGAAAGCGATTCCAGGATCGCAAGCCCGAACCCTTCGGTCAGCGTCGGATAAAGTGAGGCGATCGCGTTGCTGAAGACCGACATCGGGTCAGTGGTATAGCCCATCAGCTTGACACGCCCACCCATCTTCAACTGTTTGATCAGCCCGACCAGTGGTTTGCGACCCGTCCCCTCGCCATAGATCAGGTAGTTGCAGTCGGGGAACTCGTCGGCGATCTTAGCGAAAGCCTCGATGCATTCGGCGATGGGCTTGCCCACCGGATCAAGGCGAGACACCGTGATCAGGTCCTTGCGCTGGGTGGTGATTGCACGCTGCTGGTCGCAGAAATGCGGTAGGACGACGATCGGCTTGTTGGGAACGAAGTCCGTTTCCAGCGCAAGCTTGTGTACATTGGTCGCGGTGATGATCGCATCGCCGTCGAAATTTTCGACCGCATGCTTTGCGCGGATCACGAAATTCCCGTTCGGTGCCTTGTGATCCGCGTGCAGAAACAGAACTTTTGATCCCTTGATCATGTCGGGGCTATAGGGGATCGTCACGCCGTCGATGAAGGTGACATTGTTTCCCTGCGTGACGATCTGGACGAAGCTGGAAAAGAACTTGTCCTCAGCCTCGAAACTTTTTCCGGTGATGAAGTTCAGTCCGGTCAGGAATTTCCCATCCACATAGCGCGCGGTGGACACGGGGCGCCCCTGCGCGCAGTTGACGACCTGCTGCTCGTTCCCGTTCGAAGTCACTGTGATGGATACCGGTTTCGCCTCCGCGACATGGATCGCGCGCACGGGGCTTCCCTTGTCATACAGGGTGCGGGTGAAGATACTCTTCGTCTCGCCCTTTCGAAAGTCATCAAGCCCGGAAACGATACCATCCCTGTAATAGACGGTGCGCGCCTTTCCGACGATCTTGTAATCATGATCGGGAACCGGAACCGCGATTTCGGGATAGGGGGTTTCACGAACTTCTGCCGCGGCATCGAAAACGGATTTATAGTGAACGCCCTTGGCTATTTTGCCCAGCTTCACCAGTTCGCGGAATACGGAACGCTGATGAACGTCATGGTTGATATTCAGGAGAACCGGTGTGTGCGTATTGTTTTCAGCAATGGCATTCAGACGGTGATAGACGGCCTTGATTTTTCCGCCGCCGCCCAAGCCGAGCTTTTCGAAGATGCAGTAAACATTAGCCAAGGTGCTGCTCCAATATCGCTGTCGGTCAGTGTCGGGCCCATGCAATCCACGGTCGTTAACACTTATACAAACCCAACAGCAGAGTGCAACGATGGGTCGGGCGGTTCTCCGCCTGTGTCAGGCGCGTCGAATGCACAATTTCAGGATGTGCACGCGGTGGGGTAGGCATGCACGATGCCCACAAGGCGCCCGGCCCGCAATCGCAGTTCTTTTTCCCAACCCTGCCGGGGACGACAGACCGGCGCCGAACAGTCCATCCACCGCGCGCGGAGGTCCGCTTGGCCCGCCAATTACTGGTTGCAGTCCGTTCGATTCGCTGCGAACTAACTGCTGCACAAGCTGAAAGGGGCAACATGTTCGGGATCGAGCGTCCGACGGCCGAGGAGCACAACCTACTATCTCAGGGTGGGCTCGACGATCACAACATGTACTGGGCCTGGAGCAAGTTTCGCACGAATTTCGGCGACTGGATCGGCCCCTATCTCTATCTGAAAAAGACTGGAGTGAAACCGCGCCTTGCAACCGCTGCGGTCGTGAAACCTCCGCGGATCGTGCATTTCACATGCGGGAGTATTCTTCAGCAAATTCAATCCCCCGATGTGGCCATCGTCTGGGGATCAGGGATCATGGATTTTTCCAGATCCTTCGCTCGGCCGAAGGAAATTCACGCTGTTCGGGGACCTTTGACACAAAAGCGTCTTGAACAGATGAAATATGATGTTCCAGACGTTCTCGGCGATCCCGGTATCTGCATGCCGAAACTCTATTCTCCGAAATCGACGGAGAAAAAATACCGGATCGGCATCATTTCTCATGTCGTCGACACGCCTTTCTGGCGCAGCATCGAGAAGTTTCTGCCGGAAGGGGTCAAGGTCATTTATCTGAATGGCCGCTTCGATGCCGCGATTGACGATATTGCCGCCTGTGAATTTACCGTCTCATCATCGCTGCATGGCGTGATCATATCCCATGCCTATGGCGTTCCATCGGCATGGGCGGATTCCTGTACGCGGCCATTGGCCGGAGACGGGACCAAGTTCGCCGATTACTTCCAGTCCGTCGGCCTTGACCTGACCGAGGCGGACCGGGTGTCGATCAAGTTTCCCTTCCGCCCCGAGGATTATCGGGATGCGGCGTCCTTCCCTCCGGTCGACATGGGCAGGATGGCCGACCGCCTGCTGGAGGCATGTCCGTTCTGACGCGAGGCCGGGGGAACGGGAAATCCATCATTCAATTTCACAGATCAGTGGCTGGGGTCGAATGGCTGAAAACCTAAGACAAGTCGTCGATATCGTCGGTGACTCTCATACCATGTTCTTCAAGTCCGATCTGCGGATCCTGCGTCGCATCGGGGTGAACCGGTCGATCCGCTACATGCCGCGTGTCCAGCAGGTGAACGGTGCTTCGTTGACCGGGGTGCGCAAATACGCCTCGACCCTGCGGCTCAAGGAGATCATCGAAGAGAAGGCCAAGACATCGTCCCACATGGTCGTGTCGCTTGGACAGGTCGACCTGGAACTGGGGTTCTACTACCGTCAGGTGGTCAAGGGCGAAACCTGGCAACCGGCGGATTATGTCGAGTTTCTGGCCGATATCTACAAGGGTTTGCTGGAGGGGATCGGCGGGACCGGGTGTCAGGTCGCGCTGAAGGGCGTCAACCTGACGGTCCTTTCCACGCGCCTGTTTTCCAAGCGCTATCTCAGCCGCATCCTGACCGAGAAATCTCCGGACACCAGGGCCGAGGCCGAGGCAAAACTGACCGGACTGATGCTGGGCGAACCCGCGCAGAACGCATTTCATCTGGCCTTCAATGCCCGCATCGCAGCTTTGGCTGCCGAGCACGGCGCGCGTTACTTCGACATCAATGACCGGGTGGCCGCGCGCAATCCCCGTGGCGTGATCCTCCAGCCCATGCGGCTTGCGACGGCACATCAGCCGATCGCCTTCGATCACCACCTTGCACCGACCATTCACGTTCACCGGGCGCATTTCGATGCTTTGCAAGCCGTATTCCTACAGACCGAGGCCACAAAAGCCGCGGATCTTCATGTGGTTGACGGGGTAGGGGTCTGACATGTGCGGGATCATTGGCATTCTTGGGGGTCACGAGGTTTCTCCGCAGCTGGTCGAGGCGT
>NZ_JAVRQI010000014.1:0-173305 GCF_031854425.1 Paracoccus broussonetiae | reverse complement strand
CCATCGTCGCCATGTTCAGCCTGAAAGGGGGCGACGTGCTGCGCCTGCCGCTGGATGCGGTCCAGATCGCCATTCCGCTGATCCTGTATTTTGCGATCCAGTTCATGGTCAGCTTCGTCATGGGCCTGCTGATAGCCCGCGACTATCCCCGCACCACGGCCATTGCCTTCACTGCGGCAGGCAACAATTTCGAACTGGCGATTGCCGTTGCCATCGCCGCCTACGGCCTTGCCTCACCGGTGGCATTCGCCGCCGTCATCGGCCCCTTGGTCGAGGTGCCGGTCCTGATCCTGCTGGTGAACGTCGCCCTGCGCCTGGGCGCGCACTGGTTTCCCCATGATGCCGCGCTGAAGGAGGCCCGCGCATGATCCCTGAATTGCCGAACCTGTCGCCCAAGGCCGACCGGCTGCCCGAACTTCCGATCCTGCCACGGGCCAGCCATCCGCCGCGCATCCTGCTGCTTTACGGCTCGCTCAGGGAACGCTCATACAGCCGCTTTGCCACGCTGGAGGCAGAGCGTCTGCTGCGCCATTTTGGCTGCGAGACGCGGGTCTTTTACGCCAATGGCCTGCCATTGCCGGACGATGCCGCGGCGGATCATCCCAAGGTTCGGGAACTGCGCGAGCTGTGCCTTTGGTCCGAAGGCCAGGTCTGGACCAGCCCGGAGCGGCATGGCGCGATGACCGGCGTGATGAAGTCTCAGATCGACTGGATTCCGCTGGCCATGGGGGCAATCCGTCCCACGCAGGGCCGCACATTGGCCGTCATGCAGGTCTCGGGCGGCTCACAATCCTTCAATGCCGTAAATCAGATGCGCGTGCTGGGTCGCTGGATGCGGATGTTCACGATCCCCAACCAGTCCTCGGTCGCCAAGGCCTATGACGAGTTCGACGAAGCCGGGCGGATGCGCCCGTCCAGCTACTACGACCGCATCGTCGATGTGATGGAGGAACTGGTCCGCTTCACACTGTTGACCCGCGATCTGTCCGACGTCCTGACCGATCGCTACAGCGAGCGCAAAGAGGCCGCGGCGAAGCTCGAGGCAAGGGTTAATTTGAAATCCGCGACCTGATGACCTCGACACGGCGTTGGCCCGTTATTGCGGCGCTTGATGCAACCGCCAAGCTTGAGGGGGGTCTGTGCTCGCATCTCGCAACACTCTGCATGCGGCCCCGATCTGCAGATACGGCGGTATATGCCAAGCCCAAAGCGGCCGATTACCCAGAGCCAGCCGGCACTTAGTCCTCACATGTAGGACTGGGGTCCGGTCGACGCGGATATGAATGGCGCGATTTCGAGCTCGGCCGAGGTTAGAGCTCGTCAGACGCCCATCACCGGGCGACCGCGGCGCAGACGGACATAGGCCATGTCAAGCAGTAGCATGACCAGCAGCGAGGCTCCGACCAAGGGGAAGATCACCCCGCCGACTGCCAGAATGACGATCAGCCCGCGGAACGCCCGCCTGTCTTGCGGCAAGGGGGGCACGCCGAGCGATCCCGAGGGGCGGCGTTTCCACCACATCACCACCGCCGAGACCGCCAGCAGCACGATGGCCGCACAGGCCACCAGCAGGATGATTTGGTTCAGAAGCCCGAAGGTCTGGCCCATATGGGTGTTGATGCCCCATTCCAGCCATTTGCCCAGCGGGCCGTAATCCGCGTAGGACATGTCCAGCAGCGGCTGACCCGAATACTGGTCCAGATGCACGACGCGCTGCTGGCTCAGATCGTTGGGATAGACCGAGCCGCTGAACACACCCTCGGGTTTTTGCGGCAGGCTGACGGAGTAGCCGCGATGCAGCCCGAGCGCGTCGAACTTTGCGACGGCGTCGTCAAGGCTGATCGCCGTCCCGCTGCCAATGCTTTCGGGTATCCGCGCCTGCTCCAGTGTCCACGAAGTCTTGGCGATCACGTCGAGCTTCTGGCCGGAGATCGGCACGTTCACCCGCACCCCGTCCGGATAGCCGAAATTGCTGCCATTCGCCCATTCGTTGACCTTGCCGCCCCAGACACCCGACCACGGCATACCGGTGATCGCCAGAAAGACGATAAAGAACCCGACGAAGATCCCCGTTACGGCATGTAGATCGCGCCAGAAGACACGCCGCTGCGGCTTGCCCCGGACCGAGACCACGCCGCCCCTCTGCCCGCGCGGCCACCACAGGTAGATACCGGTGGCGACCAGCAGGATCGACCAGCCCGCCGCGATCTCGATGATATAGCGGGCATAGGTTCCGAAATACTTGAAGCTGTGCAGCGTTCGAACCGTCCACATCAGAGTCGACCTGTCCGGCATCGCGCCCAACACCAGACCGTTATAGGGGTTTACATAGACCGCCATCTTCCCCGCCTCGGTCGAAACGGTGATTTCTGTCGAGGCACCCGCATCGACCGGGTCGGTATACTTGATCGCCGTTCCGGGCACCGCATCCAGTGCCGACGCGACCAGCCCAGATGGCGCCAGCCGCTGGCTTTCCTGCACCTGCACCCGCTTCAGATCGGCGTGATACCAGTTGTCGATCTTGTCGCGGAATACATACATCGCGCCTGTGATCGAAAGGGTGATCATGAAGGGCAGAACAAGCAAACCGGCATAGAAATGCCAGCGCCAGACTGCCCGGTAAAGATCGCTCAAGCCCGTGGCCGGGCGAGCGGAAATGGCTGAGTAAGACATTTGTCCTCGCATCTGCGAAAGGCCCGCCGAAGGAACGCCGGTGATGGCTGGGATTGGGCGGTCAATGACCCGAATGGCCGGTATCGTGACCCTCACCCGCCTGCGGTGCGGAACGCATGGCGCGGACCTCGAAGGGCAGCGTGACCTCGTCGGCCTTGTCGAAGACCAGGGTCGCCTCGACCGTCTGCCCTTCGGCGAAGGGCTCCGGAACTTCCACGAACATCAGGTGATAGCCGCCCGGCTTCAGTTCGACCGTCTCTCCGGCGGGGATCGGCAGACCTTCGGGCAGCTCGCGCATCTTCATCACGCTGCCGTTCATGGTCATCTCGTGGATCTGCACCTCACCCGATTTTGGCGAATGTGCCGAGACGAGGCGATCCGCCTCCGCTCCGTCATTTCGGATCTTGAGGAAGCCGCCCGCGACCGGAGCCTTTGGCGGCATGGCCCGGATATAGGCATCCGAGATTGTCAGGCCCTTCTGGGTGATGGGGTCCGCAACAGCACCAGCGCCGAGGATGCCAAGGAAAAGCGCGCCCAGCACCGGGGCCGCCAGAATATTCGATTTCATGGGATTACCTGTCCGTGAATTGCACTTGCCGCCCAAGAGCGGCGCGGAATTCACGCGACGGGCGGACCTCGTGCCGAGGGGGCCAGGACTTCTGCGCGCAGCATGCGTTGGTCGCGCGCGGCGGCCGGGTCGGCGGGACGGCCTATTTGCGCGGCAACAACCGGCAAGGCTGGCGCGGCCTCCAACATGGGCTGGGCATGAACCGACCAATCGCATGGCGGCTTCGGCGATTTGGGGACCTGCTCGCTCTGCTTTGCGCGATATTCGTCGGCGCGGACGACATTGCCATCGGCATCCAGAACCATCTCAACCGGCAAGTGATCGGCGCAGAGCACGACCATGAAACTTTGCGGCGTTGCGCCCTGTGCCACCATCGTGCCTTGCGCCATCAGCGAGAGCAGCACGAAGGGCAGGACCAAGACCAGCGCCACCGCCCGGCCGAGAGCTGGGAGGGCACGGGCAAAGGATGTGGCGGACTGGCGCATCGGGAACCTAGGTGAATGTCGGATCTATAGCCGCGTGATCCTGATCGTGCCAGAGTTTTGCGCCCGTGCCGAAGGCCAGATTCAGTTCTGCGTCTGCTCGCGTTCCGCGATGATCTTTGCGAAGCGTTCGGCAGTGCGTTTCGGCAGGCCATCTGGCAAGGCGACCTCGGAGCTGGCGCCCACTTCGATCAGCATGACCATGCCCATGGCATAATGCGGCGAGCATTTGACGCCGTACGCGCCCGGCGCGCTAAGTGTAATCTCGAACGAGTCGTTGATCTTCGACTTGAAAGGCTCGGCACCCGGCGGGAGCATGCCATCTATCGTCGCGGCATTATGGCCGGGCTGGGTCGGCAGGAAGCGAACCGTGTCGCCCGGCGCGATGTTCAGATAGGACGGCTCATAGACCATCGGGCCGGAATCGCCGCGATTGAGCATCCTGATCTCATGGATTTCGGCAAGGGCGGGATTTGCAAGCAGCATCAGCGGCAGCAGCAGGTATTTCATTGAACGTCTCCAAGTTGTGGAAGCGCAGCAGGCTGACATCGTCCCTCGGATCGGTCAGGGTGGTGGCACCCACCCGGAAGACGTTGCGCAGCAGATCGGAGGTCAGGACCGCGTCGGGCGGGCCACAGGCGACCATGCGGCCCCCTGCCATGACTCCCAGTCGGTCGCAGCCCATCGCCTGATTGAGGTCATGCAGCGCGATCACCACGGTCAGGGGCAGATCTTGGACCAACCGCAGCAGCGCAAGCTGATGGTGGATATCCAGATGGTTCGTCGGCTCGTCCAGAAGCAGGATGCGGGGCCGTTGCGCTAGCGCGCGCGCGATTTGCAGGCGCTGTCGCTCGCCGCCCGAAAGCGTGGCCCAAGCCCGGGCGGCCATGCTCTTCATGCCGACCGCCTGCAGCGCGTTGTCCACGATGGCAGCGTCGGCAGGGCCAAAGGGGGCCAGGGCCGAAAGCCAGGGCGTGCGCCCAAGCTCGACAACCTGACGGGCGGTCAGTGCCTCACCTGTCTCGGCCTGCTGCTCGACCATGGCAAGGCGGCGTGCGATTTCGCGTCGGGGCAACTTGCTCACGGGCTCGCCCCCCAATTCGACGATCCCCCTGGCGCGGCGGTCGAGCCCAGCGAGGAGACGCAGGAGCGTCGATTTTCCCGACCCGTTCGGGCCGATCAGGCCAAACGTCTCGCCCGCTGCGACCTGCAGATCGACGCCGTCGACGATGTTGCGGCCTTGCGCGTGCAGCGAGAGGTCGGTTGCACTGATCCTCATGCGCGACTCCGGTTGCGGATCAGGATCAGCGCGAATGCCGGTGCGCCGACCAGCGCGGTGACGACGCCGATGGGGACGACTTGACCGGGGATCAGCACGCGCGAGACCACATCCGCCGCGATCATGAAGACCGCTCCCGCCAGCGCCGAGGCCGGGACCAGCGCGCCATGCCGAGCCCCCACCAGAATGCGCATGGCATGAGGCACGACCAGTCCGACAAAGCCGATGGCCCCGACAAGGCTGACCATCACCGCGGTCATGAGCGTCACCGCCCCCAGCAGGACGACCATCACCCGTCGCACCGCGATCCCCAGCGAGGCAGCCGCACTCGCGCCGAAGCTGAAGGCGTCAAGCGCCCGGATATGCACCGCGCATGCCAGCAGCCCCGCCAGCGCCACCGGCACCGCCAGCGCCACATCCGGCCAGCGCACGCCCGAGAGATTGCCGAGCAGCCAGAACATGATGCCGCGCGCCTGCTCGGCATTGGCGGATTTGGCAATGAAGAAGCTGGTCAGCGCGTTGAAAAGCTGCGAGCCCGCAATCCCGGCAAGGACCAGCTGCGCCGATCCACCCCCCGCTGCGCGCGCGAGCGCCGCGACGATGCCGAAGGCGAGCGCGGCCCCCGCAAAGGCCCCGGCCGAGATGCCGATGGCCCCCGCGCCGACGCCCATGATCGTGACCGCGACCGCACCGGTCGAGGCCCCGGCCGAGACGCCGAGCAGATAGGGATCGGCAAGGGCATTGCGCACCAGCGTCTGCAGGACCAGCCCCGACAGCGCGAGCCCCGCGCCACAGGCCGCCGCGACCAGCGTGCGCGGCAGGCGGTAATTCCAGATGATGCCTGCGTCGATCGGATCGACGCCCGATGCTGCACCCCAAAGCTTCTGTGCGAGCACCGTCGCCACCTGCGACGGCGGCAGCGGCGTCTCGCCCAGAACCACGCCCACCAGAACGGCAAGGACAAGCACCGCCAGCCCCAGCGTCAGACGTAGGATCAGCCGCGACCGCCAAGCGGCGGCACAGGGGATGGCGGCCTCGGTCATTTCAGGCCGAACTTCGGCAGCGCCCCGGCCAGGGTCTCAAGCGCGTCGATATTGCGGATCGAGGGGTCCATCGCATGCGCGTCCAGCACGATGATGCGGTCATTCTTCACCGCATCCATCTGGCTGGTCACCGGATCGGATTTCAGGAAGCCGATCTTCTTTTCATAATCATCGGCCTCGAAACGGCGGCGGTCCATCTTCGCCACGACGATGACCGAGGGGTTGGCTCGCGCGATGGTCTCCCAGCTGACGACCGGCCATTCCTCGTCGCTATCGACGACGTTCTTCAGGCCAAGCGCATTCATCATGTAGGCTGGCGGACCCTTGCGACCGGCGACATAGGGGTCGATGTCCATCTCGGCCGAGGAGAACCAGAACACCGCCGAGGCATCCTTCAGCCCCAGCGCCTTGGCCTTGTCGATCGCGGCGGCCTCGCGCGACTTCAGATCGGTGATCAGCGCCTCGCCCTTGTCGGCCACATCGAAAATCTGCCCCAGGTCCGAGACACCGCGATAGATGCTCTCCATCGCATACATGTCGCTGCGCGTGCCGTCCGAGCCCTTGCTATTGTCCTTTCCGGTGCAATCCGAGGGCAGGATATAGGTCGGAATCCCGAGGTCCGAGAACTGCTCGCGGGTGGCGACGATGCCTTGCGGGCCGACATGCCATTCATATTGCACGGTCACGATGCCGGGACGCTTGGCGACGACGCTTTCGAAGCTCGGGTCATTGTCGGCCAGACGCTCGATCCCGGCGTTCGTTTCGCTGAACTCGGGCAAAATTTCCGTGAACCAGACCGAGGTGCCGGCGACCTTGTCGGCCAGACCCAGCGAATAAAGGATCTCGGTCGCGGCCTGACCCACGGTCACCGCGCTTTCCGGCGCCTCGTCGAAGGACAGACCGATGCCGCAATTCGATAGCTTCAACGGATATGAAGTTTCTGCCGCGGCGGGCAGCATGGCGGCGCCAGCGAGAAGAAGTCCGGTCAGGGTAGATTTCAGGAACATCTCAAGTCTCCGGTCTGGTTGCAGGCGAAGGGCTTGGGGAATGGCCATGGCAAAGCCGCGTCCGGATACGGAACGCAGCAACGAAGGACCGGACCGACAGTTCGGCAGGCATGAAGCATCTGGCACCTCCCCGGACACCCCGCCCGGATCGTTAGAGTTTCATCCGTCGGCAGGTCTCCTGACTGGCGGGTCATCGCGGGATGCGGCCTTCCCATGGCCCGTGGGCCACAGTGGCGTATTCGCATCCTGCTCGCCGCCTACAGTTGCGGGGGCAGTTCCGTTTCGAGGCGATTGCCCCAACGGATTCCCTTTCAATTCCTTTCGGAAACCGACGCGATCCTGTTAGCCAGAGAGCCGAAAGCACGCAAGTGACAATGTCTACGCCTCGCGCACGTCGCCTCAGCGTCAGGCACGTCGATTTTGCGGATGCGAAAGTGCAGACATACGATGCCGCAAGATTCGACCGTCTTATCCAGTCCGCGCAAGGAGAGCACATTGAATTCGTGATCTTCGATCAGACTGAGCTCTTCCTATCCCTATTCCGGACCAGTCGACCTCACCCGGCATCGCGCACAGAGCGGGGCCGAGGCTCCGGGTTCTTGAACCTGCCTGTCTCGGACGCATGTTCGCTTGACGGGGTCGAAACTAAGTCGATTTGGCTGGAACTTGCGCAGAGCTTCACACCTGCTGAAAACCGGACCTCGTCCGACCGGCGATATTGGGCTGCCTTCAAATGGCTCGGCGTTCCGCCGCTCTCTGGCACACCGGCGCAAGTCCACGATTGGGGCGGTCAACTCCACATGCTATCGGCCGACGGCGCAGCGCTCGGCACGTTGCAGACCGCTCTTAATCCCAATCGTCTTGGCTTGATGATGGCGACCGTAGCCACTGGCCCCGGCAGGATAGACATCGTCTATTTGGGGACAGCAGACATCTCCTAACCAAACGCGATAGCTCACACCGAAGTTGATCGTAAGGTGCGCCCAGCTGCATACAATTGGAAAGCAGATATAAATCGCGTCAGCCCTACTTATAGCGAATGACCGCAATGGGGCTAAAGCGGACATTCGAACAACCAGTTGCCGCTACACCTCAAGTCCGCTCCAGGGCCGGCTGAGGACGCTCAGGTCGAACAGCGAAAATAGTCCGCACAGGCGCGGGTCTTCTCCCAGATGAGAAGGCACGTGAATCAGTATGACGGTGAGCGGAGGCAGCCTCGGCCTCGAGGCTGGTAATGTGTGGCGAGCCATGCCTATGATCACAAATCGGTAAGTTTTCGTTCTCAATGAAGAACTTCGACATGAACGACGCCGGGCGCGATCAAAGATCCATACCGCTCATCGAGCGATGCCTGTCTGTTGACCTGGAAGTCGATCCGACCCGCGCGCTGACATTTGCATTTGCCGCGGTGCGTCACTCGGACGATCAGAAAATCCTGTTCAAGAAAGGTGACCGGGAAGCGGCGCTAGATCGGTTTGAATTTCTGGCAACCGAAGCGGACTTTCTGCTTGGCCACAACATCATCCGCCACGATCTGCCGCATCTGGTAGCGATGCGCCCGCGCTTGGCCAAACTGGCACAAAGGCCTATCGATACGCTCTGGCTCAATCCCCTCGCGTTCCCGCGAAACCCCTATCATCACCTCGTCAAGCACCATCATGACGGCCGCTTGCAGGCTGGACATGTCAATGACCCGGAGCTTGACGCGCGGCTGGTGCTGACGGTGCTGGGGAACCAGATCGCGGCATTTGCCGCCCTCAACCGCGAAAATCCTTCCGCCTTGGCAGCGTATCACTTTCTGTCCACGTGTTCGCCGGACAGCAGCGGCTTCGATGCGCTGTTCACCGAAATTCGGCAAGCGCCTCGTCCTCACGCCGTCCAAGCAGAGAATGCCATCGGCGAACTTCTCGAAGGCAAGGCGTGCTCGTTCCGCTCCTTGCAGACGATCAACCGGCTGTCATCGCCGCAACTTGGCTGGCCGATGGCCTATGCCCTGTCCTGGATTTCGGTGGCCGGCGGGGATTCCGTCATGCCGCCCTGGGTCCGGGCCCAGTTTCGTGAAGCCTCGATGATCGTGCGCCATCTTCGCGACCGCGCCTGCGCCGATCCAGCCTGCCATTGGTGCCGCGAGATGAGCGACCCGAAGCACGCTCTGTCCCGCTGGTTTGGCTTCGACGGTTTCCGGCCCGAACCAAAGGATGATGCCGGCGTTCCGCTTCAGGAACGCATCGTCGCCGAGGCCATGGCCGGGAAATCGGTCCTTGGCATCCTGCCGACCGGGACCGGCAAGTCTGTCTGCTATCAGATTCCCGCGCTCTCGCGGTTCGATAAGATCGGCTCGCTCTCGGTGGTGATCTCGCCGCTTGTCGCCCTGATGGCGGATCAGGTGCAGGGGCTCGTCCGGCATGGCATCAGCGGATGCGTCACCATCAACGGCCTTCTGTCCATGCCGGAGCGACAGGCAGCACTGGACCAAGTGCGCATGGGTGACGCCTCTATGCTGCTGATTTCACCCGAGCAACTTCGCGCACCATCGGTTCGCTCGGTTTTGGCGCAGCGGGAGATCGGCTACTGGATTCTGGACGAGGCGCATTGCGTCTCGAAATGGGGCCATGATTTCCGCCCGGACTATCGCTATGTCTCGCGCTTCATCCGCGAGTTCTCTGGAGATCAGGATCCGGCGCCAGTGATCTGCCTGACCGCAACCGCCAAACCTGAAGTCGTGCGTGACATCCGCGATCATTTCCAGTCGCGCCTTGGGGTGGACCTGCTGTTACTCGATGGCGGCGCCACCCGACACAACCTGCTTTTCGAGGTCCATGAGACCCATAGCAGCCGCAAGCTCGCAGACATCCTCGACACGATCGAAGGCGCGCTTCCGAAGGAAGGTGTATCCGGCGCGGTGGTCTATTGCGCCACCCGCTCCACAACTGAGCGCGTGGCCGAGTTCCTTCGGCAGCAGGGTCTGGACGCGGATTATTTCCACGCCGGGCTGACGCCCGAACGCAAGCAGGAGGTGCAGGAACGCTTTCGCATTGGCGACTTGCGCGTCATTGCCGCGACCAATGCCTTCGGCATGGGGATCGACAAGCCCGACATCCGGCTCGTGGTCCATTGCGATATACCGGGTTCGTTGGAAAACTACCTGCAGGAAGCGGGGCGCGCCGGACGGGACCGCGACCCGGCTGTCTGCGTCCTGCTCTTCAGCCACGAAGACGTCGAGCGGCAGTTTTCGCTGTCGGCCCGATCGAGGCTGGCCCGGCATGAGATCGGCGCCATCCTCAAGGCTCTGCGTCGTCTCGATACGCGCGGCAAGCAAAGCGGTGCAGTGGTCGCCACCACCGGGGAGATCGTCCGCGAGGAAACCGAAAGGGAGTTCGAGCGTGACACGACGACCGACGACACCCGGGTCAAGACCGCTGTAGCATGGCTCGAGGAATCGGTCCTGCTGACCCGCGAGGAGAACCGGGTATCGGTCTTTCCATCCTCGCTGCGGGTCCACAGCATGGCGGAGGCTGAAGCGATCCTCGCAAAGGCCGGGATCGCCAATTCTCGCCGCAAGCAGCTTTTGGATCTGGTGCGGCATCTGATGAATGCTTCACCGGAAGCCGGGGTCTCGACAGACGAACTTTCGGGTGTCAGCGGACTGAAGGGAGGGGCGCTGCGCAAGGCATTGTCCGATCTCGAGGCACTGGGGATCGCCACCGACGACACGAAGCTCACCGTCTTCGTTCATGTCGGCGGCGAGGATTCCTCGAGGCTGCGTTTCAGGCGGTCGTCCGCGCTGGAGACCGCGCTGATATCAGCCATGCGCGAGGCAGCACCCGATGCCGAGGACGGTGATCCACAACCCCTGAACCTCGCTGCGACCTGTCAGGCGTTGCGCGATGATGGGCATGAGGGGGTCCGGCCTCATCTTGTCGAGGCACATTTGCGCAGCTTTGCCCAAGACGGGCGGGACGAGGATGGCGGTCGCGGCAACATCCATCTCCGAAAGGTGAACCGCAACACCTGCCTGGTCCGTCTGCAACGGTCGTGGGATATGCTCTCGCTCACAGCCGAGCTGCGGCGTCGGGGCGCGGAGCTTCTGCTGCAGCATCTCGAAGGCCTGGTGAGCAAGGGCGCACGGGGCAAGGATATCCGCGTCGAATCCACCATGGGTAAGCTTCAGGCCGCGATCACCGGGGATGTGCTTCTGCGAGGTGCCATTCGCGACCCGAACAAGCTGATGGGCCGAGCGCTAATGTGGCTGCACGAACAAGGCACGGTGACGCTTGGGCGCGGCCTGACCATTTTCCGTCCGGCGATCACGGTTCACCTCAATCCCGGCGGAGGGCAGTTCACGCAAAAGGACTTCCTTCCCCTGGAGGAGCATTACGCGGAGCAGACCGTCCAGACCCATATCATGGCAGCCTATGCACAACGCGGCCTGAGTTCGATGACCGAGGCCGAGGGGCTCGCGCATGACTATTTCCAGCTCGACAAGGAAAGCTTCCTCAAGCGCTGGATGCCAGATCGAGCCGGGGAGCTTCGGCGTCAGACAACACCGGAAAGCTGGCGCCAGATCGTCGAAAGTCTCGGCAATCCGGCGCAGTCCAAAATCGTTTCCGATGATCGCGAGCAAACCAATGTGCTGGTGCTTGCCGGGCCGGGTTCCGGTAAGACGCGGGTATTGGTGCACCGGATCGCCTATCTGATCCGGGTGCGGCGCGAGGCTCCGAACGGCATTCTGGTTTTGACCTACAACCGTCACGCCGCGGTCGAAGTGCGCGAAAGGTTGAAGTCGCTGATCGGTGACGAGGCAAGCCGGGTCACCATTTCCACCTGCCACGCCCTCGCGATGCGCCTCGTCGGCGCAAGCTTTGCCGGGCAGGCGGAGGATGCTTCAGTCCCGCGGGATTTCGACAAGATCGTGCTGGAGGCCGTCAATCTGTTGAGGGGCGAGGGGCTGTCCAAAACCGATGCCGAGGCGCTGCGTGAAACACTGATACAAGGTTACCGCTGGATTCTGGTCGACGAATACCAAGACATCGGACCAGAAGAATATGCATTGATTGCGGCTGTCGCCGGTCGGTCCATCGAAGACCCCGAACAGCGCCTCAGCCTTTTCGCAGTCGGTGACGACGATCAGAACATCTACGCCTTCGCCGGCGCTTCGGTCGATTTCATCCGGCGCTTCGAGGCGGATTATTCGGCGAAACCGGGCTATCTGACCGAGAACTACCGCTCCACTGCGGCAATCATCGAAGCGGCGAACCGCGTGATTGAACCGGCCGCCGACCGGATGAAAGCCGGGCATGACATCGTCATCGACCGGTCGCGGGCGAAGGCTGCAGCCGGCGGCACGATGCAAGCAATCGATCCGGTCGCACAAGGTCGTGTTCAATTTCTTCAGACAGAAACGGGGCTAGATGCCCAAGCCATTGCCGCCGTTGATGAGCTGATCCGGTATTCCAGTCTCATCCCGGACTGGTCCTGGGCAAAGGCGGCGATCATTGCCCGCGAGTGGCGACTCCTCGAACCAGTGCGAAGCTATTGCGAGGCCAAGGGCATCCCGGTCCAACTCGCCAGCGAGGCAAGGCCACCCTTCTGGCGGCTACGCGAGGTTCAAGTCCTCGTCGCCTTCCTGCGAACGGAACCGACAAAAATGCTAACGGTGAAAGCCATGCTGGACTTCGTCCGGACACAGTCACCGAACCGGTGGTGGGATCTGATCTTCGAGGCGGTGACTGCCATAGGTATAGAGCTTGCCGACAAGCCCGCGCCCGTCACCGACATCATCGAATGGCTTGCGGACTGGATGCGGGATGCGCGGCAGGACCAGCATGGGTTGCTTTTGCTGACCGCGCACCGCGCCAAAGGGTTGGAGTTTGACCATGTTGTGATCCTCGACGGCGGCTGGGACCGCACGTCAAAAGGGGAGGATCGCGATGCACCCCGGCGGCTGTTCTACGTTGCCATGACGAGGGCCAAGCGCAGTCTGGCCATCATGTCGGAGCAAGATCACCATCTGATCCTTCGGGAGGTCGCGGCTACCCTGTTACCCCGGTCGATCCAACGCAACTCAAATAGCGAGACCCTCGCCGGATTGAGATATCAGTGCATCGAACCGAAAGACGTGGATCTGTCTTGGGCAGGAAGATTGTCGGACAGCCATCCAGCGCTCCGGGCGCTTTCAGAAATATGCACGGGCGACCTCGTGGATCTTGTCGATCACGACGGCCGCTGGATGATGACGAATGCAGCCGGAATATTCATCGGGCGGATGGCAAGGAGCTACCAGCCGCCAAGAGACCTAATGTTCGTCCGAGGATCAGCAGCGGCAATCATTCGCTGGCGCAAGTGCGACAATGGCGAGGAGTTTCAGGGCAGCATCAGACGGGACGCGTGGGAGGTCGTATTGCCCGAGCTCGTATTCGCACAAAACCAGAAAAACGCGTGAGCAGTCACTCCCGGCGTCCGTGATCAACCTTGCCGTGGGATACTTCGAGACGCGCAAAGCGGACGTTGCCGCCTGCCCGGCCGCTTGCGGTGCCCAACGTGTAACGTCGAACAGTTCCAACATATCGCTGGTCAGGAACCGGGTGCGCGCGGCGAAACCCCGAAACAACAAGCTCATGCGCGGGTGGCGCGCTTCGCCCTAAACAAGAAACTGAAATTGCGGTTAGGAGGTGAGTAACAAACTGCTCTCACAGATCCGTTACAAAGCAAGAGATATTTACCAACATCAATCGGCGGTCAGTAGACCGGCCGACGCAATGCAGTTCATGCAATGGACAAGAGCGGCTGTCATCCGTTGGCGTGGGTGAGAGCGCTCGGTGGTTCCATGGCATCTATAAAGCACGCGTTGGGGAGATCGCGCTTTCGAGCGCGAAATCACACCCAAACCCGTAGCCAGCGGCCCAAACGGTCAGTCTACGCGTCGATCGTCCACCATCTTTCCCGATTATTTCACTTTAATTCAATTCTCTACGCCTGCGCACGTTATTGCTTTTCTGCGTAAGCTTTACCTTTTCCGAGCCTCAACTAGGCTTGCCAACATGTTGATTGGAAACAAGTTTCAAAAGCTACGAATCGGGTGCCGCAGAGCTCTTGCGCACTTATTTGCTTTCTTTGGCTCATAAAGCCATCACAAAAAAGGCCCGCCATCACGGCGGGCCTTTTCGGCTTTCTGGCAGCGTGATCCGCGGCTCTGCATCGCAGCGGGACGTGCAGAGCCTCGGTTCTCGCGTCACTCCATGAAAAAGGCGAAGCGGATTACGAACAGGCCCGCGACGATCCAGGTGGCCATGTGAACGTCCCGGACACGCCCGGTCAGCAGCTTGATGACCGCATAGCTGACAAAGCCAAGGGCCAGCCCGTTCGCAATCGAGTAGGTGAAGGGCATCATCAGCGCCGTCAGAACGGCGGGCGCAGATTCAGTGATGTCGTGCCACTCGATCTCTTCGAACTCGCGCACCATCAGGCAGGCGACGTACAGCAGTGCCGGCGCGGTAGCATAGGCGGGGACAGAGCCTGCAAGCGGGGCGAAGAAAATCGCCAGCAGGAACAGGCCCGCGACGACCAGCGCGGTCAGACCCGTGCGCCCGCCCGCCTGCACGCCAGACGCGCTTTCGACATAGGCAGTGGTCGAGCTGGTCCCCAGAACCGATCCGGCCAGGATCGCGGTCGAATCCGCCATCAGCGCGCGACCCAGGTTCGGGCTGGTATGGGTCGGCCCCTCGGACAGCAGGCCAGCGCGCTTGGCGACGCCGATCAGCGTGCCGGTGGCGTCGAAGACCTCGACCAGCACCATGACCAGGATCACGTGGAAGATCCCGACGGTCAGCGCGCCCCCGATATCAAGTTGCAGGAAGGTCGGCAGGATCGACGGCGGCATCGAGATGATCCCGCCGAACGGGCTGGCGCCGATTGCGATGGAAACGACGGTGATGATCAGAATTCCGATCAGGATCGCGCCGCGCACCTTCAGCGTGTCAAGCGCGGCAATGATGAAGAAGCCCGCCGCGGCCAGCAGCGTCGGCGTCTGGGTCAGGTCGCCCAGTCCGACCAGCGTCGCCGGGTTGTCGACGACGAAACCCGCCGTCTTCAGCGCGATCAACCCCAGGAACATGCCGATGCCCGCCGCGATGGCGCTGCGCATCGATGCCGGGATCCCGGCGATCAGCCAGCGCCGGATGCCCGTGACCGACAGGAACAGGAATACCAGGCCCGAAATGAAGACCGCCCCCAGCGCCTGCTGCCAGGTAAAGCCCAGCGTCCCGACAACGGTGAAGGCGAAGAACGCGTTCAACCCCATGCCGGGCGCCATCCCGATCGGCCAGTTGGCCCAAAGCGCCATCACGGTCGAGCCGAGCGCGGCCGCAAGACAGGTCGCGACAAAGACAGCATTCCGATCCATGCCGGTCGTTGACAGGATGTCGGGGTTGACGAATATGATATAGGCCATGGTCAGGAACGTGGTGATCCCGGCGATCACCTCTGTTCTGACATTGGTCCCCTTGGCCGACAGGCCAAACTGGTTTTCGAGCATGTATCCTCCCACCGGCGGTTCGCCCGCCATGCGGGCACCTTAGGTTCAGCGGATTATCACGGGAATGCAGGCTCTGACGACAGAGTTTCAATGCAATATATACAAAAACACCATTTTCAACCGAATCTCGGGGTTGTTTATATGAAATGCACTCTTGCCGGATGCCCTCCGGGAATGGTGACTGCGCTGAGATCGGAATACCAGAAGGAAGCCAGTGATGCGATATAGCCGCGACATGATCGGATATGGCGAGAACGCCCCGGACCCCCGCTGGCCCGGCGGAGCGAAGATCGCGGTCCAGATCGTCATGAACTATGAAGAGGGCGGCGAAAACAGCATCGAGCATGGCGATGCCGCGTCCGAGGCCTTCCTGTCCGAGATCATCGGCGCCCAGCCCTGGCCGGGCAAACGTCACTGGAACATGGAGTCGATCTATGACTACGGCGCGCGCGCCGGGTTCTGGCGGCTTCACCGCATGCTGAAGGATATTCCGCTTACCGTCTACGGCGTCGCGACCGCCCTTGAGCGCGCGCCCGAGCAGGTCGCCGCCATGCAGGCCGCCGGATGGGAGATAGCGACCCACGGGCTGAAGTGGATCGACTATCGCGACATCCCCCGAGAGGTCGAGGCCGAGCATATCGCCAAGGCGGTCGAGCTGCACACCCGCGTCACTGGCGAGCGTCCGCGCGGGTTCTATCAGGGCCGCACTTCGATGAACACGGTCGAGCTGGGCTGCGAGGAAGGCGGGTTCGAGTACCTGGCCGACACCATCGCGGACGACCTGCCCTATTGGCAGGTTCACAATGGCAAGCCGCAGCTGATGGTGCCCTATACGATGGACGCCAACGACATGCGCTTCTCCTCAGGGCAAGGCTTCGGCACCGGGGTCGAGTTCTTCGACTATCTGCGCGACAGCTTCGACGTGCTTTATGCCGAAGGCCAGGCCGGTGCGCCCAAGATGATGTCCATCGGCCTGCATTGCCGCCTTGCCGGCCGCCCCGGCCGCGCCATAGCGGTGCAGAAATTCCTGGAACACGCGATGAAGCATGAGGGCGTGTGGTTCGCCAGCCGCCTCGACATCGCGCGCCATTGGGCCAAGGAGCATCCGTTCCAGCCCCGGCTTCGCCCGTCGCAGATGGACCGCGACGCGTTCCTGGCGAAATTCGGCGGCATCTACGAACATTCGCCCTTTATCGCCGAGCGCGTTTTCGACGGCGAGATGGGTGCGATCCACGACACCCCGCGCGGGCTGGCGGCGCGCATGGCGCAAGTATTCCGCGGCTCCAGTGATGCCGAGCGGCTGGGTGTCCTGAACGCGCACCCCGACCTTGCGGGCAAGCTGGCGCTGGCCAAGCGGCTGACGGCGGAAAGCACGTCCGAGCAGGCCTCGGCCGGACTTGATGCGCTGACCGACGCAGAGCGCGAAGAGTTCCAGCGCGTCAACACCGCCTATGTCGAGAAGCACGGCTTCCCCTTCATCATTGCGGTGCGCGACCACGACAAGGCCGGCATCATGGCGGCGATGCAGGCCCGCCTTGCCAATGACACCCCGACCGAGCGCGGCACTGCCGAGCGTCAGGTCATGCGGATCGCCGAACTGCGGCTGATCGACGCCTTGAAAGGATGAGCGAGATGAACCACCATTCCCCGAGACCGAAGCCCAGCTATGCCGGGCCCTTCGCCGGACTGCCGCCGCAAAGCGACCTGTCGACCGACACTGCCGTCTTCACCGAGGCCTATGCCGTCATCCCCGCCAGCACGATGCGCGACATCGTCACCAGCTTCCTGCCGGGGTGGACGGGCATGCGGATGTGGGTAATCGCGCGTCCCCTGTCCGGCTTTGCCGAAACCTTCAGCCAGTATATCGTCGAGCTTCAGCCCGGCGGCGGATCCACCCGCCCCGAACTGGACGAAGGCGTGCAGGCCGCGATCTTCGTCACCGATGGCGGGCTGCGGCTGACCATCGGCGGGCAGGTCCATGATCTTGAACCCGGCGGCTTCGCCTATATCCCCGCCGGCATGGACTGGTCGGTCGAGAACGGCAACGCCGTGTCGCGTTTCCACTGGTGGAGGAAGCGCTGGCAAGAGGTCGAGGGGCTGGAGAAGCCCGAGGTCATCGTCACCAACGAACGCGACATCGCCCCGATTGCGATGCCCGACACCGGCGGAAGCTGGGCCACGACCCGCTTCATGGACCCCTCCGATATGCGCCACGACATGCATATCACCATCGTCACGCTGACTCCCGGCGGCTCGATCCCCTTTGCGGAAACGCATGTGATGGAACACGGGCTGTTCGTGATCGAAGGCAAGGCCGTCTATCGCCTGAACCGCGATTGGGTCGAGGTCGGTCCCGGCGATTTCATGTGGTTGCGCGCCTTCTGCCCGCAATGCTGCTATGCCGGCGGCCCCGGCAACTTCCGCTATCTGCTTTACAAGGACGTGAACCGCCACGCACCTCTGTGGCGTTGAAGCGGGGCCCCTTCGGGGGCCCTTTCCTTTTGGCGCGAAGGTAGGGCAAGTGCGTCCGCACTACCATCTCGCGCGCAAAAACTGGGGCCAATCCATGATAGCGGACCACGACGAGATGTTTCGTAATGTGAAGGGTGTGTTTTTCCGCGCCGTTGACGCGAATTACCTCGCCACCGGCCTGTCCGGGTCCAGGCGGGCGGGTCGTTATTCAAGGGCAGATCAGCCGACCCTTTACCTCAGCTCCTCGCCCGAAGGTGTGGAAGCGGCCATGATGGCACATGGGTCGGACCACGACCACCAGCGTCAACTCATCCAGGTTTCGGTAAGCGCGCATCGCATTCTGGACCTGCGCGACGAGCGTGCCCGCTTTCTGGCTGGCGTCACCCTGCAGGATGCCACCGCCCCCTGGCAGGAACTTGTGGCCGAAGGCAAAAGGCCACCATCATGGAACGTTAGAGACCGCCTTGTCCGCCTGGATGCAAAGGGCCTTATCGATCCATCGAGGAAAGCTCCGGGCCTTTGGCACTTGGTTTTGTTCGAATGGAATACTGAAGGAGCGGCGCAGGTTCGACAGATCGGCTAGGTGGAGGGCTGTCCGCGAGGAGCCTCGGATATGGCATCCAGGCGGGGCATTCCAATTGTTTAGCCTGAAAGATTGTAAAGCAAGCTTGACACCGGCGAGGTTCTGGAAAATGTAAAGGTAACTTTACTTTTGGAACTTGTTGATGCGCAGCCTTACCTTCTTTGTCTTCGGACTGACCGCCTATATTGTAGTGCTCATCGTGTCGCAACGAATGCTTGCCAGTATCGGACCAGACAGCACAATGACCCCGCTTCTGGCGGTGGCACCGATCATCCCGGCCGTCTTCATTTGCGGGGTCGTGGTACAGGCCATCCGCAACCTGGACGAGATGCAGCGGAAGCTGCAACTCGAGGCGTTGGCTGTAGCGTTTGCCGGGACGGCCTTGATCACGTTCGGCTACGGCTTTTTGGAAGGCAACGGGTTGCCTAAGCTCTCGATGTTCGCAGTTTGGCCGCTTATGTCAGCGTTGTGGTTCACTGGAGTAATGGTAGGGCTTTTGCGCCACCGATGAACAACCGCATTCAGGAATTGCGCCAGCTGCAAGGGTGGTCGCAACAGGATCTAGCGCTTCATCTCGGCGTATCGCGACAGACAGTCAACGCTCTCGAAAGGGGGCGTTACGATCCAAGCCTCCCTCTCGCATTCAGTATCTCGAAGCTGTTTTCCTTGAAAATCGAGGACATCTTCCAGCCAGAGCCCTGACCTCGACCAGTTTGCGATACCCTCGGCTTCGTCGGATCGGCCGAAGTCAGGGATGTCTTCGCCGCGGGACTAGTCCCCTTGCACGGCTTACCTGCGCATATGCCTGTTATCGCAACGGCGCGGACGAGGCCGCCATCGGCTTTCACGACGAGTTACTCGGCAGGAGTGCTGCACAAATCTTTGAAAGATCTCGTGTCTCGACATATCGGCGCTTCGTCTAGCAGCTCATGGGCGGTTGCCGCCTTGGCTTTCGTTAATGTCAAAGCCCTCATGCGACCCCTACCGGCGTCCGGGTCGGGCGCACCACGATCTCGTTCACATCGACATCTTCGGGTTGCTCAAGCGCAAAGCGCACCGCACCGGCGATCGCCGAGGGGTGCAGCGCAATCGCGCGATAGGTCTTCATCCCTTCGGCTGCGATCGGATCGGTGATCGTGTCGGCCAGCTCGCTTTCCACGACGCCCGGATGGATGCAGGTCACCCGCAGATCCGCATGTTCCTGCCGCAAGCCGTCCGAAATCGCGCGCACCGCATATTTCGTTGCGCAATAGACCGCCGCGGTGGGCACGACGGACAGCGCGCCGACCGAGCCGATGTTGATGATATGCCCAGATTTCCGCGAAACCATATCGGGCAGAACCGCAGCGATGCCGTAAAGGACGCCCTTGATGTTGACCTCGATCATCCGGTCCCATTCCTCGACCTTCATCGACGCCATCAGCGAAAGCGGCATCACGCCGGCATTGTTCACGATCGCATCGACATGACCCCAATCGTTCCGGGCGGCATCGGCGAAGGCCGCCACATCTTCGCGGCTGGTAACGTCAAGCGCGCGGTATCGCACGTTACCGCCAAGCTCTGCCGCCAATGCGGCCAGCCGGTCGATGCGCCGTGCGCCGATCATCAGCTTGGCGCCGGTTGCCGCCAGTTCGCGGGCAATGCCTTCGCCAATGCCGCTGGATGCGCCGGTAATCAGAATGACCTTGTCCATCTTCGTCTCCTTGTCTGTGTGAGATCAAGGATAGACGGCGCGTGCTGTCGACGGTATTTGTCGCGTCCTGACTGCAGTGTCCAGCTAGGCTAACCAATGGATGATCTCAATCTCCTGCGAATGTTCGTCACGGTGGGCGAGGCCGGGAATTTCCGCGAGGCGGCCGACCGCCTTGGCGTCACCCGCTCGGCTGTCAGCCAAGGTGTGCGGCGGCTGGAGGATACTTATGGCACCGCGCTGTTTCACCGCACGACCCGAAGCGTGCGCCTGACCGAGGCCGGGGCGGCGCTTCAATCCACGCTGTCCGGGCCGCTGGCCGAGATCGTCGGGGCGCTGGAAATGCTGGGCGATACGCCGCGGGGCACGCTACGCATTGCCGTTGCCTCGATCGCCGAGCGGTTCCTGTCCGGCCCGCTGCTCGCAAGCTTTGTCGACGCCCATCCCCAGATCGCGCTGGACGTGACGGTGACCGATGCAGAGACAGACATCGTCGCTGGCGGGTTCGACGCAGGCGTGCGTTTGGGCGAGGTCATCGCGCAGGACATGATCGCCGTGCCGGTGACCGGCCCGCAACGGCAGGTCTGCGTGGCAACACCCGGCTATCTTGCCGCGCATGGCACGCCAGCGCACCCGCGCGACCTGATCGCCCATCGTTGTATCGGCTGGCGCCCGGATCCCTCCGTCGAGCCCTATCGCTGGGAATTCGAGGAGGGCGGTCGCGCCTTTTCCGTGGCGGCGCCCCCGCATATCACGACAAATGACATGCAGCTTATGATCCGCACGGCCCTTGCCGGAGGTGGAATTACCTTCGGGATGGAGGAGACATTCCGACCGTGGATCGATAGCGGTGAGTTCGTCTCGCTACTCGACGACTTCCTGCCACCCTTTGCGGGCTTCTATCTGTTCTTTCCCAGTCGCCGAAACCTTGCCCCAAAGCTCCGTGCGATGATCGACCACGTCCGGCGCTTTCGCGCGGTCTAGCGAAATAAGCGTTCCGGCGGTCGGTGGTCAGGGGCAGGCTATCTGAGCGTGTGGGCACCTGGGGTCATAGCGTCCGGTTGACCCACACCAAGTATAAGCATCAGGCCCTTACCGGCCGGTCGGCGCTCAAGAATGTTGCGCGGCCGGATTTCCTTAAGCTCATTCCTCACGGGGCGCGGCATTTCGAGAAGATGAGCGGCTGCGGTGCGGACAACCCCCCCGTTCGCTGCGCTTGCCTCCCAACCTCTATGCCAAGAGCTTCGATCGACCTGAAGGGAAGAGCCAACTGACGGCACCGCGGCATGGCGGTCGCCGCGAAATCGGAAAAGCGGTCACTTAAGCAGCGCACAGCGAGGTGGCCGTGCGTTGGTTCTGAGAAGGAAAGTGGAGGGAAGTGCTTGCGACACAGCGCGCGCGCATCACGCAAAAGCTGCCATCCGTCTTCGGCTCACCCATCCCATAGGATCGCTCTGGCAGTCGAAAGCGTGCCTTCCAAGCGCGCAACTGGAAAACGGCAGATACAAAACGCGATCTTCCAAGCGTGCATCCAGCAAGGAAGATGTTCGTTGATCATCACTTCGCTGGATGTTTGTGGCGATGCCCTCCTCGCTTTCACTCGCTGACCGCATTGCAATGGTGGATCCAGCCTGCGTTAATCGACGGACCGAGACTGCCGAACGAGGGCAAAATGCATTCCGTTTACTACAACGATAAGCAGATCAATAAGCTCGCGACTGACGGCCAGCATCGCGCAATTATCGGTGGCATGTGGGAGGAGATGGGCGAACTGCAGCTGGACATTCTCCAGAAGCATGGGCTGAAGCCGGAACACAAGCTTCTCGACATCGGGTGCGGCAGCTTGCGCCTCGGGACCAAGGCTGTTCCCTATTTAAATCCCGGCAACTACTGGGCCACCGACCTTGTCGAAGCCCTGATGGATGCTGGATATCAGAAAGAAATCATTCCCCTCGGCCTGCAAGAACGGCTGCCGCGTAGCAACCTCGTACAGGATGCCGAGTTTACCTTCGAGGGCGTGCCTCGTCGCTTCGATTACATCATTGCTCAGTCAGTATTTACTCATCTGCCCCTCAACCACCTACGCCACTGTCTTGCGCGTCTGGCGAACCATCTAGAAGGGTCGGCCATTTTCTTGTTCACCGTGTTTGAGGCCGAGCCCGGAACTGCCCCGGATGGCCCCTCAAAGCAGTCTCGCGGCCCCATCACCACCTACCCGCATAAGGACCCCTTCCACCTTTGCGAAGACGACCTGACCCACATCGGGCGCGGCCTGCCGTGGACGATCGACTTCATCCGCGAGTGGGATCACCCCCGCAATCAAAAGCTTGTAATGGCCAAACTGAGGTCGTGAACCATGGGCAGGCCACATTGGTCATCGCGCTGAGGGTGTACGTGTCTGGACCTGCGTTGACACCGCACAGGTAAGCTCGCATGGTCCCACCGCCAATCAAATCAACTGAGCGACATGACCGAGAAAATTGACGTATTCATCCACGTGCCCAAAGCCGCTGGAAGCTCCATCCGCTCACTGATTGAGGCCAACTACGCGGAAGACCGCAGCCTTCCCGTTTACCGCCCTCAGGGAGTCGGGATGTCTGAAGCACTTGAGCCTGAGCGCACAAGGAAGCTAAAGGACTGTCAGGTGGTGTATGGGCACATTCCAACCGTGGTTCACCATTTTACGGATCGTCCCTGCAACTACTTCACTTTCCTTCGGGATCCGGTCGAGCGGGCAATCTCGGAGTACAAGTTCATTAAGCACGACTTTCCTGGCCATCCGGCGCACGAGGCCTTTGCCAGCGGGGAGGTCAGTTTCGGCGACTACTGCGCCGCCACCACTCCAGGCGAGTTTTACTATTCCGCCGTCAGCAAGGCGACCCAGCTGCTCGCTGGAGTTGATCGGGTCCGTGAATGTGACGATGACATGTTGGCTGCTGCCAAAAAGATGCTTGCGCAACTGGGCTACTTCGGATTCTTCCACGAGTTCGACAAGGCCATCCAAGATTGCGCTGCTGCTCTTGGATGGAGCACGGATGGGTTCGAAACGCGAAACGTCAGCTCCGTCAAGAACAACGACTTCTTGGCATCCGAGGGTGCAACGGAAGCAGAACTTTCCGTTCTCCGAAACACGCTGAAGCAAGATATCGCACTGTTCGATTTCGCGCTGTCGTTGAGGGAGCAACGCCGTCAACTCTGATTATATTCCGACCCTTTATTGCCCCTGCTCCGAGTCTAAACGTTAGGCCGCGCACTGATCAAAGACTCGGTCTCGGAGTAAGCGGCGTCCCGAACACAGGGTGGCGGCGTAGAGTGCCACGGCAGATCATCGATATGGCTCCGTTTATGGCCTCTGACGATGGCGGCAAGCGTTGCTGCCATCGTGCGCTCGACGGTGTCGCTGTCCATTTTGTCGTGGCCATCGGTCAGGAAGCGGCTGAGGCCGTCGCGATATTTGGCGATATGGGCCAACGCCTCTCCAAATGGCGACTTGACGGAAGCGCGGACGCGGTGGTGGCCTAGCCAAGCGTCGACACGGGTGAGGATCGCGGCGGAGCGTTCCAACCGGATGGCAAGTCGGGCTGAGGGGTGGTTGCCGTGGGTCGTCGCCTCGGCGGCTGTAGATCTGGGCCTGACGATAAAACGGCAGATGATCGGTGTATTTACTGACAAGCCTCGGATGCGCAAAAATTGCCCCATGAGATCTGCGCAAAGGGTACTTACTAGAGCATTTTTCTGCCCGATTTCCATGAATCATACTGGTGGAAAAACCCGTTTCCAGGATGGGCTTCCCAATGGTCAGCCTATGACCTCGACGTTGATGGCAGTCGAACTGGGGTTTCCCTTCGGAGGTGCTGCGGAGGCTTTCGTGCCGCTGGACTGGTTCGGTACGGAAGTGACGCTAGCCAAGCGCTATCGCAACAAGGCCCTTGCAGCAGCGGATAGCGAAACTCTTACGGGGTCTCGGGCTGATGAAGAAGCGTGGCGGAGCGATATCCCATGCCCCGGCAAGAAGCGTGACGACGTGATCGTGGTTGCCAGCCGGACAACTTCGGAACCGTGTCAGATTGTCGGCATGTCTGGCGCGCATTCGGTCAAGACCGTGGCCTATGAGGCGGGACACCAATGTTGCGACGTCGAAATGCGCCACGTCATGGTCGGAACTGGCGCTTCAAGCCCAACCCAAGCAGGCGCCCATGCCTGTTGGGCCTGCATGGCGTCATGTCACGTTTGGCACGACATTGCGAAAATGGATATCCTTGTCGAAGCCTTTCGGCCGCTCCTGTCGCTTTCCAAATTCGGGCTTCTTGAACTTGACCCTCTTATAGGGGATGGACGCCAGAAGATGTGTGATCGCATTGATCCTTGCGCGTTTCTTGTCGCTTGAATCGATAACCCACCACGGTGCCTGCTCGGTGTCGGTCATGCGGATCATCTCGGAATAGGCCGCAGTGTAATCCCACCAGCGACGATAGGATTCAACATCCATCGGGCTGAGTTTCCATTGCCGCACGGGGTCCTCGACGCGCTGACGGAAGCGTCGCTCCTGTTCTTCCTCCGAGACATCGAGGAAGTACTTCAGCAGGATCACCCCCGACCCGACCAGCCAGGCTTCCAGTTGAGGCAGGCCTTTCAGGAAGTTCTTGACCTTGGCTTCAGGGGTAAAGCCCATCACTCGCTCGACGCCAGGGCGATTGTACCAGCTTCGGTCGAAAATCACGATCTCCCCGGCGGCGGGAAGCTGGCTGATATAGCGCTGCATGAATATCTGCGATTTTTCGCGATCGCTCGGCGCCGGCAGGGCCACGACACGGAACACCCGCGGACTGACCTTTTCCGTGATGCGCTTGATCAAGCCACCCTTGCCTGCCGCATCGCGACCCTCGAAGATCACCACGATGCGCGCCCCGCTGTGCTTGACCCAGGCCTGCAGATGGGCAAGCTCGACCTGAAGGCGGGCGATCTCCTTCTCATAGGTCTTGCGATCAAGCTTGGAACCCTGATCCGTCGACGTTACTTCGACGGGGACATCCTTCTTCGTGCCCATGACCTTCTCCTGTCTTGCCGGTTACTCCGGCGCTGGTCCATTCCTCGCGTCAGCCGTTTCGGGCGTCGCGGCCCTGAAGGCGCGCAATGCGTCATCCAAATCGTCAAATATCATTGTCGGACCAAGCCTTGAGCTGAATTGGCAGCGCTCAAGCAGCGTCCAAACGCTTGATTGCACCTCGCTCAGTCCCATCCGGATACCAAGCCCCTCAAGATCGCGATGCAGGTCCTCAAGCATGGCAATCGCGGTGCTGTCGATCTGAGTTATCGCCGAAGCGTCAATGATCAGCCAGCGTGTGTCGGGGGAGTGTTCGGCAATCATCTCACGAAGCTGATCGTCGACGTGATCTGTGTTGAAAAACAATAGATTGCCCTGAACAAAGCAGATCAGAAGCCCTGGAACAGGCTGCACGTCGGCTGAGCGGTGCAGCTTGTAGAACCCCAGCCGTCCGGGGATCCTCCCCAGCAGTGCCACCCTTGGCTGGATCTCCTTGAGGATCACATAGACAAAGGTTGCGATGATCGCCACGACGACCCCTTGCAACACGCCAAAACTGATGGCACCAGCCATGGCGATCAGGGCAAAGCCGAACTCGACCCGGCTGATGCGCCAAATCTGCCGCAAGCCGTCGAGGTCGATCACGCTCAGCGCCGCGGCAATCAGGATCGCCCCCAGCGCTGGGATCGGCAGGATCCGCAGATATCCGGCAAAGAAGGCGACAGCGATGGCCAGCACTATCGCGGCCGCCAGCCCGGCAAGCTGGGTCTTGCCTCCGACCGAGAGGTTCACTGCCGTTCGGGAATCCGAAGAAGTGACCGGAAATCCGCCCAGAAGGCCGGACACGATGTTTGCTGCGCCAAAACCGCGCAGTTCGGCATTGGGGTCCACGTCCTCGCCGGTTCGGGCGGCAAAGCTTCGCGCCGTTATGATGCCGGCGCCGAAGCTGACGACAAAAATCGCAGCCGCGCCCAACATCAGATCATCAAAGGGCAACCCTGAATGAATCGGGAAACCGATGGACGGCAGTCCGGTCGGCAGGTTTCCGACGATCCTGATCCCCTTGGCCTCGAAATCGAAGATTGCGGATAGCAGTCCGGACAGCACGACGACAATCACCGGGCCGGGTATGCCCACCGGCCGCATCCTGACAAATTGCAGGATCACGAACATGATGAGGGCAAGCAGAAGCGAAGGCCAGTGGATGCTGTCCGCCTTCTGTATCAACTCGGTCAATGGCCCGACCAACCCGTCGGATTCAATCTTGAGCCCGGTCACGCGGCCGATCTGACCGATGATGATCGAGATCGCCACGCCGATGAAGAACCCGGCGAGGATGGGCCGTGAAAGCAGGCTTGCAATATTACCCAGCTTCAATGCACTGGCGGCAAAGCAGATGAGACCGACGCCAATCGACAGAAGCGATGCTGCGCCGACAAGATCGGCCTGCTGCAACCCCGGCATTTGCTGCAGCACTGTGGCCAGAACCGCCGCCATGACGGCCATGGTCGCAGCCTCCGGCCCAACAATCAGCCGACGTGAGGGGCCGAGCAGCGCATAACCGATCACCGACCCGATGCTGGCATAGATCCCGGTCTCAGGGGGCAACCCGGCAATTGCCGGATAGGCGATGGCGCTGGGAATGCCCACAGCGGCAATGGCCAGCCCGGCTGAAACGTCAGAGGTCAGCCATCCCGGTCGATAACCTTGCAGGCTCGGCAAAACGCGGAGCCAGGCAGATGATCCGGCTTTCTTCCGGTTTTCTGGCGACAATCTGGGTGGGACGCCTACCATTCACTGAGACCTCGCCACTCAATCCTGCTCAGACGATGAAAGGCAGGCGATTGCCCTGCCCTTCTGGCCGGATGCTCTGCTGTGCGACGCTTCGCCTGCATGCAAGTATCCCAAGCCGCAATCAGACCGCCTTCGGTGCCCAATCCAAGTAAAGACCGACGTCTCCGGGCATGCCATCTGGAAAGTTTATGATCATGGCTTTCAGCTTGTAGCCCTTGGGCTGCAGATTTGCCTTGAACCGGTCATAGACGTCCCTTGCCTTGCCTTGCAGCGTCTCGGGCCAATCTCGTTCGGCGTTGTTGATGGCCCGGCCCTTATCGGTGCAAAGCTTCGAGGGAAAACTGTAAACCATGACCTCGAACAGGCCCTTCTCGACCGCGTTCATGACAAGGCGGCGGATCAGTTCGCGCTCACGCTCGGTGATCTCACCCTTGAGGAACTCCTCGGCGGCACGGGCACGCTCCTGACGCTCGGCGTCGAGAAGCTTGGCGCGGCGCTCCATTTCCTCCATTTCCTTTTGCAGATGCAGCAGACGCAGCTCCTCCGCAGTCGGGACGGCGGCTTTGGGGTCGGATTGGGTCATATCCTGTTGCTCCTTGCACCGAATTTGTCAGGAAATGCTGTTAGCCTCCGGACAACCGGCTCCTCGTCAGGATGCCACATTTGGCGGTAGCCTGGCTCGCATCGGGAGGTAATTTACAGTAATTAACGCAGCCGGTCTGAGCCAGATTGCTGCATCGCGGCTGAAATTCGGGGAGGCCGCGCTTTCAGAACCGTTGGGCACGGACCGCCCTTGACCCGGGCTCGGCCATGAGAGTGACATGGCGCACCGGTCCGACCCAAAGCCTGTTGCCGATAGCCAGATCGCGCCGCAATGCGCGCTGCCCTCGGCCGGCCGGCGACCCGGTCCGGCAGGAGGACGCCAGCCCGGTCGACGGTTCCGATGTAAAGCACTGAACCGACCCTTGCTCCAGGCAACCGAGGAGATAAGCGAGATTGACGCGCATCCGACCGTTGAGGCGTTCGACAAACCGCTCTGCGTGCGCTTTCCTAGGGCGATGTTTGCCATTCGAACCGGTGCTCGGAACATCACTGCAGGGTCGCGTTACTGGTCAGTTCCGTGCCGTTGCCGCTGACAATCGTTCGATCTGCGCCCACGATGTGACAGGCCCACCGTTCCGACAGGCCACTCCCTCCCGAAGACTCAGCCACTTCGCGCTTCACGGGCCCTGCCGCTTTTTCGAAGCCAACTCCTTCACCGCTGCCAGTTTCGGCACCTGTTGGCTAGAAACCTCTTGGGTTGGCGTTCTCGTCCTCCGGTGCCTTCAGCCGCTTTGTCTCCGTCACCGTCATGTCGCCAGGCTTGGCCTTCCGATTGTCGAAGGCCGGCCTCATGGGCGGCTGGCTTCCCGATGATCTGCTCGTCTGTGAATCTCGTTCGCTTCATTGTCCGTCCTCAAGTTAGGGCGGACTCTAATAGACGGTGGAGGAAGAACCCGTGGCAGGCCAGATACCAACCGCCATACTGTCGACCATCGCGTAGCTGAAGTCGAAGGCGATCCTGAGGGCAATCCCCCTTCGCCTCGATCGCTGCCCCCTACCCCATCAACCCACCTTTTGCATTCCTCCGCCAGACGTTAAATTGCGCGCGAGCTGACAGGAGACGATGATGGCCAAGGCAATTCACTCGATGATCCGCGTGTTGGACGAGGCGCGATCGCTTGCATTCTATGACACCGCCTTTGGCCTGAAGGTTGCCGAACGGCTGGACTTCGACAGCTTCACGCTGATCTACCTGTCCAACCCCGAAACCGAGTTCGAGCTGGAGTTGACCGTGAACAAGGATCGGACCGAACCCTATGACCTTGGCGACGGCTATGGGCACCTTGCCGTGTCGGTGGCCGATGTCGCAGCGGAACATGCCCGTCTGTCGGAATCCGGTCTTGCTCCGCGCAAGATCGTCGATTTCGCGCCGGGAGGCGAGGTAATTGCACGCTTCTTCTTCATCGCCGATCCCGATGGCTATCAGATCGAAGTGCTTCAGCGCGGCGGGCGCTATCTCTGACCTGCCTGCCGGAAGGTCAGGTTGATCCGGCAGCGCCCCAATTGCGGATGCTCGCCCGGCTTCAGGGTCAGGATGCCATGCCAGGCCAATCGCGATGGACCGCCCCAGACGACGACATCGCCATGAGCCACGGCGTGACGGACGATCGGATCCTTCCGGTCCGTCCCACCGAACTGGAAGGTCGCGGGCAATCCCAGCGAGACCGAGACGATGGGCGCATCGAAACCGGCCTCGTCCCTGTCCTGGTGCAGCCCCATCTTCACCCCCGGCGCATAGCGGTTTACCAGGCATGCGTCGGGGTGGAAGCCCGCAAAACCGGCCTGCGCCGCGGCCGCCTTGGCCAGCGCCGCAAAGTCCGTGGGCATGGCGGGCCAGGGACTGCCCGTCGCCGGATCGACTGCCTCATAGCGATAACCGCGCCTGTCGCTGACCCAGCCAAGCGGACCGCAATTCGTCATCTCGACCCCGATCTGGCGTCCGCCGGGCGTCAACATGTGACGAAAGGGCGAAAGCCGCGCGACCTGTTCGACCCCGTCCAACAATGCGTCGCCCGGGGCAAATCCGCGCAGGATCATTGCCCCCGGCCCGATCGCCTCGTCGCGTCTTTCGCCGAACAGGTCCAGGGTCATCGCCCCCCTCCCACGCAAATGTCATGTAGAGATGCTTGACCAAGGCCAAGCAAGCTGGCTTTCAGGATAGAACACTCCGCAGGAGCATCCCATGCGTCGCAGCCTTGTCGCTCTCGTCACCGCGCTGTTCTGCGCCCTGCCGCTGTTCCCCGCGCAGGCGCAGGAATTTTCAGAAGCCGAGGTTGCGGCGATCAAGGCCGCGGTCTTCGACGATCCGGCTTCTCCGGTCATGGGCAATCCGAGTGGCGATGTCACGCTTGTCGAGTTTTCTGACTATAATTGCGGCTTTTGCCGCAAGGCGGCACCCGACGTCGCCGCATTGCTGGAATCTGACCCGGGGATCAAACTTGTGGTCCATGAGATCCCGATCTTTGGCGAAGGATCGCGCTATGCCGCGATGGCGGCGCTGGCAGCGCGAAACCAAGGCAAGTATCCCGAATTTCACCGCGCGATGATGGGAACGAAGGGCAAGGCCGAAAAGGCGTCGGTTCTGCGGATCGCACGGGATATCGGGCTGGACGTCGCGCGGCTGGAACGCGACATGCAGGCACCCGAGATTACCGCCCAGATCGAAAAATCACTCGAGCTTGCCGATCAGATCGGCTTGGTTGGTACGCCAAGCTTCGTTGCGGGGGATCGCGCCGTCTTCGGCGCGCTGCCGCGCGAGGATCTGGCCGAGTTGGTGGCCGAAGCGCGCGCTGCGGGGAAATAGCGTATTTCCGAAAGCCAGAGGCCGGGAAGATCCCGGCCCGGCCCTGTCTTGTTCATCTGTCATCGCCGGGCGAACCACGACCTGTCTGGGCGTCCTGTTGCATCTGCTGCATGAGGGCGGGCTGGCCGTTCACATGGGTCAAGCGACCATGCATGCCGTCATAAAGCAGGGTCAGTTCCTCGCCATGACGCGTGCCGGAAACCTGGATCTGGTTGCCGTCCCGCATCAGGCCTACATCCTGAAAGCCTTGCCGCTGCAACTGGTCGATCAGGGCATGGTCAGTGGCCGTCGCCGGCTGTTTCACCGAATAGTCCCGTATCACCGACACGGTTGCGGTCCGGGCGGATGTCGATGCCATCGCCGGTCCCGCAGCCAGCAGCGGCAGCGCAGCGATCAATGCGATTTTCAGGGGATTCATGAACATCTTGGCCTCCTGAGCCAGAGTGGATCATGTCGCAGAAACGCAAGGACGCGACCGGCGGTTGCCGCCAGTCGCGTCCTCGTCATCGCTTGTGTCGCGCGGTGATTGCGCGTCAGATCTTCATGTCGAAATCAAGGTGCTTCGCGACCGCGAAGATGTCCTTGTCGCCCCGGCCCGACAGATTCATCACCATGATATGGTCGCGCGGCAGGTCCGGCGCGATCTTGATGACATGGGCCAGAGCGTGGCTGGGTTCCAGCGCGGGGATGATGCCTTCGGTCCGGCACAGGACCTGGAAGGCCGCAAGCGCCTCTTCGTCGGTGACGCTGACATATTCGGCGCGGCCCTGTTCCTTCAGCCAGGCGTGCTCTGGACCGATGCCGGGATAGTCGAGGCCCGCGCTGATCGAATGGCCCTCAAGGATCTGGCCTTCGCCATCTTGCAGCAGATAGGTCCGGTTGCCGTGCAACACACCCGGACGCCCGCCCGTCAGGCTGGCGCAATGCATCATCCGTTCGTCAACACCCTTGCCGCCGGCCTCGACACCGATGATGCGAACCGAGGCATCGTCAAGGAACGGGTGAAACAGCCCCATCGCGTTCGACCCGCCGCCGATCGCGGCGATCACGCTGTCGGGCAGACGGCCTTCACCCTCCTGCTCGGCAAGCTGCCAGCGGGTTTCGCGCCCGATGATGCATTGGAAGTCGCGGACCATAGCCGGATAGGGATGCGGTCCCGCGACCGTGCCGATGCAATAGAAGGTGTCGCGCACATTGGTCACCCAGTCGCGCAGCGCGTCGTTCATCGCGTCCTTCAGCGTGCCGCGGCCCGACGTGACGGGCACGACCTCGGCCCCCAGCAGGCGCATGCGGAAGACATTCGGGGCCTGACGCTCGACATCATGCGCACCCATGTAGACCACGCATTTCAGCCCGAAGCGCGCACAGACCGTCGCGGTCGCGACCCCGTGCTGGCCCGCGCCGGTTTCCGCGATGATGCGGGTCTTGCCCATGCGGCGCGCCAGCAGGATCTGGCCCAGCACGTTGTTGATCTTGTGGCTGCCCGTATGGTTCAGCTCTTCGCGCTTCAGATAGATTTTCGCGCCACCCAGTTCTTCGGTCAGGCGGGGCGCGAAATAAAGTGGGCTGGGACGACCGACATAGTGTTTCCACAAGTCGTTCATCTCGGCCCAGAAACCGGGGTCGGACTTGGCACGGTCGTATTCGGCCTCAAGCGCAAGGATCAGCGGCATCAGCGTCTCGCTGACGAAACGTCCGCCGAAAATGCCGAAACGTCCCTGTTCGTCCGGGCCGTTCATGAAGCTGTTGATCAGGTCCTCGGCCATGGCTCTCCTCGTGCGCGGTCGCGATTGGGTATTTGTGAAACGGTGAAAGCCCGTCAGAGGGATTTCTTATAACCGATATGGGAAGGGGTAAAGCCGAGCCTGTCATAGAAGCGATGCGCCTGGGCGCGACTTTTGTTGGTCGTGAACTGCATCAGCGTGCAGCCCGCCGCCCGCGCCCGCGCCTCGGCATCCGCGATCAGGACCTCGCCGATGCGCTGGCCGCGCAGATGGCCGGCGACGCGCACCCCCTCGATCTGGGCGCGGCGCGCGGCGGTCAGCGACAGGCCCGAGATGAAGGTGATCTGGTAGCAGGCGACGACGGTATCACCGACCGTCCCGACGACCAGAAGGTTCGCGCCTTCGTCCTGCATGGCGTCGAAGGCGGCCACATAGGGGGCAAGATCCGTGCCTTCGCGACCCTTGCCCAGCATGTCATCAGCCAGCAGGGCTACGACGGCCGCCACATCGCCGCGACTGGCGGGGCGAAAGTTGACGGTCACAGGATCGGCGCGGTCGCGCGTGCGATGAAGTTGCGGATCTTTTCCGCGTCCTTGACGCCCGGCGCGCTTTCCACGCCCGAGGACACATCGACCCCCTGCGCACGGGTCAGGCGGATCGCCTGGGCGACATTGTCCGGCGTCAGCCCCCCGGCCAGCAACCAGGGCTTCAGGATCTGACGGCCTGCCAGAATCCGCCAGTCGAAGGCCAACCCGTTCCCGCCGGGCAACGCCGCATCCTTGGGCGCCTTGGCGTCGATCAGAAGCATGTCGGCGACGAGGCCGTAGTCCCAGACAGCCTCAAGATCCTCGGGCTCGGCCACGCCGACCGCCTTCATCACCGGCAGCCCGGTCAGCGCCTTGACCTCGGTCACGCGCTGCGGTGTTTCGGAGCCGTGGAGTTGGATCACGTCCAGCGGCACGGTGGCCAGCGTGCTTTCCAGCGTGGCATCATCGGGATTCACGAACAGTCCCACCCGCGCAATGCCCAGCGGCACGTCGGCCACCAGGGACGCCGCCTGAAGCGGCGTCACATGACGGGGAGACTTGGGGAAGAAGACAAAACCAAGGTAGCGCGCGCCTGCCTTGATCGCCGCATCGACGGCCTGCGGGTCATTCAAGCCGCAGATCTTGACCGAAACCGACATGGCTTAGCGCAGAGCCGGAACGCTGGCGCCGCCGGCACCCGAGGCCGGGCGCGCAGAGGCGTCGTCGAGGATCGCCAGGACTTCGTCCCTGGGCTTTGCATGGGTGCGACGAAGGTCGCCCACCTCACGCTCAAGCCGCGCCAGTTCGCGGGCACGGGCCTTGGCCTCGGCGCGCTGGCTGGATTCGCGCATCCATTCCCAGACCAGGCCGATCAGCAGTCCAAAGACCATCGCCAGGAAAAGCGCAAGGAAAGCGGGCATCGTCACCGACCACTGCCCGCCCGTGAAGCGCGTCAGGTTTTCAGGAAGCAGGCTGACCGTCATCGCACCGCGATTGGCCAAGGCTACAAGGATCAGAACCGCCGCAAGAAGGACGATGAAAAACAGCCGGATCGCGCGCATGCTTACCCCAGAGTCGAACAGGCCGCCAATCTGGACTATTCGTCGCCGTCGTTCAACCGTTCGCGCAGCAGCTTCCCGGTCTTGAAGAAGGGAACATGCTTCTGATCGACGCTGACAGACTCTCCGGTGCGCGGATTCCTGCCCTGTCGGGCGTCGCGCTGCTTGACCGAGAAGGCGCCGAACCCGCGAAGTTCGACCCGGTCACCCCGCGCCATCGCGCCGATGATCTCTTCGAACACGGTGTTGACGATCCGCTCGACATCGCGCTGGAACAGGTGGGGATTCTCTTCTGAAATCTTCTGGATCAGTTCGGATCGGATCATCTCGGTTCCCGATTTTGGCAAGGGCCCAACAACTACCTGCGCAAACGATCTTAGATCAGCGCCCGTTTCTTTCAATGCCAGAACGTGCCGCGCCCCAAAAAGGTTGCCGGATTTTTTAAAGAGATCACGAACTTCGGCGGGATCTCGCATGAAAAACGCCCCCGACCGACCGGCCGGAGGCGTCCTTGACTGTCACAAAAGGCGATCAGCCCTTGTTCTTCAGCGCGGCGCCCAGGATGTCGCCCAGCGAAGCGCCCGAGTCGGACGAGCCGAACTGTTCGACGGCTTCACGCTCTTCGGCGATTTCGCGTGCCTTGATCGACAGGCCCAGACGGCGGGTCTTGGTGTCGATGTTGGTGACGCGGACGTCGACATGGTCACCGATCTGGAAGCGCTCGGGGCGCTGGTCCTGACGGTCGCGGGCCAGGTCCGAACGACGGATGAAGGACTTCATGCCGTTGTATTCGACCTCGATGCCACCATCTTCGATCGCCGTCACGGTGACGGTGATGACCGAACCACGCTTCACGCCTTCGACGGCTTCAGCGATGGCGTCGTTTTCCAGAGCCTTGATCGAGAGCGAGATACGCTCTTTCTCGACGTCGACTTCCTGAACAACGGCTTTCACCACGTCGCCCTTGCGGAAGTCCTGGATGGCGTCTTCGCCACGGGTATCCCACGAGATGTCCGACAGGTGAACCATGCCGTCGATATCGCCGTCCAGGCCAACGAACAGACCGAATTCGGTGATGTTCTTGACTTCGCCTTCGATGACGGTGCCGACCGGATGGGTCTCGGCGAAGACTTCCCACGGGTTGCGCATGGTCTGCTTGAGACCCAGCGAAACGCGGCGTTTGGCTTCGTCGATTTCCAGGACCATGACGTCAACCTCTTGCGAGGTCGAGACGATCTTGCCGGGATGGACGTTTTTCTTGGTCCAGGACATTTCCGAAACGTGGACCAGACCTTCGACACCGGCTTCCAACTCGACGAACGCGCCGTAGTCGGTGATGTTGGTCACGCGGCCAGCATGGACCGAGCCAATCGGGAACTTGTTGGCGACGGTATCCCACGGATCGGCCTGAAGCTGCTTCATGCCCAGGCTGATGCGGTGGGTTTCCTTGTTGATCTTGACGACTTGGACCTTGACGGTCTCGCCGATCGACAGGATCTCGGACGGGTGGTTGACGCGGCGCCAGGCCATGTCGGTAACGTGCAGCAGGCCGTCGACGCCGCCCAGGTCAACGAACGCACCGTATTCGGTGATGTTCTTGACCACGCCCTCGACCGTCTGACCTTCGGTCAGGTTGGCGATGACTTCGGCGCGCTGTTCGGCGCGGCTTTCTTCCAGGATTGCGCGGCGCGACACGACGATGTTGCCACGGCGGCGGTCCATTTTCAGGATCTGGAACGGCTGCTTCAGACCCATCAGCGGGCCGGCGTCGCGCACCGGGCGGACGTCGACTTGCGAACCCGGAAGGAAGGCAACAGCGCCGCCCAGGTCGACGGTGAAGCCGCCCTTGACGCGACCGAAGATGGCGCCTTCGACGCGCTCTTCAGCGGCATAGGCTTTTTCCAGACGATCCCAGGCTTCTTCGCGGCGAGCTTTCTCGCGCGAGATCGAGGCTTCGCCACGGGCGTTCTCGACGCGGTCCAGATAGACCTCGACTTCGTCGCCGACCGAGATGTTCGGGGCTTCGCCGGGATTTGCGAATTCTTTCAGATCGACGCGGCCTTCCATCTTGTAGCCGACATCGATGATGGCCTGGCCCGCCTCGATGGCGATGACCTTGCCCTTGACGACCGAACCTTCGTCCGGAGTGTCGATTTCGAGGCTTTCGTTCAGGAGGGCCTCGAATTCCTCCATGGTCGCTTTAGCGCACATATAAATCTAGTTTCCTTTGCGTGGTTTTCTGGCCTGGCGGTTGTCTCCGCCGGTCTTGTTCTGGGCGTCGGGATAAGCACAAAGGGTCGCGGCAAAGGCCCGACCCCTGAGTGACATGGCCTGTCATGGCCCCATCTCTTGTCCCAACGCGGGCGATATAGCGATTAATCCACAGGCTGGCAAGGCTTTCCGGGTCAGAGGGGCGAATGCGGAACCGGCATTTTCCCCTGCCCGCTCCTTCAAGCCCCCGCCTTTTGCGCCAACCCGACGGCCAATTCCACCGCCTCGTCGATCGAAAGCGCCGAGGTGTCGATCAGGACCGCATCATCGGCCGGCCGCATCGGGGCGACATCGCGCGCGGCGTCCCGGGCGTCGCGTTCGCGCAACTCACCAAGGATGACGGACTCATCCGCGCCCAGTTCCAGCGCCCGCCGCCGCGCCCTGATCTCATCCGAGGCGGTGATGTAAAGCTTCAGTTCGGCATCGGGGCAGATTACCGTGCCGATATCGCGCCCGTCCAGCACGGCGCCGGGTTCGGTCCGGGCATACCTGCGCTGGAAATCGACCAATGCGGCCCGCACCTCGGGGATGGCCGCGACGCGGCTTGCCGCCTGCCCGGCCGCCGCCGTGCGCAGATCGTCGCGCTGAAGGTCGCCCGCGCTCAACCCGCGTGCGGCCACGATAGGATCGCCGCCTAGCGCGCCCACGGCACGGTAAAGCAGGCCCGTATCCAGGTGGCCAAAGCCAAAGCGATCAGCAAGGGCGCGCGCGATCGTCCCCTTCCCCGAAGCGGCAGGACCGTCGATGGCGATGGTGAATGGCATGTCGGGCATCCTTGATCCGAGCGGCTTTTCATGCGCGGGCTAACCGTCGCGAGCCCCGCCGGTCAAGGCGCAAAAGCATGGCGCCCAAAGGAAAACGCCGGCCCAAGGGACCGGCGTTTCCAGATCTGTAAAGATCGGACGGATCAGTTGCCGCCGCGGGTCTTGGCGACCTCGGCCGCAAAGTCCTCTTCTTTCTTCTCGATGCCTTCGCCGACCATCACGCGGGCATAGCCGGTGATTTCGACGCCGGCATCTTTCGCAGCCTGCTCGACGGTCAGGTCGGGGTTCACCACGAAGGGCTGGCCCAGCAGCGTGTTCTCGGCGACGAATTTCTTCATCCGGCCCGGAATGATGTTGTTCTGGATCACGGCCTCGGGCTTCGGCTTTGCCGAAGAGGCGTTTTCTTCCAGCGCCTTCGCGGTCTGGACTTCCAGTTCGCGGGCCAGAAGCGCCGGGTCAAGCGTCGCTTCCGACAGCGAGACCGGGCTCGTCGCCGCGATATGCATCGCGAATTGCTTGCCGATTGCCTGCGCCTTCTCGGCATCGCCTTTCAGCGCGACCAGCACGCCGATCTTGCCCATGCCTTCGGTCGCGGCGTTGTGGACATAGGACACAACGGTGTCGCCTTCCAGAACGTGCAGACGGCGCAGGGTCAGGTTCTCGCCGATGCGGGCGATGGCGTCGGTCACGACTTCCGAAACGGGCTTGCCGTTCAGATGCGTGGCTTTCAGCACTTCGACGTCGGTGGCGGTTTCCAGAGCGACGTTGGTGATCTCGCGCACCAGCGACTGGAAGTCGGCGTTCTTGGCGACAAAGTCGGTTTCCGAGTTCACCTCGACGGCGACACCCCGGCCAGCGGCGACAGAGACGCCCACCAGGCCCTCGGCGGCGACGCGGTCGGCCTTCTTGGCGGCTTTCGCCAGACCCTTGGTGCGCAGCCAGTCAACCGCGGCTTCCATGTCGCCGTCGGTTTCGGTCAGCGCCTTCTTGGCGTCCATCATGCCTGCGCCGGTCGTTTCGCGCAGCTCTTTCACCATCGCAGCGGTGATAGCCATCCGATGTCTCCTTGTTCTCTCAACGCGTCAGGCGGGGCTTATCCCCGCCTGATGAATGTTCCGTGAAACCCGTTCAGGCGTCCGCGCTGCGGACGCCCGGTCACCGGCTCAGGCTTCGGCGGCAGGTGCTTCGACTTCGCCTTCCAGCTCTTCGGCGATGCTGGCTTCCAGCGCGCCAAGGTCGACACCGGCAGCACCCATCTGGGCGGTCATGCCGTCCAGCGCAGCGCGCGAGGCCAGGTCGCAGTAAAGAGCGATGGCGCGGGCGGCGTCGTCGTTGCCCGGGATGACATAGTCAACGCCTTTGGGCGAGCAGTTGGTATCGACGATGGCGACAACCGGGATGCCCAGTTTCTTCGCTTCGGCGATGGCCAGGTCTTCCTTGTTCACGTCGATGACGAACAGCAGGTCCGGCAGGCCGCCCATTTCGCGGATACCGCCCAGCGAGGCCTGAAGCTTGGCCTGCTCGCGTTCCATCTGGAGACGCTCTTTCTTGGTCAGGCCGTCAGCGCCGCCCGCCATGGTCTCGTCGATGGCTTTCAGGCGCTGGATCGACTGGGAAACGGTTTTCCAGTTGGTCAGCGTGCCACCCAGCCAGCGGTGGTTCATGTAGTACTGGGCCGATTTCTCGGCGGCTTCAGCGATGGCTTTCTGGGCCTGGCGCTTGGTGCCGACGAACAGAACCCGACCACCTTTCGCGACGGTGTCGCGGACGGCCTGCAGAGCGGCGTCCAGCATCGGGACGGTCTGGGTCAGGTCGAAAATGTGGATGCCGTTACGTTCACCATAGATGAACTCGGCCATACGGGGGTTCCAGCGTTGGGTCTGGTGGCCGTAGTGAACGCCAGCTTCAAGCAGCTGACGCATGGAGAATTCAGGAAGCGCCATATCAAGGTCCTTTCCGGTTTGCGCCTTGGCGGGGTTTTCAGGGATCCCGACGGATGCCCCAACCGGTGGACCTGCGAAGGATTTCTCCCCTCGAAGGCCCGACCCCACCTGTGAAGTGCGCGCCGGATAGTCGCTTTCCCCAAGGATTGCAAGCACGGATCGCGAAGCATGGAAAAATCGCTCGCTGAGAGCCGGCAGCGACCCCTTGCACCGCCGCCCGCCAACGGCTAACTGAAACCTGATGCCGGTTTAGCTCAGCAGGTAGAGCAGCTGATTTGTAATCAGAAGGTCGTGGGTTCGATTCCTATAACCGGCACCAAAAATCCCCGAACCGTTTATTGCTTGCGAAGAATCTTTCGCACGAAGGTGTGCAGCATCTTCCGCACGGCCTCGCGCTCGGTCATGCCGGGCAGCCATCGGCCAAGGTCGCCCACCAGCATTTTGGTGATCGCGCCAAAGGCAAAGGTGTGCGCGGTCGACACCAGCAGTTCCAGATCCTCGTCCTTGTCCAGCAGCCCCATGTCGCAGGCGCGCCCCAGCATCCGCTGCATCAATTCATGGATCGCGGTTTCATAGCGCATGAGTTCGCCGTTCTGGCGAAACTCGTTGTCGGGCATCGAACCGATGATGCTTGCCTCGCGCGGGTGCAGATAGGCCCATTCGACATAGACATCGGCCAGCATCTCGAACTGGGTGATCGGGTCGCTGTCCGTGACGCCCGCCATGACACGCACGAATTGGTCATGCAGCCGCATCAGGGCGTTCTGTGCCATTGCACCCAGCAGTGCATTCTCATCCGGGAACAGGTCGAGCAGGCCGCCCCGATCAATCCCCAGTTCATCCTCGACCATCCCGATCGAGGGAATCGCGCCATGCCGAGACAGAAGTCCGGTAAACGCCTCAACCGCGTCGGAATACAGATTGCCGCCTGGACGACCTGGGTATCGCATCCTTGTTGCTCCTCTACCGGCACCGGAATCACGGTGCCGGTCAGATTTTTCAGAATCGGGTGGGCAAAATCAGAATACCCGGGCGAGCGCCACCACAACGCTCGCCCGGCTAAGTCAGTACAAGTTACAAAACAACCACTTAACGGAAACAACGATACTTGCCACCTACTGGCTACCGTATCGCATGGATCCTCAGCCGGCGGTAGTTGTCCCTTTGGGCAACCATTCTCGGGCAAGCCTATACTTTCAGGCAGCATTTCATGGAAAAACCGACCGAATCAACACTGCGATGATCGGCTTGACCGAAACGGCGGAACACCGCTTGGCCAGCCCCGGCAGGTGCCCGCCCGCCTCGAAATGCGCGTTGGCGGGTTCCGGCGACATCTGCGCGCAGGTGGTTTTCCTGCCCGGATTTGGTCGCTAGTGTGCGCCGACACGACCAGACGATCAGGAGTTCTCGATACATGCAGGTGGTCTATCACTGCGGGGCGCATGGCACCGATCTGTACCGCATGGTCAAGACGCTCATGCAGAATCGCGACTGGCTTCTGGCGAATGGTGTCGAATCCCTGACCCCCGCCAAGCACCGCGACGTCTTCAACGAGGCCCTGAAGGCATTGGACGGCGGCCCCGCCACCCCCGAGGTCGAGCAGGTGCTGCTGGACGCCATACTGGAAACCGACCACCCCCGGCGCCTGATCTTCAGCACGCCGACCTTCCTGGGCAAGGCAGAGCGCGCGATTTCCGTGGACGGGCTTTATTACAACGCCGCGGAAAAGCTGGCGGCGCTTGCGAACCTGTTCCCCAGCGCCGATGTCGAGATCTATCTGGCGCTGAAGAACCCGGCCACGCTTCTGCCCTTTGTGTTTTCGCAGGACGCGACCGGCACCTATGAGCAGGTCATGGCCGCGATCCCGCCCGAGTCCCTTCGCTGGGCCCCCGCGATCCGGCGCATCAGGGCTGCGCTGCCCGACCAGCGGCTGGTGCTGTGGTGCCACGAAGACACCTCGCTGATCTGGCCCGAAGTGGTGCGAAACATCGCGACCATGCCCAGCGATGTGCCGCTGCGCGCCGGGCTGCAGGTTCTGGGCGACATCATGCGTCCCGAGGGGATCGAAATGATCCGCGAAGAGATGTCGCGCGAAACGCGCCTGACCGTGGAAAAGCGTCGCGCCATCTTTGCCGCCGCGCTGGCCCGCCACGCCTTGCCCGAACAGATGGAGATCGAGGTGAACCTGCCGGGCTGGACGCAGGACCTCGTCAACCAGATCACCGATCTTTATGACGAGGATGTCGCCGAGATCGCGGCGATGCCAGGCGTCGAATTCATCATGCCCTGATGAAAAAAGGGGGCCTTCGCCCCCTGCTTCAGACCATGCCGAGCGCGGCCTTGTACATTTCAAGGATCGCCTCTTCCTCGGCGATGTCGTCCTTGTCGCGCTTGCGCAGCGCGATCACCTTGCGCATGACCTTGGTGTCATAACCACGCGCCTTCGCCTCGGCCATCAGCTCTTTCTGGCGCTCGGCCACGTCCTTCTTTTCCGCATCGAGCTGCTCGAATTGCTCGATGAACTGGCGCAGCTCGCCCGCCGCGACGCCATAGGTGTTGTCGTCACTCATGTCCGCTCCTTTGTCTTTGGCTGCGGTCTAGGCGGTCTTGCAGGCTTGTGCAATCGCCGCTAGTCCCCGAGCAGATGAAGGACGGAGTGGGCCAATGACGATCTGGGACGGGCTGATCTGGGGCGGAACTGTTCTGACGGTGGCAGGACTGGCCGCGCTGTGCTGGTGCATCCTGACCGCGGCGCGCGCCAGAAAGCTGGGCAATGACGATGCCATGCGCAGCGTCATGCGCAAGGTGGTCGCCGTGAACATGGCGGCTCTTGCAGCCTCGGTCTTCGGGCTGATGTTCGTCATTCTTGGCATCGCGTTGGGCAAATGACATGCGCGCGCTGATCCAAAGGGTTCAAGAGGCCGAGGTCAGGGTCGACGGCGACAGCATCGGGCGCATCGGATGCGGGCTGCTGGTGCTGGTTTGCGCCATGCAGGGCGATCCCGACGATGCCCCGGAAAAGCTGGCCGCGCGTGTCGCGAAACTGCGTATCTTCCGCGACGAAGCTGGCAAGATGAACCGATCGGTCACGGATATCGGGGGCGCGGCGCTGGTCGTCAGCCAGTTCACCTTGGCCGCCGATACCCGCACCGGCAACCGCCCCGGTTTCTCAACAGCCGAGGCGCCCGCGCGCGGCGAGGCGCTGTACCTGCGCTTTGCCGATGCCCTGCGCGCGCTTGGCCTGCCCGTGGAAACCGGCAGCTTCGGCGCGGACATGAAGGTGTCGCTGGTGAACGACGGACCGGTGACGATCTGGATGGATACCACCGAGCGCGCTTGACTTTTACGGCCCGCGCCCTCATGTGCAGACCGTTGCCGGGCGCTGCCGCGTGAGCAGCCGACGTCAGATTGCGTCAGGCCGGCCCAATTTTCCAGTTTCCCATTCACGCGGGGAGGCATGCGGGTTCCGTATCGCACCCGCCCCTCGCAACCGCCGCAGTCCCGGATCAACCGGCTCGCGGCCCCGTGCCATATGCGCCGATACGCGGGCAATATGGCTGAAAGATGACATGACCAACGAAACTCCGCGCCCGAACCGTTCGGGCAAGCCCCGTTTTCAGGGCGACCACAAACCGCGCGGCGAACAGGGCGCCAAGCCGCAATTCCGCGGCGGCAACGCCAAGCCGACGACCAACCACCGCCGCCACCGCGAAGAGCCGGAAGAGAAGTTCATCCGCCGCGCGATCCCCGATATCGACACGCCCTTTACCCGCATGGGGATTGATGCGCGCGTCGCGGTGAACCTGCCCCCGATGGGGATCGAGGCCCCCTCTCCCATCCAGGAAAAATCCATTCCCGGCATCGTCGCCGGTCGTGACCTGCTGGGCCTTGCCCAGACCGGCACTGGAAAGACGGCGGCCTTCGGCCTGCCGATGCTGACGCGACTGCTGAATATCGGCCGCAAGCCCGAGCCCAAAACCTGCCGCGCGCTGATCCTTGCCCCGACCCGGGAACTGGCGACCCAGATCGCTGAAAACATCGACGCCTATGCTGCCGGCACGGCGATCCGGCAGTTCCGCGTTGTCGGCGGTGCCTCGATCAACGTCCAGACCATGCGCATGGAGCGTGGCGTCGACGTTCTGATCGCCACCCCCGGCCGCCTGATCGACCTGATCGAGCGCGGCGCCGTCGATCTGTCGCAGACCAAGTATCTGGTGCTGGACGAGGCCGACCAGATGCTGGACATCGGCTTCATCCACGCGCTGCGCCGCATCGCCAAGATGTTGCCGCGCGACCGTCAGACGCTGCTTTTCTCGGCCACCATGCCGAAGCTGATGGAAGAGCTTGCCGAAAGCTATCTGAGCGACCCGCTGAAGGTCGCGGTGAACCCTCCGGGGCAGGCAGCGGCCAAGATCGATCAGGGCGTCCACTTCGTCACGCAGGGTGACAAGGCGACGCTGCTGGCCGAATACCTGGGCAAGCACCGTGACGAACTGGCCATTGTTTTCGGTCGCACCAAGCATGGCTGCGAAAAGCTGTCCAAGCTGCTTGAAAAATGGGGCTTCAAGGTCGCCTCGATCCACGGCAACAAATCGCAGGGCCAGCGTGAACGGGCGCTGTCCGGCTTCCGCGCCGGGGAGACCAAGGTGCTGGTCGCGACCGACGTGGCCGCCCGCGGGATCGACATCCCCGAGGTCGCGCATATCTACAACTACGACCTGCCGAACGTGCCGGAGAACTACGTCCACCGCATCGGCCGCACCGCGCGCGCCGGTCGTGATGGTCGGGCCATCGCCTTCTGCGCCCCGGCCGAGATCGGAGAGCTTCGCGCCATCGAAAAGGCGATGAAGTCGCAGATCCCCGTCGTCGGTGGCGAGGTGCCGTTCGAGGCCAGCAAGATCCGCGAACGTGGCGGCCCCGCCGGTCGTCCGGGCAACAACAATGCCCAGGGCGCGCGCAAGCGTCCCGCCCGCCGCCCCTCGCGCGCGCCGAAATCGGTTCAGCGCGACTAAAGATTGCGTGAGCCGCCGCGCCCCTGTGCGCGGCGGCTTGCGGCCCTTGTCCGGCCAAGGCTATCTGCCCGCCATGGCCAAGCTTTATTTCCATTACTCGACGATGAATGCAGGCAAGAGCACGCTTTTGCTGCAGGCGTCCTACAACTATCGCGAACGCGGGATGCAGACGCTGCTGCTGACCGCCGCGCTTGACGATCGTGCCGGCGCGGGTGTCATCGCCAGCCGGATCGGCATCGCTGAGCCCGCCACCGCCTTTACCCCCAGGACAGATCTTTTCGCCCTGATCTCGGAGCAGGGTCGTGATTGCGCCTGCGTCTTCGTCGACGAGGCGCAGTTCCTGACCGAGGAGCAGGTCTGGCAACTGGCGCGCGTCGCGGATGATCTTGGCCTGCCGGTGATGTGCTACGGCCTGCGCGTCGACTTCCGCGGCCAGTTGTTCCCCGGATCGGCCGCCCTGCTGGCCTGGGCCGACGATATGCGCGAAGTCCGCACAATCTGCCATTGCGGGCGCAAGGCCACCATGGTCGTGCGCCAGGATGACCGGGGCCGTGTCCTGCGCCAGGGGGCGCAGGTCCAGATCGGCGGCAATGAAACCTATGTGTCGCTCTGCCGCCGCCACTGGCGCGAAGCAGTGGGAGAAATCTGATGGACGCCCGAAACTCGACCCGCGCTTATGGCGGGATCGCCCGCCTGTTCCACTGGACCGTGGCCGCCCTTATTCTTGCCGCCATTGCCCTGGGACTTTACGCGGGCAACCTGCCGCGGGGAAACGAGGCACAGTTGCAGGCGATCTTTGCCGCCTTTTCCTGGCATAAGACCGTCGGCGTCGCAGCGCTGCTGCTGGCCTTGCTGCGTATCCTGTGGACGCTGACGCAGCGCAAGCCGCGCCCGCTGCATCCCGGCCGCAGGCTAGAACTTTTCGTCGCCGAGGCCGTCCATTGGGCCCTGTGGATCGGCATGGTCATCATGCCCCTGACCGGCTGGTTGCTACACTCCGCCGCCCCCGGCGGCTTTTCCCGCATCCTGTGGCCCCTGGGACAGCGCCTGCCTTTTGTCCCCCAGGATGCCGCGCTGTCGGAAAGGATCGCGCATTTCCATTCGACTGGCTGGTGGGTGCTGGCGGGGCTGATCGTGCTGCATGTCGCAGGCGCCTTGAAGCACGCGTTCATCGACCGGGATGGCACCCTGTCGCGGATGGCTGGCGATCCCGCGAAGGCACCCGAACCACCGGCAAGCCAGGTCAGCACACTGCCCCATTTGTTGGCAGCGATTGCGGCGATTGTCATCTGGATCGGCACCGCGATCATTGCTGCCAGCGGGGCCGAGACTGCGGCGCCCGTCGCTGCGACGGCCCAGCCTGCCGCTGGGTGGGCCGTCGAACAGGGCGCTCTGGGGATCGAGGTCGCGCAGGGCGGATCGCCCATTTCCGGCCAGTTCGGGTCCTGGCAAGCCGCAATCGACTATGACCCCGACGCCCGGGGCGGGCATGTCGCCGTCAAGATCGACATCACCTCGCTGTCGCTGGGCGCGGTCAGCGACAATGCCAAGGGCCCCGACTTCCTGAATGCCACCCAGTTCCCCACGGCCGAGTTCAAGGCAGACATTCTGCCACCGGCAACCGAGGGCGGCCCGCATCTTGCGCGCGGAACACTGAGTATCGCGGGAAAATCCGTCCCGGCGGAACTGCCCTTCTCGCTTGAGATCGCGGGCGAGGAGGCCAAGGCCAAGGGCGAGATGAAGATCGACCGCCGCGATTTCGGGATCGGCGCGGGCTATGCCGACGAAAGCACGGTGGGCTTTCCGGTCACCATCCGCTTTGATCTGACGGCGAAGCGACAGTAGGAAAAATGAAGGGCCGCCCGAAAGGCGGCCCTTTTTTTGGGGTATTTATGAAACGGTGAAAACCGTCAGGCGGGACGCCTGATCAGCCGACCAGTTCCAGACCCGAGAAGAAGAAGGCGATCTCACGCGCTGCCGCTTCGGGGCTGTCCGAACCGTGGACCGAGTTTTCGCCGACCGACAGGGCGAATTCCTTGCGGATGGTGCCTTCATCGGCATTGGCCGGGTTGGTCGCGCCCATCACTTCGCGGTTCTTCAGGATGGCGCCTTCGCCTTCCAGAACTTGAACGACGACCGGTTCCGAGATCATGAACTCGGTCAGTTCGCCGAAGAAGGGGCGTTCTTTGTGCTCGGCATAGAACTGGCCGGCTTGCGCCAGGGTCAGCTGGATGCGCTTTTGCGCGACGATGCGCAGGCCCGCATCTTCGAACTTCGCGTTGATCTTGCCGGTCAGGTTGCGCTTGGTGGCGTCGGGCTTGATGATCGAAAGGGTGCGTTCGGTCGCCATGTCGGATGTCCTTTTGGTTTTGGGGGCCGATTGGCCCTGAAATCCGCGCCCGGTTATCACGCGCGCCGCGCATTGAAAAGGCGCTGCGGCATTGACGCCCGGCGCGCCTTGCGCCATGCCGGACGCCATGCTGCGCATCGATGACATATCCTATTCCATTGCCGGTCGGCCGCTGTTCGAGCAGGCCTCAGCAACCATTCCCGGCGGCCACAAGGTCGGCCTTGTCGGCCCGAACGGGGCAGGCAAGACGACGTTGTTCCGCCTGATCCGGGGCGAATTGACGCTGGACGGGGGGACGATCACCCTGCCGCCGCGCGCCCGCATCGGCGGCGTCGCCCAAGAGGCGCCCGGAACCGCGACCAGCGTGCTGGACACCGTTCTGGCTGCCGATACCGAACGGGCCGGCCTGCTGGCCGAGGCCGAGCACGCGACCGATCCCACCCGCATCGCCGAGATCCAGACCCGGCTGGCCGATATCGACGCCTGGTCGGCCGAAGCCCGCGCGGCGACGATCCTGCGCGGATTGGGCTTCTCGACCGAGGACCAGGCCAGACCGACCAGCGACTATTCCGGCGGCTGGCGGATGCGCGTTGCGCTGGCCGGGGTTCTGTTCTCGCAACCGGATCTGCTGCTGCTCGACGAACCGACGAACTATCTGGACCTTGAAGGCGCGCTGTGGCTGGAAAGCTATCTCCAGCGCTATCCGCATACCGTCATCGTCATCAGCCACGACCGCGACCTGCTGAACCGGGCCGTCGGCCACATCCTGCATGTCGAAGCCCGCAAGCTGACGCTTTACACCGGGGGATATGACACCTTCGCGCGGACCCGTGCCGAGAAACGCGCCCTGCAGGCCGCCGAGGCCAAGAAGCAGGATGCTCGCCGCGCCCATCTGCAAAGCTTTGTCGACCGCTTCCGCGCCAAGGCCAGCAAGGCCGTGCAGGCGCAGGCACGCATCAAGATGCTGGCCAAGATGGAGCCGATCACCGCCCCGGAAGAGGCGAAGTTTCACCGCTTCACCTTCCCCCAGCCGGACCAGCTTTCGCCGCCCATCGTTTCTCTGGACGGGCTGTCCGTTGGTTATGACGGCCGCGCGGTCCTGAAGAAGCTGGATCTGCGCATCGACCAGGACGACCGCATTGCCCTGCTGGGCCGCAATGGCCAGGGCAAATCCACCTTGTCGAAGCTGCTGGCCGGCCGGCTTGAGCCCATGGAAGGCCGCATCGCCCGTTCGGGCAAGCTGCGGATCGGCTATTTCGCACAGCACCAGGTCGACGAACTGGAACTGGACGACACGCCGCTGGATCATGTCCGCAGGCTGCGTCCCGATGAAGCACCGCCACGGCTCCGCGCCAGGCTGGCCGGATTCGGGCTGATGGAGGCGCAGGCCCAGACCAAAGTGGGCCAGTTGTCAGGCGGCCAGAAGGCGCGCCTTTCCCTGCTGCTTGCGACGATCGACGCACCGCACCTGCTGATCCTGGACGAACCGACCAACCACCTGGATATCGAAAGCCGTGAGGCGCTGACCGAGGCGCTGAACGACTATACCGGGGCGGTGGTGCTGGTCAGTCACGACATGCACTTGCTGAACCTGGTTGCGGATCGTCTGTGGCTGGTCGATCAGGGTGGCGTGTCTGCCTGGCAGGGCGATCTTGACGATTACCGGCGGATGCTGCTGTCGGGCGACGACAAGGCCGAGATCCGTGCCGAGGGGAAGACGGTGCAGAAGCGCCCCTCGCGCGACCGGATTCTGGAATTGCGGGCCGAGGCACGCAAGGCTGAGGAACGGATCGAGAAGCTGAGCGCGATGCTGGAAAAGCTGGACGCCATCATGGCCGATCCATCGACCTATGACGACGCGCTGAAGGTCGAGCAATTCGGCCGGAAGCATGCCGAGGCGAGTGAGGCGATGCTGCGCGCCGAGGGCTTGTGGATGAAGGCGCTTGAGCGGCTGGAAGAGGCCGAGCGGACCTGAATGCAACACTCGGGAATTATGCGGGCGCTCCGCATGTTCCCGGGTTGAGATTTGGGGCAGAATCGTCAATAGCTTGCGACCAACCACCCCTCCCCCGGATGCCCCGATGCGCTGCCTGTTCGCCATTGCCCTTCTGTCGACCTCGGCTTTGGCCATGCCCGCGCATGCGCAGTGGATCAACAACATCAGCGAAGCCTCTTTCGACGTCGGCGCCGGTATCAGCTATGGCCCCGGCTATTTCGGTGACGACGACGTCGAGCTGGGCCCTTGGGGCACCATGCGCAACCTGACGCTTGGGACCGAAGACGGTGAGGAAAAGCAGGGCTTCGCGCTGATCCCCTCATTCGGCTATATCGGCGACCGCAAGGCGGACGACCACGAAGAGCTGCGCGGACTGGACGACATCGACTGGACGGGCGAAGTCGGCTTGCGCGTGAACTATGTCGCGGGCGATTCGACCAGCTATGCCGCCGCGCGCGTGGGGATCGGCGGGCATGATGGCCTAGTGGGCGAGATCGGGACGAAATACCGCTTCATCATCAACGACAAGCTGACGCTGTGGACTACGGCGGAACTGCAGCTTGGCGATGACAGCTTCACCGACACCTATTTCGGCGTCACCGAAGATGAATCGGTGGCCAGCGGATTGCGCAGCTATGACCCCTCGGGCGGGATCTATGCGGCCAATGTCGCGCTGGAAGCGCGCTACAGCCTGACGCCCAAGACATCGATTCTGGGCAAGATCACCTATGGTCGGCTGCTTTACGATGCAGGCGACAGCCCCGTCGTCCAGGACCGCAACCAGCCCGAGATCAACCTGGGCATCGCGCGACGGTTGAACTTCCGCTTCTGATCACGTCCCGCTTGCGCACTGGACCCCGGCGGCCCCGAGTCCTATATACTTCGTAAGCATCGACAGGACGTGCCGCATGACGACCGAAAATCTTAAGGAAGGCGACCCGCTGATCGCCGCTTCCACAACAGAACATCCGCTTTACGACAGCGTGGTCGAGGCCTGCAAGACGGTTTACGACCCGGAAATTCCGGTCAATATCTTTGACCTGGGGCTGATCTATACCATCGACATCAATGCCGAGAACGTGGTCCGCATCATCATGACGCTGACCGCACCGGGCTGCCCCGTCGCGGGCGAGATGCCCGGCTGGGTTGCCGACGCGGTCGAACCGTTGCCGGGGGTCAAGCAGGTCGACGTCGAAATGACGTTTCAACCGCAATGGGGTATGGACATGATGTCCGATGAAGCCCGGCTGGAGCTTGGCTTCATTTGACGGCGCGTGAGGACATGCTGGCCGGCCGTCCCTACGAGCCCGGCGACGGTGAACTGGTCGCCTTGCGCAAGACCGCCCAGGGTTTGATGCGCGACTACAACGCCACGATAGTCGGCGACAAGACCCGCGCCCGGACCTTGACGCAGCTTCTGGGAACCTGGAACGGCACGGTCATCCGCGTCCCCTTTCAGGTCGATTACGGCAGGCACATCCATTTCGGCCCCGATTGCTTCGTCAATTATGGCTGCGTCTTCTTGGATGTGTGCGAGATCCGCATCGGCGCGCGCTGCCAGATCGGGCCGCATGTGAAGTTCCTGACCCCGGATCATCCGCGCGATGCGGCAAGCCGCGCCAAGGGTATCGAATATGGCCGCCCGATCTTGGTCGGGGACGACGTCTGGATCGGCGGTGGGGCGATCATCTTGCCGGGCGTGACCATCGGGGATGGCGCGATCGTCGGGGCAGGCTCCGTCGTGACACGCGATGTCCCGGCTGGGGCGACCGTCGCGGGAAACCCCGCGCGCCAGATTTCGGCCGATTAACGCAAGACCTGCTCGGCGCCCCCACGAATGCAGTGAAGGGCGCCCTGCATCACCGGCAGGTCGGCGATCCGCTCCATTGCCGTGCCCATCGCTAGCTGCCGGATCATCCGCAGGGTGATCCCGTGGGTCACGATGACGGATGGCCCCGACAACTCGCTGAGGAAGTCCAGAACCCGCGCCTTCAACGCGGCGAAATCCTCGCCCCCCGGTGATCGGTCGTACCAGGCCAGGGGATGACCGTGAAAGATCGCGGGATGCGCAGCGCGCAGATCAGCTTCGCGTTCGCCGGTAAAATTCCCGACATCAATTTCAAGCAGGCGTTCGTCCTTGCGGAAGTCGCGCCCCGCCAGCGCGATATGGGCCGTCTGCAAGGCGCGTCCGGCAGTGCTGGAAAAGCAGGCGAGGTCATTAGGCAGATCCGCGACCATCTCGGCCTGCCGCCGCGCCTGCGCGATCCCCAATGCAGTCAGGGGCGAATCGAGCCGGCCCTGCAGGCGGCTTTGGACATTCCATTCGGTCTGTCCGTGCCGCAGCAGGTACAGGTCGGGCCAGACGCTCAGGGCCATTTGGCCAGCGGTGGCAGGCTCATCAGCACGGCCTCGGGGTCATGGCCGGTCGCAAGGCCGAATTTCGTGCCCCGGTCATAGACGAGATTATATTCTGCATAGAGGCCCCGATGGATAAGCTGCGCGTCCCGCGCCTTGGCGTCCCATGGCTGGGCCATGCGCCGTTCCGCCAGCGGCAGAAAGGCAGGAAGGAACGCCTCGCCCACCGCACGGGTAAAGGCGAAATCCGCGGCCCAGTCGCCGCTGTTCAGGTCGTCATAGAAGATGCCGCCGACGCCGCGCGCGCGACCGCGATGCGGAATGAAGAAATACTCGTCCGCCCAAGCCTTGAAACGGGCATAGTAATCGCAGTCGTGCGGCGCGCAGGCCAGACGCAAGGTGTCGTGGAAATGTGCTGTGTCTTCAGCATATTCAAGGCAAGGGTTCAGGTCGGTTCCACCTCCGAACCACCATGCGCCGGGGGTCCAGAACATGCGCGTGTTCATGTGGACCGCAGGCGCATGCGGGTTCTGCATATGCGCGACAAGGCTGATGCCCGAGGCCCAGAAGCGCGGGTCGCGGTCGATCCCCGGCACCCCGCGATCGGCCATGGCAGCCCGCGCCGCAGGGGCAAGGGTGCCATGAACGGCCGACCAGTTCACGCCGACCTTCTCGAAAACCCGGCCGCCCCGCATCACGGACATCAGCCCACCACCGCCATCCTCGCCGCGGCGGGTCTCTCGCACGTCAAAGCGCCCCGCGGGCGCGTCGCCGGGGCCCGCATCCTCCAACGTCTCGAAAGCGGCGACGATGCGGTCGCGCAATTCCCTGAACCACGCCGCTGCCTGTCCACGCTCTGCCTGCATTTCCATGCGCCGTTCCCCTGCATTCGTGAATTGCCGGAAATCGCCTCCGGCCATATGCTTGCAATGAACAACTAGAGATACCGCCGATGCCCCGCAATATCGCGCTTGGCCTTTTGCCCGTCCTGATTGTCGCAGCCTGCGGAACCCCGCAGGAACGCTGCATCGGGCGCAATACCGGCGAGTATCGGGCCGTTTCAAGCCTGCTGGCCGAGGTCGAGGGCAACCTGGCCCGCGGCTATGCCTGGGAAGAGCGGCAGACGGTGCGCACCGAATGGGATCAGTGCGCCTATCGCTACGCCGCAGACGGTGCGTGGATGGTCGGGTATCGCCCCTGCCTTCGCGACGTGGTCGATACCGAACGCTATCGTGTGCCGATCGATCCGGCTGCGGAAACGCGCAAGCGGGACAACCTGCAGGCGCGAAAGCAGGCACTGACGCCCTCGGCCCGGCAAGCGGTCGAGGCTTGCAAGGCTGCCTATCCCGAAACCAAGTAGCCCTAGAAGACACCCGGCGCGAAGGGATCACCCAGACTGCGCCCGCCATCGACGCGAATGATCTGCCCGGTGATGAAAGCCGCGCCCTCGCTTGCCAGGAACTGCACGGTGTCGCCCAGCTCGTCCGGTCCGGCGATGCGCCCCAATGGGGTCGCGGCGACAAGCTGGTCGCGCAGGTTCGGATCCTCGCGCAGGTTCATCTGGACATGGTTCGACAGGATCGAGCCGAATGCCACCCCGTTCACCCGGATCCGCTTTGGTGCAAGCGCCATTGCCAGCGAACGCGTGGCCTGGGCCTGCGCCGCGCTGGCGATGGAATAGGCCAGCATCTGCGGCTGCGGACGGTCCGCGGCAAGCGAGGCGATGTTGACGATGGCGCCGTTCTGCAGCGCGTCTTCCTGCCCATCCTCGTCCGCTTGCGTCACCATCCGCTTCGCGACCATCTGCGACAGCTTCAGCCCCGAGATCATGTTCTCGCGCATCATGTCGCCCAGCAGTTCGTCACTTACCGTCAGGGGATCGCAGGCCTGCACGGCCCGATGGGCGTTCACCAGAATGTCAATGCGGTCAAAGGCGTCGATCGTGGCCGAAACCAGGTTCGCCAACGTCAGCTTTTGTCCCAGATCACCGGCGAAGGACCGGATCGGGCCGTCGCCTTGCGCGCTGTCGCCCAGTTCAGCATCCAGCGCGGATTCGTCGCTGTCCGCAAACATGACCCTGGCGCCCGCCTTTTCGAAATGGCGCGCGATCGCAAGCCCGATGCCGCGCCCGGCCCCGGTAACGATGGCCGTCTTGCCCTGAATGGACAGGCTCATCTTCTGCGTCCTCTCGGAATGGATCCCCGCGCGCCCGCGCGCTTCGCACCGGTCGCGGTCAGGATCTTGAAGCGACTGTCACCGCCCAGTTCTGCCACGTCGCCAAAGACTTCGCGCAAGGTCTGCTCATAGGGAAGATGGCGGTTCGCCACCATCCACAGCCGCCCGGCACCTGTCAGCAGAGAAGCTGCCGCGCGGATGAAACCGGCGCCCAGCTTGGGGTCGGCCGCCCGACCTTCGTGGAAGGGCGGGTTCATGACTACGCCGTTCACGGGCTCGGACAGGCGGAAGTCCAGCGCGTTCGCCCAGTGGAAATGCGCGCGGGGATCGGAGACGTTGCGGCGCGCGCAGTCCAGCGCGACGGCATCGGCTTCGACCAGATGCAGGACCTCGACCCCCGGCCGGGTCAGAACCTGGGCTGAAAGCCAGCCCCAACCCGCGCCCAGATCAACCATCCGGGTCGGCAGTTTTTCCGGCAGATGGGCGGCCAGCGCCTGCGAAGCCGGGTCCGGCCCATCGGCAGAAAAGACGCCCGGCCGGGTAACAAAGCCCGGAGCGGCCTCGTGGTCCCGGGCGGCCCAGTCCTCGGGCAGCCAGCCGGGTGCGGGCAGTTCCATCCGGAATATCTTGCCATGCGCGCGCGACTGGACCTCGTCCACCGGCGCAAGGCCGCGCAATTCCTTCAGCACGGAATCGATCCCGTCGGTCTTTTGGCCGTCGATCCACAGCGAAGCTCCGGGCGGCAGATGCTCTGCGGCCGTCGCGATCCGGGCCCGCGCCTCGGCGCGCGCGCGGGGCAGAAAGACGATACCGGCGTCGAAATCGCCCTCGGCCTCGGTCACGGACTGAAAGCCCTGAACCTTCAGCGCGGCCACGTCGGGGAACATGCGCTGAACGATCTGCGTGCGCGCGGGATCAAAATGGACCAGGTCGCTGTCCGCGCCTGCTCCGATCAACAAAATGCGGCCTTCGGGCGGTGTCCCGCCGAAAACCAGCTCCAATCGGGAACTAGCCACTTGCTACTCTTTTTCCATGGTGCATTGCAGCGGATGCTGCTGGCGACGCGCAAGTTCCATCACTTGCGCGACCTTCGTTTCCGCAATCTCGTGCGAGAACACGCCAACGACCGCGATGCCCTTGCGGTGCACGGTCAGCATGATCTCGATGGATTGCGCGCGGGTCATGTTGAACAGGCGCTCCAGCACGTGAACGACGAACTCCATCGGCGTGAAGTCGTCGTTGAGCAGCAGCACCTTGTACATGGGCGGCCGCTTGGTGCGCGGCTTTGTCTTGACCGCGAGATCGACATCCTCGCGGTCATCTGGCCGGTTGGTCATGAGCGGATCTGTCACGTCCTGCAATGGGATGGGTTGATGTCAGGCATCGAATATAGGATTTTTCGCGCCCGATGTAAGCCCCGCATCGCGACGCTCGCGCGGGGCGTGGCAAAGCCCCGCCTTTGCTCGCCGAATGGAAGAAAACTTACGGTTTTCGAAACCGGCTTTGCGTGATATTGTCCAATTATTAATGAAGGGTCCGCACCTTGAACGGACCCTCAGTGGCAGAAGAGACCGGGACAGTGAGCAGAATCACCCAAAACGTCCGCCTCGGACTAATGATCCTATTTGCGTGGGCGCTGCCGATGGCTGTCGCCGCGGCGCCTTTTGCCGCTTTCGTCATGGATGCGCGAACGGGCAAGGAAATCTATTCCCAGAACGCCGACACCAGGCTTCACCCCGCATCGCTGACGAAGATGATGACGCTTTACCTGGCGTTCAACGCCATTGAGCGTGGTCAGGTGCGGCTGGACAGCAAGTTCCTGGTATCAAGCCACGCGGCCTCGCAGCCGCCGTCGCGCCTGGGGCTGAAAGCAGGTCAAAGGATCGAGCTGCGCTATCTGATCCGCGCCGCGGCGGTGAAATCGGCGAACGACGCCGCCACCACCATCGGCGAGGGGCTGGGCGGTTCGGAACAGCAATTCGCGGCCCAGATGAACGCAATGGCAAAGGCGCTGGGAATGCGGAACACGCATTTCGTGAACGCGAACGGGCTGACCACCGAAGGGCACTATTCCACCGCCCGCGACCTGTCCACGCTGGGCCGCCGCCTGTTCTATGATTTCCCGCAATATTACTCGATCTTCTCGCGCCGCTCGGCGGATGCGGGGATTGCGAAAGTGTCCAGCACCAACAAGAGGTTCCTGGACAGCTATGAGGGCGCGGACGGGATCAAGACCGGCTACACCCGGGCCGCAGGCTTCAACCTGACGGCTTCGGCCAAGCGGGGCTCCAAGCGTATCATCGCGACCGTGATGGGCGGCAACTCGACCGCGCATCGCAACCAGGTCATGGCGCAGCTTCTGGATGCGGGCTTCGGCAGCGCGTCAAGCACGGCGCGCGAGGCACGCCCCGCACCGCCCGAGATGCTGATGGTCAAGAAAGAGGTAACGCGGCGCGTTCAGGTCGCGCGTGTCGAGCCGGCCGCGCCAGTTCCTGCGGCTGCCAATTCGGCCGCTGTCCCGCAACTCTCTTCGTCTGACAGGCCAGCGGCGCGCGCTTCGACAGCGGGAATCGTGACCCCGGCGGCAATTGCGGCGGCGGTGTCCCGCGCCCGTGAAGCCTCGGCCTCGGACGGGTCACGGCCACATCGCAAGCCGGGTGCGCCGGTCGCCACGGCCTCGACCAAGGGTGATCAGGACATGGTCGCCACTTCGCCGCGCCCCAGCAGCCGCCCCGAAGGGGATGCGCCCACCGACGCCGCCCTGCCCGCGCAAAGGCCGGTTCCGGCGCCGCGCCGCGATGAAAGGGCCAGTCTGGATGCACCCAAGGCCGCTTCGCTTTTCGTCCTGAGCGCGGTCGCCCCTGCGGCCGCGACCGAAGACGACGCGGCGGACGTGGCCGCCCCGACGATGGCGCTGACCGCCTCTGCCGCCCCTGCCCCGCGGGGCGACGCAATCATCCTTGCCTCGCTGGATCCCGTTGACACCACGGATGACGAACCCGCACAGGTCATCAGCCGCGATACATCTGGCAAGGGCTTTGGCGTGACGCTTGGGCTTTTCCGCTCGCAAGCTGAGGCGCAACAGCTTCTGGTACGTGCCGCCTTGCAGGAGAGCCATGCCCTGGGCAACGCGTCCAGCGAAGTCACGACCACCAAGCGCGGATATGAGGCGAACTTCGTCGGCATGTCGCGTGACATGGCCGAACTGGCCTGCGGTCGACTGATGGCTCGCCAGCAAAGCTGCAACGTCATCCCGCGCTGAGGTTTCGGAAATTTCAGGATTGGGCCGCCGGTGATCCGCGCGGCCCTTTTTCATGCCAGCACGCTGCTCTGGTCTGCCCGGTCTTGCGCCATCTGTTGCAACCCAGCCCGGCCCTTTCGCGTTGATGAAACGGATGCAGGGGTCGGAACGACAAGGCGATTTATAGAAGCGGGCCGAAGAGTTACACTTTGACATGCATCAATCCGGGCCAAGGCCCGGCGCGCTAAGATCGGATCGGGGGTGGCCCATCCAGACCGGGCGAACCACCTCTGCCACAGGCAACCGCGGATCGCGGCGAAAGGAGAGGTTCATGGCATATAAATCCATCCTGACCGTGCTGACCGATGAACGGCAGCACAAGCAACTCGAATCGGCCATCGCCATGACCAGACGCGAGGAGGGGCATCTGGATGTCTTCTGTCTTGGCGTCGACCACACCCAAAGCGGGTATTACTATGCCGGGGCCTCAGCCTATGTCTTCCAGGAATCGATCGACAAGGCCATCGCCGCCGCGGGCGAGCTTGAGGACAAGATCCGCGATCGCCTGAAGGCCGAGGATATTCGCTGGGGTGTGGAATCCGCCGTGGCTCAGATCGGTGGATTGTCGACATTGGTCGGGATGCGCGCGCGCTATGCCGACCTGGTGGTGCTGAGCCGTCCCTATTGCGAGGGCGCGACCCAGGACGCCGAGGCGATCACCGAAGCTGCGCTGTTCGAAGGCTCGGCCCCTGTCCTGATCGTGCCCGAAACACTGACCGAGCCCTTCGGCAAGAAAGTCCTGATCGCCTGGAACCAGTCAAGCGAAGCGCTGGTGGCGGTCCGTCGCGCCCTGCCGCTGCTGCAAGCCGCGGAATCGGTCGAGATCACGGTGGTCGATCCTTCTCCGCACGGGCCCGAGCGGTCCGAACCGGGCGCCGCCCTTTGCAAGATGCTGACCCGCCACGGGGTCAAGGCCGAAATCGCGGTCCTCGCCCGAACATTGCCCTTGGTCAGCGAGATCCTCAGCCGCCGCGCGACCGAGATCGGGGCTGACATGGTCGTGATGGGCGCCTATGGGCATTCGCGCTTCCGCCAGGCGATTCTGGGCGGCGCGACCCGCAGCATGCTGGAAAAGGCCAAGGTGCCGGTGCTGATGGCGCGCTAGGCCGCCGCACTTTCCGCGACGAGGGCGGCAAAGGACGGGACGGTCACGCGCCGCTTCCCGTCCAGCACGATCACCTTGTCAGCCTTCAGCGCAGCCAGTTGTCGGCTGACGGTTTCCAGGGTCAGGCCCAAATGGTCTGCGATCGCCTCCCGGGTCATGGGCAATTCGATCGCGATGCGATCCGTGGGAATCTGACCGATCATCGCCGATTCGCGCCGGGCCAACAGCACCAGAAGCGAGGCGATCCTTTCGCGCGCGGATTTGCGCCCCAGAAGCAGCATCCAGTCCCGCGCCACGTCCAATTCGTCCAGCGTCATCTCCAACAGGCGGTTGGCAAGGGCAGGCATCTTGGTCAGAAGCTGTTCGAACTGCGGACGGCGGAAACAACACAATGTCATGTCCGTCGCAGCAACAACCGTATAGGGGGCAATCGCCCGGCCGGGCCGCCCAAGGAAGTCGCCCGTCAGCAGCAATCCGACCATCTGGCGGCGGCCATCCTCAAGCTCGCGGCCAAGTTCCGCGACGCCCGAAACGACCGAGGCGACGAAATCCATTTCCTCTCCAGCCCAGACAACCACCTGCCCGGCAGTAAAACTGCGCCGGAACTTCAGGCCTTCCAGCACGACAAGTTGGTCAGGCGGGGATCCCGCGCAAACCGCGTGCGGGCGAATAGGACAGGTATCGCAGGCTTGCTGCGAATGGGGCGCTACGTTCAGGGCCATTTTTGATCTGGATCAAGGAAATTGGGGAAGTCCCCTGCAAGATAGGAAGATGGAACAGCAATCGCAACTCGAACGCATGGGACTCTTTGACGCGCGGGTCCCGCGCTACACGAGCTATCCGACCGCCGTGCAATTCTCGCCCAAGGTGGACGAGTCGCGTTATCGCGAGTGGCTCGCCGAAATTCCCGAAGGCGCGTCCATCTCGCTTTACCTGCATGTCCCGTTTTGCCGCAGGCTGTGCTGGTTCTGCGCCTGCCGGACGCAGGGCACCCAGTCCGAGGATCCTGTGCGTGCCTATGCCGAGGATCTGCTGGCAGAACTGGCGCTGCTGCGCGATGCCCTGCCCCGCGGGATCCGCCTTTCCCGGCTGCATTGGGGGGGCGGAACCCCGACGCTGATGCCGGCCGATACCATGCGCCGCGTCGCGGATGCGGTCCTGACCGCATTTCCGCTGGATCAGGGCGCCGAATTTTCGGTCGAGATCGATCCGAACGAGATAGACGAATCGCGGATGCAGGCCTTGGCGCAGGCCGGACTGACCCGCGCCTCGATCGGGGTGCAGGACTTCGACCCGCAGATCCAGAAGGTCATCGGCCGCGATCAAAGCTTTGCGGTCACGCGTCGCGCCATTGACATGATCCGCGCCACAGACATCGACAGCGTCAATGCCGATATCCTGTTCGGACTGCCGCATCAGGACCAGACCCGGATCGCGAACACGGTGAACCGGCTGCTGGAGCTTTCCCCCGACCGGATCGCGCTTTACGGCTATGCCCATGTGCCGTGGATGGCCAAGCGTCAAGTGATGATCCCGACCGAATCCCTGCCCGACCCGCACGAACGCCTGCACCTGTTCGAGGTCGCGCGCGAGATTCTGCTATCGCAGGGCTATGACGAAATAGGTATCGACCATTTTGCCCGACCCGGCGACGGGCTTGCCCGCGCGCAGCGTGCGGGGCACCTTCGGCGGAACTTCCAGGGCTATACGGACGACGGCGGCGAAATCCTGATCGGTATGGGTGCCTCGGCAATCTCGCGCCTGCCCCAAGGTTATGCGCAAAACGCGCCCGCGACCCCGGCCTATGTTTCGGCAATCCGCGACAGTCGTTTTTCGATCTCACGCGGTCACGAATTTTCGGCCGAGGACAAGTGGCGCGCCCGGATGATCGAGGCGCTGATGTGCGATTTCGCCATTTCGTCCGAAGAATTCGCGACCGGCCACGGCCTTGGACCCGAGACACTGGCCGCGCTGTTCGGCGAAGTCTCGCACCGCTTCGGCGACCTTGTCAGCACGGATGAAGGCGGCTTGCGCATTCTTCCAGAAGGACGCCCCCTGACCCGCATGGTCGCACAGATGTTCGATGCCTACGCCATGTCACCCGCAGGGCATTCCACCGCGATCTGACCGTTGACGGAGCCCGCTTAGGCACCGTCGCTTATGCGCGGGCCCCCGCCTTCGGCGAAGGGCGCCCGCCCGCATTTCAGTGGGCCTCGGCCCAGTTCGCGCCCTGTCCGGCATCCACCACCAGTGGCACGTCCAGCCGGATGGCAGGCTCGGCCGCCGATTCCATGACCTGCCGCGCGGCGTCGATCAGGGCATCGACCGCAGTTTCCTCGACCTCGAAGACCAGTTCGTCATGAACCTGCAGCAGCATCTTTGCGGGCAGGTCGCGAATGGCCTCTGGCATCCGGATCATGGCGCGGCGGATGATGTCGGCCGCAGCGCCCTGAATCGGCGCGTTGATCGCAGCGCGGCGCGCTCCTCCGGCGGCGGGGCCGTTCTGGTTGATGCCCGGCGTGTTGATGCGCCGCCCGAACAGGGTGCGAACATAGCCGTCCTGCTTCGCCTCGGCCACGGTGCGGTCCATATAGGCCCGGATTTCGGGGAAACGCTCGAAATAGGTGTCGATGAAGCTTTGCGCCTCGGCCCGGGGGATGCGCAGGTTGCGCGCCAAACCGAAGCCCGAAATGCCATAGATCACGCCAAAGTTGATGGCCTTTGCACGGCGGCGGATCATCGGGTCCATGCCTTCGACCGCGACGCCGAACATCTGGCTGGCGGTCATGGCGTGAATGTCGATCCCGTCGTGGAACGCCTGCTTCAACGCGGGAATGCTGGCCACATGGGCAAGGATGCGGAGTTCAATCTGGCTGTAGTCGAGGCTGACGATCCGCATTCCCGGCCCCGCGACAAAGGCTTCGCGGATGCGCCGACCTTCATCCGTGCGGACGGGGATATTCTGAAGGTTCGGATCGGTCGAGGCAAGACGCCCGGTCTGTGCCCCCGCGATGGAATACGAGGTGTGGACGCGGCCGGTGTCCGGGTTCACATGCAGCGGCAGGGCGTCCGTATAGGTCGATTTCAGCTTCGAGATCGCGCGCCAGTCCAGCACCCGCGCGGGCAGGTCATTGCCCTCGGCCGCAAGATCCTCAAGGACCTCCGCGCTGGTCGAATAGGCACCTGTCTTGCCTTGCTTACCCCCGGCAAGGCCCATGCGGTCAAACAGGATCTCGCCCAGTTGCTTCGGGCTTCCGATGTTGAAGCGCCCGCCGGCCAGGCCGTGAATTTCGTCCTCAAGCTGGGCCATCTTCTGCGCAAAGGCGGCGGACATGCGCCGAAGGTGGTCGGCGTCGATGCGGATACCGGTGGTCTCCATACCGGCCAGCACGCCGACCATTGGCCGTTCGAGCAGTTCGTAGGCGGTCGCAACCTTGCTGCGCGACAGTTCAGGGCGCAGGCGATGCCACAACCGCCAGGTCACCTCGGCATCCTCGGCGGCATATTCACTGGCCTTGTCGACCGGCACCTGCGCGAAGCCGATCTGCGACTTGCCGCTGCCGATCAGGTCCTTGATGGGAATGCATTTATGGCCCAGGTAACGCTCGGCCAGTTCATCCATGCCGTGGTTGTGGGTTCCGGCGTTCAGCGCATAGGACATCAGCATGGTGTCGTCGATCGGCGCCATGTGAACACCCAGCCGGGCCAGGATCTTGTAGTCGTACTTGATGTTCTGGCCGATCTTCAGGACGGCGTCGTCCTCCAGCACGGGCTTCAGCAAAGCCAACGCGCGTTCGAGCGGCATCTGTCCCTCGGCCAGAACCGGACCGCCGAACAGGTCGCCCGCCATGCCTTCGCTGACATGCGCCAGCGGGATATAGGCGGCACGGCCCGGACCAGTAGAAAGCGAGATCCCGACAAGGTCGGCGCGCATCTCGTCAAGCCCGGTGGTTTCCGTGTCGATGGCGAGTACGCCCTTTTCGGCGATCTCGGCCACCCAGGCGATCAAAGCCGCCTCGTCCCGGATGGTTTCGTAGCGGCTGCGGTCGATGGGTGGCAGTTCCGCCACCGCAGCGGCAAGGACCGGCTGGTCCGATACCACCGGCGCCTCAGCCCCGAAGCGCTCGGCCACGCGGGTGGTCAAGGTCCGGAACTCCATCCGGGTCAGGAATTCCAGCAACGCATCGGGATCGGGGGCGCGCATCGTCAGGCTGTCCAGCCCGAAATCCAGATCCATCCGGCAATCAAGTTCGACCAACCGCTTCGAAATGCGGATCAGATCGGCATTGTCGATCAGGGTCTGGCGGCGCTTGGGTTGCTTGATTTCCCCCGCACGCGCCAAAAGCGTCTCAAGATCACCAAACTCCTCGATCAGTTGGGCGGCGGTCTTGATCCCGATCCCCGGAGCGCCCGGCACGTTATCGACGGAATCCCCGGCCAGGGCCTGAACATCGATCACCCGATCCGGCGCGACGCCGAACTTCTCGCGGACCTCGTCGGGCCCGATTGGCTTGTTCTTGATCGGGTCCATCATCTCGACCCCGTTGCCGACAAGCTGCATCAGATCCTTGTCCGAGCTGATGATCGTCACCCGCCCGCCAGCATCGCGCGCCTGACAGGCCAGCGAAGCCATGATGTCATCAGCCTCGAATCCCTCGGTCTCGATGCAGGCGATATTGAAGGCGCGCGTCGCCTCTCGGGTCAGGGGGAACTGCGGGCGCAGGTCCTGGGGCGGCTCGGGCCGGTTGGCCTTGTAGAGCGGATAGATCTCGTTGCGGAAGGTTTTCGAGGAATGGTCGAACACCACCGCGACATGGGTCGGCTCATTGGGGCCCGAGCCGTCCTGGATGTATTTCCAGAGCATGTTGCAAAAGCCCGCCACCGCGCCGATGGGCAGCCCGTCGGAACGGCGGGTCAGCGGCGGCAGGGCATGATAGGCCCGGAAGATAAAGGCGGACCCATCGATCAGGTGCAGATGGTGGCCCTTGCCGAAAGTCTCAGTCATCTATGCCCCCGTCATGCATCAATCTGTGCCTTCTTCTGCCACGAAGGCGGGCGGGGGCCAAGACCATGCGACCCATAGAAGCACGCAGGCAGCAGCGCACAATGAGAACAGGGCCGAAGCCCTTACAGGAACTTCGGCCTTTCTATCGAAACCGGTGCCGGAATTCGCGCGCGCTTCAGTGGTCGTCGTGCGCGTGGTCGCGGTCGACCACGAAGCGCTTGTCGCAATATCCGCATTCGACCCAGCCGAGATCCTGCGGAATGGCCAGCCAGACCCGCGGATGCCCCAGCCCGCGCGCTTCATCACCATCGCAGGCCACCTTCCAAGCGGTGACGGTCTGGATTTCGGGGGCCGGAACAGTCATGGCGTTTCCTTGAGCTCTGACGACAAACGGGGTTAAACCGCTCGCATCATAAAGATGGGAATGATGCGATGCCAGCCCCCCAAGACCGCATTGACGCCGCGAATGCAATCGAAATCAGAGGTCTGACCAAGACCTACGCGGCCTCGGGCGGCGCCGCGCCCAAGCAGGCGCTGAAGGGGTTGGACCTTTCCATTCCTGCTGGCTCGATCTTCGGTCTGCTGGGTCCGAACGGGGCGGGCAAGTCCACCACGATCAACATCCTGGCCGGGCTGGTCCGCAAGACCGCGGGCAGAGTATCTATCTGGGGCTTTGATCAGGACGTGAACCCGCGCCAGTCGCGCGCGGCGATCGGCGTCATGCCGCAGGAACTGAACATCGACCCTTTCCTTAGCCCGCGCGCCAGCCTTGAGGTTCAGGCCGGACTTTACGGGGTGCCCAAGCGCGAGCGCTGGACGGATGATCTGCTGGAGCTGGTCGGGCTGACCGAGCAGGCGGAAAGCTACTCCCGCCACCTTTCTGGCGGCATGAAGCGGCGGCTGCTGCTGGCCAAGGCACTGGTCCACCGCCCCCAGATCCTGGTCCTGGACGAGCCGACGGCGGGTGTCGACATCCAGCTGCGCGAAATGCTGTGGCGCAATGTCCGCCGCCTGAACGAACAAGGGATGACCATCATCCTGACGACCCATTACCTGGAGGAAGCCGAGGAGATGTGCGACCGCATCGCCATCATCGACCGCGGCGAATTGATCCTGTGCGACGATACCAGCGCGATTCTGGGAAGGGCGGATTCGAAGACGCTGGTGATCGACACGGGCGACGCCCGCGCCCTGCCCCAATTGCCCGAAGGCGTGCGGGCCGAGCGGCGGGCGGATGGACGGCTTGCACTCAGCTATGCGCCGTCGCGGCTGCCCGCCGATGCGATGATCGATGCCCTGCGCGCAGCGGGAATGCCGATCCGGGATGTCACGGTCGAGACCCCGGATCTTGAGGATGCCTTCGTCAGGCTGACCTCGCGCCCCTAGTCCAGATCAGTCGGGCTGGATCATCCGGCCGATATTGCGACCGCCCAGGATGTGCAGGTGGAAATGCGGCACCTCTTGCACGCCATGTGCGCCGGCATTGGTGATCGCCCGGAACCCCTGCCCGCTGTCCAGATCGACCCCCAGTTCGCGGGTCAGTCGCGCGACGGCGCGGTTGAAATCCAGAATCTCGGCGTCCGAGGCATTGGCAGCGAAATCGTCGTAGCTGACATAAGCGCCCTTCGGGATCACCAGAACATGCACCGGGGCCTGCGGGCGAATGTCGCGGAAGGCAAGCGTGTGCTCGGTTTCCAGAACGGTCTGGTTCGGGATCTCGCCGCGCAGGATACGGGCGAAGATGTTTGATTCGTCATAGGTCGGCATGCGGTCCCTCTGCCTTGTCAGTCGCTGAACAGATAGTTGGTCTTGGCCAGTCGTTCGGCCGTATCGGGCAGCACGTCAAGGAAGCGCGAGATCTGAACCGCGTTTTCTTCGTCGCTGCGCCAGGGCGCGATCGAATAGAAGCCGCTCAACGCAAGATCGCGAAGGCGCTCGGTCTCGTGCTCCAGATCCGCGCGGACGGTGGGCAGGAGCCGGTCGATGACGTCCGACGGCGTCCCCGAACCCGCCAGCCCCACCCGGTCGATATGACCGCGGACATAGGTGTCGTCGAATTCGGAATCGATCAGCAGCACGCGGGTATCCGCCTTGTCGTTCATCAAGTCCTGAATCAGGTGCATGGCCGAAGGGTCAAGGCAGATGACAAGACTGTTCGATTCGAACTGCTCGAAAAGCAGGCGCAGCAGGGCGCGCCGGTGCCGCTCGCGCTTGGCGATCGTCGTTTCGACCCCGCCCAGGTCCGGCAGATTCGCCTTGGTTTCGTTGAACAGATAGTCGACGGCCGGAATCTCGGTCACGTCCCGGATCGCATCGGTCAGGCGCTTGGCGACATGCCATTTCTTCGAAACGACCAGCCGCAGCGAGTTTTCGCGGCCAAGGCTGCCCTCGGTCTCCCAGAAGCGCGGGGCGAAGCGCCTGCCTATGCGCCCACGCCCGGTCAGAAACTTGAAAAGCCCCGTTGCCTCGTTCGAGATCGGGAAATGCACCCCGGTGGCCGCCCAAAGAGCGCCCAACCGTTCCCGCAGGCGCAGTGCCTCGGGACTGATCTTGCGGGCGAACAGATAGTTCTGACCCATCAGCAGATCGTAATGGTCGTTGTAGAAGGTGACCGGCATCCCATAATCCGTGAAGACCAGATAGGTCAGCGTCCTCGTCCTGATCTCCTTGCGGGGGACGACATGGGGCACGATGGTCTGGAAGAAGGTCTCATCCGGGATCCAGGTCGTGGAAAAGAACCGCATCACATCGGGGCGGCTGTCACAAAACTCCAACACACGCTCGACAGATTGGCGGCGCAGGCACCACCATTGCGATCCGATCATGACCTGAATATCGGCAGGAATGGGCCGCGTCAGCTTGAAGCGCTTCTGCATTTCATAGCTGGAATAAAAGCGTTTTGGCTGTGTGCGTTCGTTGAACCAGTGGCGATAGATCAGCCGCTCTTCGCGCATTCCCGTCTTGATCCAGTTCGATTTGAAGAAATCGAAGGACTCGATGTAGTCGCAATCTTCGGCATCAAGGAAGGCATGGGCATATTCCGCCGACTTGATCGGCATACAATCGCCGGACAGCATGTAGAAATGCGTTGCCAGCGGAAATGCGCCGACCGCCGCCCTGACCGCGTCCACGGTCGCAGCCACAAGCGACCACTCCCCCCAACCGCATTTGCGCCTGCGCCCTGTAAAAACAACGCCTGGATTATCCGCAAGGGCGGTGCGGATCTGGTCGAAATCCCGCTGGCTTGCCCGTGCGTCGAAGTGAATTGCCACATAGTCCCCAGAGGCCGTCAGACGCTTGGCCTGAGCAATAATTCCCTTGGGATCCTTGTGGCAGAGCAGAATGAAGGCAATCCGCGCCATTTATGTGACCAATCCATTCATCTGGGTCGAACGGTTCCACACCCGGTTGAATCTCGTCCGGTGATTTGCTTTCTGTGTCTAGCGATTTTGGCAAGGTCGGCAACCCGACCGCAGCCTCGAATAAGGAATGTGTGAATGGGCTTCCCCGGAACCTGGATGACGGAAAGCGAAAGCATGGTCTATCGCGTCGTCCCGAAATGCGCCTGCTCGTCTATCGGTCAGATCATGTTTTATTCGGATCATGGCCGCTACTTCGACGGTGATATCCATGATTCTACAAGCGGCCTTCACAAGTGGAACCAGGAAGGCAGCCAGAAGCCGATCGAGGACAGCGTCAAGGCGCACAAGTCGATGACCTTCACCTGCGTTAGAAACCCCTATGCCCGTGTTCTATCGTCGTTTTTCGACAAGATCGCGGGGATCCAGCGCAACGGCAAGCGCTATCGCGGGAATCTAGTGCCGCAGTTGATGCAGCGCTATGGCATCGATGTCGGCACCCCCGAGAACAACTTCGATTTCGACCAGATCGCAAGTTTCCGCCGCTTTTTGCTGTTCGCGCGGGACACCATCCGCTGGCGCCGCCCGATGGAGCCGGACATCCACTGGTCATCCATGTCGGGGCACATCGCGACCTTCATCGTGAACGGTGGCCGCTATGACCAGATCTTCTTTACCGAGAAGTTCAACGACGGCATGCAGAAGGTGCTGGACGCGGCCCCGACCAAGGTGCCGCTGGACCTGGCCGACGTGCCGAAGTTCAACGAATCCGAGGGGCACGGCCCCAAGCGCGCCCACAAGGTCAGCGAGTATTTCGACGACCTGTCCCGGCACCTTGTGTGGGAAGTCTACAAGAAGGACTTCCAGCTATTCAGATACGATTTCGACAATCCGGACAACAAGCTGCCGAAGGGCGAAGTCGATATCGACGAAGTCCACGCCAAGCTGGGCCGCTAAGCCCGCTGGACCGCGCCGCCCCCCATTACGGGCGGTCGCGGTGTCCATTGCCCCGGCCAACGTGCAACCGCATTCGGTCGGGCGATGGACTTGCCGCAGGGGCAATCCGGTTTATCCAAGATTTCCCTTGCGAAACGCGCGAACTTCGCTATTTTCGCGCGTTCATCCGACCGGCGGGGGATATCCCGGACCGTGGCCCCCGTGCGCGAGATCTCGTTTCGAGCCTTGCGGCTGACGCGTCATTGTCCTATGCCCCGCCCAGACCCGATATTAGAATCCGGGGTTGTCCTGTGACCGCCCCCCGAACCACTTGAGGTTGAGACATGGCCGTCCCTCAGAACCGAGTTACCCGCTCCCGCCGCAACATGCGTCGTTCGCATGACGCGCTGGTCGCAGGAAACCCGAACGAATGCACCAACTGCGGCGAACTGAAGCGTCCGCATCACGTCTGCCCGTCCTGCGGTCACTATGACAACCGCGAAGTCGTGGCCCAGGCCAACGAAGTCGATCTGGACGACGACGCGGCCTAAGCGGACCGACCAAGGACATGAATCCGGCGGAGAGCACGACTATCCCGCGCGGCCCGGAATGCAAGGGCGGCGTGGTGATATCCGTTGACGCGATGGGCGGCGATCGCGGCCCCGCTGCAGTGGTGGCGGGAATTGCCGAGAGCGCCCAGAAGAACGCCGAAATCCGGTTCATCGTCCATGGCCCGAAAGCCGAGCTCGATCAGTTGATCGGGCATCGGCAGGGTCTTGCCGCACGTTGCGACGTTCGCGATGCCGCAGGCGTCGTGACGATGGAGGACAAGCCCAGCCAGGTGCTTCGCAAGGGCGAAGGCACCTCGATGTGGTCCACCATCGAATCCGTCCGCAACGGCGAGGCGACCGTCGCCGTGTCCTGCGGCAATACCGGCGCGCTTATGGCGCTGTCGATGTTGCGACTCCGCAAGCTGCCGGGCGTCAATCGTCCGGCGATCGCCTGCTTGTGGCCATCCCGCAATCCGCAAGGCTTCAATGTCATGCTGGACGTGGGGGCCGATATCCGCGCCGATGCGCAGGATCTTCTGACCTATGCCCTGATGGGCGCTTCCTATGCCCGCAACGGCCTTGGCCTCGCCCGTCCTCGGGTGGGGCTGCTGAACGTTGGGACCGAAGAGCACAAGGGCCGTGCCGAACTGAAGCAGGCCCATGAACTGATCGCTTCGACCGCCGATGCGGGAAGTTTCGACTATGTCGGCTTCGTCGAAGGCGGCGATCTGCCCTCAGCGCGCGTGGATGTGATCGTCACCGATGGTTTCACGGGCAATGTCGCGTTGAAGACCGGCGAAGGTACTGCAAAGCTGGTCGGCGATTTCCTCAAGGATGCCTTCGGCAATTCGGTCATGTCGAAATTTGCCGCCCTCCTCGCGATGACCTCGCTGAAGCGTCTTCAGAAACGCATCGACCCGCGCCGGGTGAACGGCGGGGTTTTCCTGGGACTGAACGGCACGGTGGTGAAATCCCACGGCGGGGCCGACGCGACCGGGATCTCGGCGGCGATCAAGCTTGCCTTCCAACTGGCGCAGTCGGGCTTCCACGAGCGCCTTGCCGCGCGCGTGGCGCAGTCGCTGTCGCCGGAAATCGCCGGGCTTGCCGGCGCAGATAAAAAGGGAACGTCCTGATGCGGCGTGCGGTAATCCGGGGCACGGGGCATTACCTGCCCGAGCGTGTGGTCGAGAACAGCTGGTTCGAGGACAAGCTGGAAACCACGGACCAATGGATCCGCTCGCGGACCGGGATCGAGCGCCGCCACTTTGCCGCCGAGGATCAGCGCACCAGCGACCTCGGCATCGCCGCGGCCAAGGCGGCCTTGGACCATGCCGGCATTTCGGTGGACCAGATCGATGCGGTGATCGTCGCTACGTCGACCCCCGACTTCACCTTCCCCTCGGTCGCAACGATGGTTCAGGCCGGGCTGGGGATGAAGCGCGGCTTTGCCTACGACGTTCAGGCCGTCTGCGCGGGCTTCGTCTTTGCGCTGGCAAACGCCGATGCGATGATTCGCGCAGGTCAAGCCGAGCGCGTGCTGGTGATCGGGGCTGAAACCTTCAGCCGCATCATGGACTGGACCGACCGTGGCACCTGTGTCCTTTTCGGAGACGGTGCCGGCGCGGTCGTTCTGGAGGCCGTCGAAGGCGATGGCACCCCGGCGGATCGCGGCATTCTTGCCGTGGACCTGAACAGTGACGGCCAGTATCGCGACCTGCTTTACGTCGATGGCGGTGTAGCCTCGACCGGAACCGCCGGGCATCTGCGGATGCAGGGCAACCTGGTATTCCGTCACGCAGTCGAGAAGCTGGCCGACACCGCGCATCGCGCGGTTGAACGGGCCGGGCTGACCACCGATCAGGTCGACTGGCTGGTGCCCCACCAGGCTAATTCGCGCATCATCGAGGCGACGGCCAAACGGATGCATCTGCCAATGGAAAAGGTCGTGCTGACGGTCGCCGATCACGGCAATACTTCTGCCGCCTCGATCCCATTGGCGTTGTCGGTCGCCGATGAGCAGGGCAAGTTCAAGCCCGGCCAGATCCTTGTCGCCGAAGCCATCGGCGGCGGTCTGGCATGGGGATCGGTCGTGCTGCGCTGGTAAACTCAGCGTAGTTGCGAGTCTTTTGAACCCCGGCGATTGATGCCTGCCTGTGGCTTCCAGTTGCGGTCGTGCTTGCCCTGACAGGCGACGCACAGCCGTACGCCCGGAATGGCGTCACGGCGCGCCTGCGGGATCGGCTCGTCGCATTCGTCACAGAATTCCGCGCTTTCCCCCGCCGCACGATGCGACTGGCGTGCCCGCATCCGCTCGATCGCCTCTTGCGTCGAGACGTCGATCTGGTCGTTCACCGCGTCGTCGCGTGCCCATCCTCCGGCCATGTCACACCCCGCCAACTGTCGCTTTATGTATCAGATAGGCGGCGATATGGCGGTTTCAATCCGCAGAAATGCCAATCTACCCCGGTAACGCCCGAATAAAGCGGGGGAAAATTCGTCTGACGGAACCATGGCGGGGTCCGGCATGTTGACACCCCGCAGCAAAAAAATCATCCTTGCTACAAGAGAGAGGTTTCCCAGATGAGCGACTCCACCCTGACCCGCATGGATCTGGCAGAGGCCGTGTTCCGTGAAGTCGGCCTGTCCCGTCACGAATCCGCGCAGCTTGTCGAAAGTGTGCTGGGGCACATCTCGGACGCACTGGTGCGTGGCGAACAGGTCAAGATCTCGTCCTTTGGAACCTTCTCGGTCCGGGACAAGAACGAACGCATCGGCCGCAACCCCAAGACGGGCGAAGAAGTGCCGATCACGCCGCGCCGCGTCCTGTCGTTCCGCCCCTCGCATCTGATGAAGGATCGGGTGGCGGCAGGCAACAAGCCCGGCAGCTGATGGACAAGTCCCCCGACGCCTTTCGCTCGATCGGAGAGGTTTCGCGCCTCGTGGGTGTCGCGCCGCATGTCCTGCGGTATTGGGAAACGCAGTTCACCCATTTGTCTCCGGTAAAGCGCAGCGACGGCAGGCGCTACTACCGTCCCGATGACGTTCGCCTTGTCGCCGGCCTTTGCCAGGTCATGCGCGAGGAAGGGCTCAGCATCCGCGGCGCCAAGCGCCTGATTTCGGCCGACCGTGGGGCCGGCCTGCGGCGGCTGGGCGCAGAACGGCTGGGGGACATCATGCGCGACCTGTCGAAGCAGGCTCCGGCCCAAATCGGAGCTGCCGCCGGATTGCATTTGCCCGAATCAAGCGAAGCCGTCAGCGCCCCGCAGAACGGGGAACCTTCCCGGTCCGCCGCACCGAAGCGTCGCCGGTCCCAGACCGGCGCTGAATTGCTGCCGCTTTTCCCTGACCCCCAACCGGGATCAGAGGCTGAGTGGTTGCTGCGGCTGTGCACTGCTGCCTCCGAACTGCGGCGACGCGAATTTGCCGGATCGCCACCTCCTGCCCGTGCGCGGGACCTGCGGGACCGTCTCCACGCCCTACTTTAAGGCCATGATTACGCCTGCTTTTCCGCATGGTGATCGTGTCGGTGAATCTATCTGCGTTAATGTCGAAAAATCCGCCCACTCCCCCTTGTGCTGCCCGCCTGCTTCGCTCTATATGACCCCCGTCGGGCCGTGGCGCAGCCTGGTTAGCGCGTCCGTCTGGGGGGCGGAAGGCCGAGAGTTCGAATCTCTCCGGCCCGACCATTCCGAAAACGCTCACTCCTCTCCAGGGGTGGGCGTTTCCCCTTTTCCAGAGGTGTTTTCTTGAACGGTGTTTTGCCCGACAGCGCGCTGCGCCAGTTGATCGAGACCGGGGCGATTTCCGCCGAGCGTCCGATCCTTCCCGAACAGGTCCAACCCGCCAGCCTCGATCTGCGCCTCGGACAGACCGCCTGGCGCCTGCGCGCATCATTTCTGGCGGGTCGCGGCCGGAAGGTCAGCGAGCGCCTTGCCGATTTCGAGATGCACCGGATGGACCTCAGCGGCGGTGCGGTTCTGGAAAAGGGCTGCGTCTATCTGGTCCCGCTGATGGAGCGGCTGGCCCTGCCCGCGGGCCTTGATGCCGTCGCCAATGCCAAAAGCTCGACCGGGCGACTGGACCTGTTGACGCGGCTTGTCACCGATGAAGGGACCGAATTCGACCGCCTGCCCGAAGGCTATGACGGCCCCATCTATGCCGAGATCTGTCCGCGCAGCTTTTCGGTCCTCGTCCGTCCCGGAATGCGGCTGAACCAGCTCCGCCTGCGGCAGGGGCAATCCGTGCTGAGCGATGCCGAACTGAACCACCTGCACGCGGCACAGCCCCTTGTTACAGGGCAGGCCCTGATCGATGACGGGCTTGGCTTCTCGGTCGATCTGCGGCCCGATCAGGGCGATCTGGTAGGCTATCGCGCCCGTCCGCACAGTGGCGTCATCGATCTGGACCGCATTGGCGCCTATCGCGCTTCGGATTTCTGGGACGAGCTGCGGACGCGCGACGGCCAACTGATTCTGGATCCCGGCGCCTTCTACATCCTTGTCAGCCGCGAAGCCGTGGCGATTCCACCGGACTACGCCGCCGAAATGGCCCCCTATCTGGCCATGGTCGGCGAATTCCGGGTGCATTATGCGGGCTTCTTCGATCCGGGATTCGGCCACGGGACTGGCGGACATGGCGCGCGCGGCGTGCTGGAGGTTCGCTGTCACGAAGCCCCCTTTGCTCTGGAACACGGGCAGGTCGTGGGCCGCCTTGTCTATGAACGGATGTCCGCCCGACCCGAGCGTCTGTATGGCGAAGGTATAGCGTCGAACTATCAGGGCCAGGGTTTGAAGCTGGCCAAGCAGTTCGGGGCCGCCTAGCGGCCGATGCGCCGCGTGACGCGGGCGGCCTGACGCGCGCGCTTGACCGCCTGCCGGGCACTCTTGTCCAATTCGCGCTGCGGCCCAGAAGATTTGGGCCGCGGGCCGCTATCCAATCCTTTCATGCCCTTTCTCATGGTCCAATTCACCAGCCGGTTCATTGCCATGCGGGTCATTCTGTTGAAGATCTGGTTCAAATTCATGGCGCGGCCCTCCCCTTGGCCTCACTCATCGTCGTAAAGGTCTTGGGGCAGCACCATGCCATCGGCATCGTCATCCCCTGCCACCACGGGCATGGCTGCCGCTGGCGGACGTGATTCCAGCAATCCCGCGGCGCGCAGTTCGGCAAGCCCCGGCAAATCGCGCGCACTTTCCAGCCCGAAATGATCCAGGAAGGTTTCGGTCACAATGAAGGTTGCCGGGCGGCCGGGTGTCTGCCGCCGGCGGCCGACACGCACCCAATCCAGTTCAATCAACTGGTCCAGCGTGCCCCGGCTCAGCGCGACGCCACGAATCTCCTCGATCTCGGTGCGCGTCACCGGCTGGTGATAGGCGATGATCGCCAATGTCTCGGTCGCGGCGCGGGACAGGCCGCGGCTTTCCACGGTCGCTTCCTGCATGAGAAAGCCAAGGTCCGGCGCGGTTCGAAAGGCCCAACTGTCCCCGACGCGGCCAAGCTGCACGCCTCGCCCCTGATAACGGGCGCGCAGCGTCTCCAGCGCCTCGGCCACATCACAGCCGTCGGGCAGACGGCTTGAGATGGCCCGCAGGCTCAGCGGTTCGGCGCTGGCGAAGAGGATGGCTTCAATCATCCGTTCCTGCTCGATCAACGAAAGAGAGGCGGTCGGGCGGGGCGGCATCGTCGCCTTGGGCTCGGTGGGGTTCGCGGTCATTCCGGTAGCTTGCTGCGTAGTGTGATGGGCGCGAAGGTGCCGGATTGCCGAAGCTCGATCCGTCCCTGACGCGCAAGTTCCAGGGTGGCGGCAAATGTGGCCGCGGTGGCCGACCGGCGACGCTGCGGATCACCGTTCCAGCCGTCGGGCAGGAAGCTTGCAAGCGAAGTCCAGTCTCCGGCATAGCCAAGCATTGTCCGAAGCCGGTCCAATGCCTGCTCCATCGTGAAAATATCTTTCCGGTCAAATGCGTATGGCCGGAATTCATCGCGGGTTCTAAGCATCGCGTAGGCCCGCATCAGGTCGATCAGACCGGCCTGCCAGGCGACTTGGCGCGACCGCGTGACAGCCTCGGGTGCGCCGCGCGCAAAGCGCTGCTGGCCCAGCCGGTCGCGGGCCATCAGGCTTGCCGCCGCCTCGCGCATTGCTTGCAGCCGCTCCAGTTGAAAGGCGAGGTGCGCTGCCATGTCCTCGGCCGAGGGGCCCTCAGCCTGGGGATCCGGGGGCAGCAGCAGCCGGGACTTCAGGAAGGCCAGCCATGCCGCCATGACCAGATAATCCGCGGCCAGTTCGATCCGCAACGCTCGGGCGCGTTCGACAAAGGCCAGATACTGGTCGGCAAGCTGGAGGACCGAGACCCGCATCAGGTCGACCTTCTGCGTCCGGGACAGGGTCAGCAACAAGTCGAGCGGACCTTCGAACCCTGAAACATCGACCACCAGCACCTCTTCCGCCAAGCGCTCGGCAGTCGGCATCTCCTCCGGCCCCTGGCTGTCTTGGGGTCGGGCCGCGTCTTCCGGAACCGGAACGGGCGTCAGATAGGGTACTTTGGTCATTTCAGTCAGGCCGAACGGATCGCGGCAGAATCGGTCATGCGGGCATTCAAGTCAATCTCAGGCCGCAAGCCCGCCAAGCGCACGCAGTTCGGCCCGCATATCCGCGGTTTCCCCCGTTCCTGCGGCTGTCCTCAGCGACAGTGCACGATCACCGCGACGCTGGCCCTGCGCAGAAAGCAGGCCAGCAGCAGCAACGATGCTTTCCATCTGGGAAATGGTCTCGTTGCAGGACAGGACCAGGTCGCACCCCGCCGCAATCGTCGCGCGGGCGCGCTCGGCCGGGGTGCCGGACAGCGCCTCCATCCCGATATCGTCCGACATCAGCAGCCCATCGAATCCGATCCTGTCGCGGATCACCGAGATGACCGGGGCCGAGGCCGTCGCCGGAGCGTCGTCGATGGCGGTAAAGCGGATATGCGCAGTCATCGCCATGGGCAGGTCGGCCAGCGCCCGGAAGGGCGCAAAATCCGTGCGCTCAAGCTCTTCCAGCCCAGCCTCGACAATGGGCAAGTCCTTGTGGCTGTCGACGCGCGCACGGCCGTGGCCCGGCATGTGCTTGACCACCGGCAGGACGCCTGCGGCGAACATCGCCTCGGCGGCAATCCGGCCGCGCCGGATGACGCTTTCCGCGTCCGTCCCCAGACACCGGTTCCGCAGAAAGGGATGGGTATCGTCGCGGGCAATGTCCAGAACGGGGGCGCAATCGGCATCAATGCCCATGTCCCGCAACTCCCGCGCCATCAGGTGGTGGTGCAGCCAGATCGCGCGGTCACCATTCACTGCTTGATCCAAAGGCGCAGGCCATTCGGTCCAGTGCGGCGCGCGCATCCGCTGGACCCGACCGCCTTCCTGATCGATCAGCACCGGCGCATCCCAGCCAACCGCGTCACGCAGTGCTGCGGTCAGGCGGCGCAGGCGTTCGGGCGTGTCGATATTACGCCCGAACAGAATGAAGCCCCAGGGATTGGCAGCACGAAAAAAGTCGCGCTCCTTGTCCGTCAGGTCGGGGCCGGCGATACCGCCCAGGATCGTCGCACTGGTCATGAGGTCACTTCGCGGTCGCGGGGATACAGTCGACCCCTTGGGCGATCAGCGCAGCACAGAAACGCCGAGCCTCATCCTTGGAATCGAAGCCTCCAGCCCGCAGGCGCCAGAACGTCCGGCCACCGCTTTGGGCCTCTTGCACCACGCGTGACTTGCCCGAGAACAGCGACCCGAACTTGCCGGAAACGCGTTCCCATTCGCCCTTGGCCAGCGCGTCGCTGTCGAAGGCCCCGATCTGCACCATTGCGGATCCCGAGGCAACCTTGGCCGGCGCGGCTTCGGGGGCAGGTGCGGGTTTCGATGCGGTTTCGGGGCGCGTTGCCGCAACTACGGGGGCCGGCGCAGCGGCTGCCACCGGAGCGGCGGCAGCCACGCGGCGCGGCCGCGGCGAAGGCCGGGTTGATTGCGCAACCGAAGGCGCCGCCGCAGTCGTCGCTGCGTTGGCATTCGCCTCGGCCAAAGCCTGGTTGATAGCGACGTCCTGCGTCTCCTGCCCGGCCAGATCGGTCAGCGCCTCGTTCACGGGCGCTTCGGTCGCGGGCGCGTCCGAAATCAGCCCCTCGGTCACGTCCGCATCCGGCTCGACGGTGGATTCGACGGCAGCGGCAGCGGCGGCCGCCGCGGCTTCGCCATCGGGCAGCGGGATGACACGTGGGGTATCGTCACTGAGCGGCAGATCGACGGGACGGGCTGGCGCCTGCGCCGTCGCGCCAAGCTGACCCATCGCCACGTCCTGATCATCCAGCCGGACCGGAGCCGGCGCGATTGCGACCTTTTCGGGCTCGGCCGTCTTGGCACCGGCGGCGACGGAATTGACCGCCAGCCCGATGCGATCGGTCAGCTCCCCGCCCGGATCCTCGGGCGCGGTGCGGGCCTCGCCCTGGATCGCGCGGATGACCGGAACGCCTGAAACGTCGCGGACCACCAGCTTGAAGCCCCAGACGGCCAGAATCACCATCAGGCCGACCGAGGTCAGTGCACCAAGGTAATGCGTCACTCGCGAAAGGCGCTGCAGCAGCGAAACCGGTTCATCCGAGATGTTCGGATCGGCCTCGGCATAGCGCCCATCGTTCCAGGCATCGGCGTGCCAGGTCTCGTCCTCGCCCTCGTGGCCGTTTCCATAGGGAAAATCATGCGCATTCCGATTGGACTGCGCGCCTTGAAAGCCGCCAGAGCGGAAGTCTACCACTGCCATTCCTGCCTGCCTGCCGGTTTGCCCGGTATCTGCTCGTTGCTCTGCTCGACACCCGGCAGGACGCTGTTTTCAGCGCATCTCTTTGGCCGGAGTCACCCCCAAGATACCAAGACCGGCCGAAATGACAACGCCGACAGAGCGGGCAAGTGCGATTTTCACCGATGTAGCGGCAGGATTGCCGTCCTGGACGAAGCGCAAAGCGGTCTCGTCATTGCCGCGATTCCACAGCGAATGCAGTTCCGACGCGATATCATACAGATAGAACGCGATCCTGTGCGGTTCATGGGCGCGCGCCGCAATCTCGACCGTGCGTGGCCATTCGGCCACTTTCCGCGCCATTTCCAGTTCGGCCGGGTGGTCCAGCAAGGACAAATCGACCCCGGAAAGCGCAGCGTCGTCCGTCGCGACCCCCATTTCGGCGGCCTTTTTCAGCACCGAGTTGATCCGCGCACTGGCATATTGGACATACCAGACCGGGTTATCCTTGGACTGCTCCAGCACCTTGTCGAAGTCGAAATCCAATGCGGCATCGTTCTTGCGCGTCAGCATGTGGAAACGGGTGACATCCGCGCCCGCCTGCTCGACCACGTCGCGCAGAGTAACGAAGGTCCCTGCCCGCTTCGACATCTTGAAGGGTTCGCCGTTCTTGAACAGCTTGACCAGTTGGATCAGCTTGACGTCCAGCGGGACACGCCCGTCCGACAGCGCGGAAACGGCTGCGGTCATGCGCTTGACATAGCCCCCGTGATCCGCCCCGAAGACGTCGATCAACTGATCGAAGCCACGGTCGATCTTGTCCCAGTGATAGGCGATGTCGGGCGCGAAATAGGTCCAGCTGCCATCGGATTTCTTGACCGGGCGGTCGACATCGTCGCCATGCGTGGTCGAGCGGAACAGCGTCTGTTCGCGCGGTTCCCAATCTTCGGGGGTCTTGCCCTTGGGCGGCTCCAGCACACCTTCATAGATCAGGCCGGCCGCGCGCAGGCGATCGATGGCAGCCTCGATCCGGCCCGTGCCATAAAGCGCCTTCTCGCTGCTGAAGACGTCCATATGGACGTTGAGCAGCGCCAGATCCTGCCGGATCATGTCCATCATCGCTTCGGTCGCAAAGTCGCGCACCTCGGCCAACCAATCCGCTTCGGGCTTGTCCAGCAGGCTGTCGCCGTATTTCGCCTTCAGCGTCTCGCCCGTCGGGATCAGGTAGTCGCCGGGATAAAGCCCTTCGCGGATTTCGGGCTCCAGCCCATTTGCCTCGCGGTAGCGTTCATAGGCGGAGCGCGCCAGCACATCGACCTGCGCGCCGCCGTCGTTGATGTAGTATTCGCGCGTGACGTCATAGCCCGCGAAATCCAGCAGGGACGCCAACGCGTCGCCAAAGACCGCGCCCCGCGTATGACCCACATGCATCGGGCCGGTCGGGTTGGCGCTGACGAATTCGACGTTGATCCTGGTCCCTGCCCCCAGGGTCGAGCGGCCATAGTCGCCCCCCTCGGTCAGGGCAGCGCGCAGCACCTGCTGCCATTCGCCCGCGGCAAGGCGCAGGTTCAGGAAACCCGGCCCCGCCACCTCGGCGGCGATGATGCGCGGATCCGCCGCCAGTCGCGCGGCCAGTGCCTCGGCGATCTCTCGCGGTTTCTTTCCGGCGGGCTTGGCCAGCACCATGGCGGCGTTCGTCGCCATGTCGCCATGGGCGGGGTCTCGCGGTGGCTCGACCGTCACGGCGGCGGTTTCAAGTCCCGCGGGCAGCTCACCCGCCTGTTCCATCTGGGCCAGCGCATCGATCACCAGCGCGCGGATATCCGAAAAGAGGTTCATGGCTTCCATCCATAAGATCGCTGCGGGATAACGTCTGGCCTTGGGGGCAGTCAACCACGGCGCCACGGCACGACATTCCGGGCGGGTTCAGGCGCTCAGGTCGGCGACCGCAGTGGCCCGGACGGTGGATTGACGATCCGCATCCTGCCAACCATATGTTTTTCCGCAGGGATTCGAAAGGGGAACCCCAGCCTCGCAAGAACCGGTCAAGGAAAATCCGCGATCAGATTGACGGCGCGCGCGTTTTCGGCTACGCCCCTACCGGTCTGCATCCGGCAGACATGGCGAGGGGCGTGCGGAGACAGCGTCCCGACCTGCCGTTTTCGGGCCTTCGATCTGGATCAGGGCTTGACTGTGGCCATGGACGCAAGACCCGCGCAGGCAAATGTCGCGCACATTGACGAAAGCCCCGAATGACAAAATTTTCCGACCTGAAACTGGACCCCAAGGTTCTGAAAGCCATTTCCGAGGCGGGGTATGAAACCCCGACCCCGATCCAGGCGGGCGCGATTCCCCCCGCACTGGAAGGGCGCGACGTCCTTGGCATCGCCCAGACCGGGACCGGCAAGACCGCCAGCTTCACGCTGCCGATGATCACACTGCTTGGCCGTGGCCGGGCACGGGCGCGCATGCCGCGCAGCCTTGTCCTGTGCCCGACGCGCGAACTGGCCGCCCAGGTGGCCGAGAACTTCGATATCTATGCCAAGCACACCAAGCTGACCAAGGCGCTGCTGATCGGCGGCGTCAGCTTCAACGAACAGGACAAGCTGATCGATCGCGGCGTCGACGTTCTGATCGCGACCCCGGGTCGTCTGCTCGATCATTTCGAACGCGGCAAGCTGCTGCTGACCGGCGTGCAGATCATGGTCGTGGACGAAGCCGACCGGATGCTCGACATGGGCTTTATCCCGGATATCGAGCGCATCTTCCAACTGACGCCCTTTACCCGCCAGACGCTGTTCTTCTCGGCCACAATGGCGCCCGAGATTGAGCGAATCACCGACACCTTCCTGCATACGCCGGAACGGATCGAGGTTGCGCGCCAGGCGACCACCTCGGAAACCATCCTGCAGAAGCTGGTCGAGATCGAACCGACCCGCCGCGACCAGTCCGCCAAGCAGAAGCGAGAGCTGCTGCGTGCCCTGATCCGCACCGAAGGTGACGAGTTGAAGAACGCGATCATCTTCTGCAATCGCAAGACCGACGTGGATATTGTGGCGAAGTCGCTGAAATCGCACGGCTTCGATGCCGCGCCGATCCACGGCGACCTTGACCAGCGCCACCGCATGGCGACGCTGGACGATTTCCGCGACGGCAAGCTGCGCTTCCTGGTTGCTTCGGACGTGGCGGCCCGTGGGCTGGACATCCCGGCCGTCAGCCATGTCATCAACTTCGACTTGCCCAGCCATGCCGAGGATTATGTCCACCGCATCGGCCGGACCGGCCGTGCCGGCCGCAAGGGTACGGCAATCTCTATCGGTACTCCGATGGACGGGAAGTACCTTGCCGCCATCGAAGCGCTGGTGAAACAGGAGCTGCCCCGCGCAGCCGTGCCAGAAGGCTTTACCCTTTCGGCTGCCGCCCAGTCCGCACCCCGCCCGCAACGCGAGAACGGGCGCCGCGAACGCACCCGTGACCGTCGCGGCCGCCGTGATGACAGTGAACAGCGCAGCCATGCCGAAGACGTGCGCACGGAAGCCAGCGTCAGTGAACCCCGCCAGCGGGAAGAACGCCGCGATGAACGTCGGGACGACCACCGCCGTGAAGAGCGCCGCGATGAACGTCGTGAGCGTCCGGAAAGCCGCGCCGACCATCGCGCCGAGAAATCGCACGAGCACCGGCGCGACGATCGTCGCGAAGACCGGCGTGAAGATCGTCGGGGCGACCGTTCGCCCATCATGGGAATGGGCGACCACATGCCCGAATTCATGACGCGCAGCTTCCGCCCGCGGATCATCGAGTCTGTGGCCGAAACCGCACCTGCGGTTGAAGCGCGCCAGATCCCCATCACCGTGGCCGAGATTCCGGCAGCACCCGCTCCGGTTGTCCCCGCTCCGGCCGCTGAAGTCGTGACCGAGGCTCCGGTCGAGACCAAGGCTCCCGTCGCGGAGGCGATCGCGGAAACCGCTGAAAAGCCCGCGCGGACCCGCAAGCCTCGGACCAGCCGCAAGAAGCCCGACGTCGCGGAAACGCCCGTAGCCCCAGCCGAAGCAGTCGCAGCCGAGCAGCCCGCGCCAGAGGCCCAACCGGTCGCGGCCGAGGCCCCCGCTGCCGAGCCTGCTGAAAAGCCCAAGCGGCGCACCGCAACGCGCAAGACGGCCACCACGCGCAGCCCCAAGGCAAAAGCCAAGGCCGCGGATGATGTGGCGACGGAAGCGTCCGAGGCCGCGCCCGTCGAAGCAGCTCCCGCAAAGCCCCGCGCTCCGCGCAAGCGGGTCAGGAAGGCCGACGCCGTTGCCCCCGAGCAACCGGCCGATCACGCCCCTGCAGCACCGGCCACCTCGGCCGAGTCCTGATCCCGGCCATGCCCGCCGACAAATGCCGGGCCCGCCCGTCTGTTGGCGGGCTGGCCCTTGACCTTGCCCTTGGCGCGCTAGCCGCGCTGGGTCAGGCCCCCTTCGATCTGTGGTATGTGACCGTCATCGCGCTGGCGCTGATTTGCTGGCGCGTTGCACATGCCCGCTCGCCCGGTCGCGCCGCCTGGCACGCGCTGGCGGCCGGATTCGGACAATTTGCGCTGGCGCTGTCCTGGATCGTCGAGCCATTTCTGGTCGAACCCGATATCTATGGCTGGATGGCGCCCTTTGCGCTGTTTTTCATGGCCTTGGGTGGCGCAGTCTTCTGGACCCTGCCGGGCTATCTCTCCGCCAGGATCGCAACGGGCCCCAATCGGCAGGCCCTGGCCTTTGCCGCGTTGATGGTCCTGTCGGACTGGATGCGCGGCTGGGTCTTCACCGGACTGCCCTGGGCGCTGACCGGGCATGTCTGGATCCCGACCCCGGCAGGTCAGATGGCTGCCACGTTCGGATCAATCGGACTGTCCGCGCTGACTATGCTGGCGGCGGCAATGCCCAGCGTATTCTCCCGCCCAGAGCACCCCCTGTTGCGCGCCCCCTTGACCGGAGCCGTGCTGTCCACACTGCTGATCGCGACCGCATGGACCGGCGGCATGGCCCGGCTGGCGCGGCCCCTGCCGCCCGATACCGGCTTGCACCTGCGGCTGGTACAGCCCAACGCCACGCAGGCGCTGAAATGGGATCCCTATTGGTCCGAAGTGTTCTTCCGCCGTCTGCTTGAACTGTCCGCCGTCCGCGACGCTGATCGTCCCGCGCCAGACGCGGTGATCTGGCCGGAAACGGCGGTGAACTTTCTGCTCGACAATTCCGGCAGCGCGCCGCAGGACATCGCGGCCTATGCCGGCGCGCCCGTCGTGCTGGGCATCCAGCGGTCCGAGGGCGAGCGCTACTTCAACAGCCTGACCGAGTTTTCGCTGGCCGGGATCGGCCCCATCTACGACAAGTTCCATCTGGTCCCGTTCGGAGAATACACGCCTTGGGGCGATGTCATGGCGCGTTTCGGCATCCGCGCCTTTGCCGCCCAGCACGGCTTTGGCTATTCGCCGGGCACCGGCCCCGAGGTGCTGAAGCTTGGCACCTTGCCGCCCTTCCAGCCGCTCATCTGCTACGAGGCGGTATTCTCGCGCCACCTGATCGCAGGCGATGATCGCCCCGCTTGGCTGCTGCAGGTGACCAACGACGCCTGGTTCGGCAAACTGTCCGGGCCCTGGCAGCACTTGGCACAGGCACGGCTTCGCGCGATTGAAAGCGGACTGCCCTTGATGCGGGCCGCGAATACTGGCGTCTCTGCGGTCATCGACGCGCGGGGCGGTGTTCGGGCCACGATGGGCCTCGACCTTGCTGGCAGGATCGACGCGACACTGCCGGGCGCGCTGCCGCCCACGCCCTGGACGCGGTGGGGCGACTGGCCCACAGTGCTGGCCGCGATTGCCACGCTGCTTGGCTTGTCGCTGCGTCGGCGGTTGACTGCCACCAGGGGCTGAATTATCCGTCATCTCTGACCGTCACAACGGCTTCCTGGCGTGGCGGCGTCATCCCAACGGAGCACTCCTAATGGCCAGACAGAATTATGTGTTCACCTCGGAATCCGTGTCCGAGGGGCATCCCGACAAATTGTGCGACCAGGTATCCGATGCGGTGCTGGACGCGCTTCTGGCCGAAGACCCGGCCGCCCGCGTCGCCTGCGAGACCTTCGCCACCACCGGCACGGTCGTGATCGGCGGCGAAATCGGCCTGACCGACCAGAAGAAGCTGGGCGAGTACATGGGCCGCATCGGCCAGATCGCCCGCGATACCATCCGCGATATCGGCTACGAGCAGGAAAAGTTCCACTGGAACACCTGCCACGTCCACAACTATCTGCATGAACAATCCGCCCATATCAGCCAGGGCGTCGATCGCGACGGCGCCGGCGACCAAGGCATCATGTTCGGTTTTGCCGTGGACGAGACGCCCGAGCTGATGCCCGCGCCGATCCAGTATTCCCACGCCATCCTGCGCCGCCTTGCCGAGGCGCGGAAATCCGGTGCCGAACCCATGCTCGGGCCGGACGCCAAGTCCCAGATCAGCCTGCGCTATGAAAATGGCCGCCCGGTCGAGGTGACCAGCCTGGTCCTTTCGCACCAGCACAAGGACGTCAGCCAGAGCTCGGACGACATCCGCGCCATTGTCGAGCCCTATATCCGCGAAGTCCTGCCCGCCGAATGGCTGACCGAGAAGACCGAGTGGTGGGTCAACCCGACCGGGACCTTCGTCATTGGCGGACCTGACGGTGACGCGGGCCTGACCGGGCGCAAGATCATCGTCGACACCTATGGTGGCGCGGCCCCGCATGGCGGCGGCGCGTTCTCGGGCAAGGATCCGACCAAGGTCGACCGTTCGGCCGCCTATGCCGCACGCTATCTGGCCAAGAACGTGGTCGCGGCCGGGCTGGCGCGGAAATGCGTCATCCAGCTCAGCTACGCGATCGGCGTGGCAAAGCCCCTGTCGATCTATGCCGATACCTTCGGCACCAGCGAGATCCCCGAGGCCGAGATCGAGCGTGCGATCGCACAGGCGATGGACCTGACGCCCCGCGGCATCCGCGAGCATCTGGATCTGTGCCGCCCGATCTATCGCCGCACGGCCGCCTATGGCCATTTCGGCCGCGCCCCCGAGGCCGATGGCGGCTTCTCGTGGGAACGCACCGATCTGGCCGAGGCACTGAAACGCGGGCTCTGAAATCACGAAGGCCGGGGCATCCCCCGGCCTTCACTGTTTCCGAAATATCCTGAGGGAGCGCGGGACGCGTGGGGGCATAGCCCCCGCTTCCGTCTTCAATCCTTGAAGCTGCGGCTGTCCTTGACTTGATCCCAGGCCCAGACGACCTCCTGAAGACGCTCCTCGTCCGAGCGGTCGCCGCCATTCATGTCGGGGTGAAGATCCTTCACCAGTGATTTGTATTGCTTGCGGATTTCCGCGCGGGTCCAGCTATCCTTGGCCTCAAGGATCTCCAGTGCCCGCCGTTCGGTCGGGGGCAGCTTGCGGGTCGCGCGGGCACGAACCTCGGGATTGGTGCCGTTGGCGCCCAAAATCTCCAGCGGATCGTCGATGCCGTGGCGCGCCCATTTCTGTTCCTGAGTCGCACGGCCAAACGGCTTGGTCGGACGTTCCCACACCGTCGCGTTGTCCAGGAACTCCTGAAACTCGGCTTCGGACTGACCCTGGAAGTAGTTCCAGTTCAGGTTGTATTCGCGCACGTGGTCCTTGCAGAACCAGAAATAGTCGTCCAGCTTGCGCGGAGATTTCGGCGCACGATACTGGCCGGGCTCGTTGCACCCTTCCTTGTCGCATCTGCGTGTCGAAGTCTCGAAGGCGCCGGACATGCCCCTACGACCCTTGGACCGTCTTTTCTTGTCCGAGGCCGCTGACATGTCGAAGCCGAACGGGTCGCTATTGCTCATTTGCCTGCCTTGTCCTGATCGGGACACGCAGTCTAAGCTATTTCGCGCGACATGAAAGGGGCATTGCGGATGATTGCCGACGAGATGAAGAACCGCCTGGAACAACTCGAACCGACCCGTCTCGAGGTGCTGGACGAAAGCGAGGGGCATCGCGGCCACGGCGGCTGGCGCGAGGGGGGCGAGACGCATTTCCGAATCCGCATGGCCAGCCCGCGCTTCGTGGGCCTGACCCACATTGCCCGCCACCGCCTGGTGCACAGCACCCTCGGCGACATCGTGCCCAGAATCCACGCGCTCGCGCTTGAACTGGCGGAAAGATGAACCGTTAGCGCAGACAGCCTTGCGGCGCCTCAAAGTCGCCGCGTAGAAGCCTTGAAAAGCGTAATCACAAGGACTTTCAGCATGACATCGCCCAAGGATTTCAACGACCGGATGCTGTCTCTGGGGCTGGCCCGCGTCAGCGAGGCGGCCGCCCATGCCTCGGCCCGTCTGATCGGCCGCGGCGACGAAAAAGCTGCGGACCAAGCCGCTGTGAACGCCATGCGCGAGCAGCTGAATATGCTGGACATCAGGGGCGTGGTCGTCATCGGCGAGGGCGAGCGGGACGAGGCTCCGATGCTGTACATCGGCGAGGAAGTCGGCACCGGCGAAGGCCCCGAGGTCGACATCGCGCTGGATCCGCTGGAAGGCACCACGTTGACCGCCAAGGACATGCCAAACGCGCTGACCGTGATCGCCATGGCCCCGCGCGGCACGCTGCTGCACGCACCCGACGTCTACATGGAAAAGCTGGCAATCGGCCCGGGCTATGCCAAGGATATCGTCAGCCTCGACATGACCCCGGCCGAGCGGGTGCGGGCGCTGGCCAAGGCGCGCGGCGTCACCGAAGGCGACATCACGGTCTGCATCCTTGAACGTCCCCGGCATGAGGACCTGATCGCCGAGGTCCGCTCGACCGGTGCCGCGATCCGCCTGATCACCGATGGCGACGTCGCGGGCGTCATCCACTGCGCCGAGGCTGAACTGACCGGCATCGACATGTACATGGGTTCGGGCGGCGCACCCGAGGGCGTGCTGGCAGCTTCGGCGCTGAAATGCATGGGCGGCCAGATGTGGGGCAAGCTGCTGTTCCGCAACGAGGATGAAAAGGGCCGCGCGCGCAAGGCCGGGATCACCGATCTCGACCGCATCTATTCGCGTGACGAACTGGTCACCGCCGACGTGATCTTCGCCGCGACCGGCGTCACCAATGGTTCGATCGTGGCCGGCGTCAAGCGCGAGCCGCATTACCTGCAGACCGAAACCATCCTGATGCGTTCGAAAACCGGATCGGTCCGCCGCATGATCTATCGCAACCCGATCAAGTGATCGGCGCGCTGCGCACTTGAACGAAGGGCGGTCATGGGGGATGAAGCAACCCATGACCGCCTTTCTTTCCGTCGAATCCTCATTGACCGGCCGATTCTGGCGCGGCCCCGACGCCCAGCTTGACCGGGCCGCCGAGGCGCTGGCGCAGGAAAGCCGGTTGCCCCTGCCCGTCACCCGCATCCTCGCCTCGCGCGGGGTTTCCGGTCCCGAGGCGCAATCCTTTCTTGATCCGAAGCTGCGCGACCTGCTGCCCGATCCCCTTGTCCTGCGCGACATGGACAAGGCCGCCGCGCGCATCGTCGAGGCCGTCCTGAAGGGACAGCGCATCGCGATCTTTGCCGATTACGATGTCGACGGCGGCTCTTCCGCGGCACTGCTGATCGACTGGCTGCGTCAGCTGGGCAAGCAGGCCACGCTTTATATCCCCGACCGCATCGACGAAGGCTATGGCCCGAACGTCCCGGCCATCTCGGCGCTGGCGCGGGATCACGCCCTGATCGTCTGCGTGGATTGCGGTACGCTCAGCCATGAGGCGCTGGCCGCCGCTGCCCCCCGCGACGTGGTCGTGCTGGACCACCACCAGGGGGCCGAAACGCTGCCTCCGGTGCTGGCCGTGGTCAACCCCAACCGCGTGGACGAAGACGGCGCCCTGGGTCACCTGTGCGCGGCGGGCGTGGTCTTCCTGACCCTGGTGCAATGCAACCGGCTGCTGCGCGATGCCGGCCACGCGCAGCCCGACCTGATCGGGCTGCTGGACCTGGTGGCGCTGGCCACAGTCGCGGACGTGGCGCCGCTGGTAGGGGTGAACCGCGCCTTTGTCCGTCAGGGGCTGGTCATCATGGCGCGGCGTGGCCGTCCGGGGCTGGTGGCGCTTTCCGACGTCGCCCGGCTCGATTCCGCCCCCAGCGCCTTCCACCTGGGGTTCCTGCTGGGACCGCGCATCAACGCCGGGGGCCGCGTCGGTCGCGCCGATCTGGGCGCGCTTTGCCTGTCCTGTACCGACAGCCGCCAGGCCGAACAACTGGCAGCCCAGCTGGATGATCTGAACCGCGACCGTCGCGCCATCGAGGCCGCCGTGCGCGAAGCTGCGCTCGCCCAGATCGAAGCCCGGGGCAGCGACTCGCTGGTCGCATGGGCGGCGGATCAGGGCTGGCATCCCGGTGTCGTCGGCATCGTCGCCGCGCGCGTCAAGGAAGCGACTGGCCTGCCCTCGGTCGTGATCGGCATCGAAGGCGGCATCGGCAAGGGCTCGGCCCGCTCGGTTCCCGGCGTCGATCTTGGCCGGGCGATCCAGAGGCTGGCGACCGAGGGGCTGCTGCTGAAAGGCGGCGGGCACGCCATGGCCGCGGGTCTGACCATCGAAGAGGCGATGATTCCCGCCGCGATGGCACGCCTGTCCGAACTTCTGGCCCGCGAGATGTCCGAGCGCGCCGGAGCGGGAGAGTTGCGGATTTCGGGCCTGCTCGACCCTGCGGGCGCGACTGTCGAGCTGATGCATATGCTGGAACGAGCCGGTCCCTTCGGGCAGGCAGCTCCGGCGCCGCGTTTCGCCTTTGCCGACCAGCTGATCGACAGCGCCTCCACGATGGGCGACAGCCACCTGCGCCTGCGCTTTCGCAGTCCCGGCAGCCAGCCGATCGAGGCAGTGGCCTGGGGCGCGATGACCGGCCCCCTTGGTCCCGCCCTGCTGGGCGCCAAGGGTCGGCGCTTTCACCTGGCGGGCAAGCTGGAACTGTCGCAATGGGGTGGGCGCGAACGCGTCAGGCTGCGGCTGGACGATGCTGCGCCGGTCGTCTGACGCAGGAAACAAGGCTGCGGTAAAAAACTTCACCAGAAGGTCATTTTTCCGCTTGCAGGCATCGCGGCCCTGCCCTAAACACCGCCCCACGCCGCAGGGCACTGCCTTGCGGAGATAGAAAGTGGCCCGTTCGTCTATCGGTTAGGACGTCAGGTTTTCAACCTGAAAAGAGGGGTTCGACTCCCCTACGGGCTGCCACTTCTTCCTGGGATGACCGGGATGCGCGCCGCGATCTAGCTGATCGGCGGCGTTTTTTTCTGTCCGTACCCTGCCTGACGCGGCCCGATCGAAAAAAAAGCGTTTACCCACAGAAGAAGTGAAACTGCCTCTTGCGGAGCGCGCCGCGCTGGCCTAAACGCCCTCTCGTCGCCAGATGGTGACGCTGAAGTGGCCCGTTCGTCTATCGGTTAGGACGTCAGGTTTTCAACCTGAAAAGAGGGGTTCGACTCCCCTACGGGCTGCCACTTTATCCCCTCAGAACAAATCCTTGCTCCGACGCCCGTTGATGGATAGGGGCGCTTGCGCGCCCCCGGTCTCAGACTTCCTCGACCCAGCGCATCAGCCACAGAGCCAGCGCCGAACAGACCAGCGTCGCCAGGATGATCGGTCGGGCAGTGCCGTCGAACAGCTGGCCCACGGGGGCCGCGATCAGGACCGCACCGATGGTCGACACGGCTGCGATGACCGACGCCGCCATGCCCGCGACATGTCCCATGCGTTGCAGGGCCATCGCGTTCAGGTTGCCGAAAGTCACGCCCGCCATGAAGAAGACGCTGACCGCCCACATGAAGAAGGCCGGAAAGCGCAGGGCGGGCGGCAGCAGGTCGCCAAGGACCAGCACGCACATCACCGTCGAGACGACGACCTGCATGGCATAGGCGCTTCTGACGATGCGCCGCATCCCCAGGCGCAGGACATAGCGCGCGTTCAGCATGGTTCCGGTCCCGCTCAACAGCGCCATGGCGGCAAACCACTTGGGGAAATCCTCACCCCGGCCATAGGTCTCCGAGAAGAGCTGCTGGGCCGAACTGAGCAACGCAAACATCTGGCCGAATCCCAGGGTCATGACGATCGTGACCAGCTGCACCTGCCGGTTGCCCAGCACCTCGCGGGCCGAGGCCATCATGCTGCCAAGCCGCATCGGGCGGCGCTTTGCGGGCGGCAGCGTTTCCTCTTGCCGTAGGTTCATCCAAAGGCTGCCCAGCAACGCCAGCAGAACGAACGAACCAAAGACGCCGCGCCAGCCGACGAAATGGATGATGCCCGCGCCCACCGACGGCGCGACCGCCGGAATCAGGATGAAGATCATCATGACGAAGCTGGTGATCCGCGCCATCTCGCGCCCCTGATACAGGTCCCTGACCAGCGCGAGCGAGACGATACGCGGCCCGGCGGCGCCAAGACCCTGCACGAAGCGCGCGACCAGCAGCATTTCAAGCGAGTTGGCAAAGACGGCAGCGATGGCGGCGACCGCGTAAAGCGCGAATCCCGCCGTAATGATCGGCTTGCGGCCATAGGCATCCGACAGCGGCCCGGCCACGAACAGGCCGGCCCCCATTCCGGCCACGAAGGCCGTCAGCACAAGCTGGGCACGGTTGACGTTTTCAGGCGTCAGCGCCGCCGCGATCTCGGGCAGCGCCGGCAGCATCGAATCGATCGAGAAGGCGATGACCGCAAAGATCACGGCCAGCATCGCGATGAATTCGGGCAACGGCTGCTTGTGGACCGGGGGTGCGAGGGGTTCGGACATGATCACCTCTTGTCATGTTGGCAGGCCTCGGGGGGTATCTGCCTTATCCACAGGGCGCAAGGTTGCACCCGCCGTGCCGGGGGATATATCTGGCGCATGACCAGCACCCTGAACCTCATGAAGCTTTGCGTCGGCTGCGACAGCCCGGTCGAGCTGGAAGAATGGCAGAAAAGCCGCTGGGCCGGCGGTCCGGCGCGCCATGTGACCCGGATGTGGCCCAAGCGCGAGGCTGAGTTGCTGAACGGCGGCTCGATCTACTGGGTGTTCAAGGGTGTCATGCAGGCCCGCCAGCCCCTGCTGGGACTGGAAGAGGTGGAGGGAGAGGATGGCATCCGCCGCTGCGCCTTGATCCTTGGTCCGGGCCTTGTTCGCACCGCAGCCGTGCCACGTCGCCCGTTCCAGGGCTGGCGCTATCTCAACGCAGCGGACGTGCCACCGGACCTGCCCGCCGGGCGCGGCCAAGAGCCCAGCCTACCCCCGGAAATTGCCCGCGCCCTTGCCGAGATGGGATTGCGCTGAACGACAGCGCGTCCTGCGTGCCATCACGGTCAGGAAGGGCGATTGGGATGGAGCGTGTGAAGTCCTCATGGCTCTTCAATTTCCCTCCAAAGATACCACATCGATGGCAGCCATGTCTGAGATGGAGGCGTCAGGTGATCAGGAAGCTCACTTTCGTCATGTTGGCTTTTGCTGCCATGGCGGGAACGGCCCTCGCGGATAGCAAGCCATTGTCCCCCGGACATATCCAGGAAGCTGCGATTCTGGGTCTCAACCCGCATGTCTTCAGTCGCATGGATCTCGTTCAGATCGGGGCTGAAACGAGTTGCAGCGATCAGCGTCAACGGATGCGCTATATCCTTGAGAAGAAGGAAAAGGCTGGAGAGGATATCTCTAATCCTTTCACCTCGAGCCGATGGCTATCGCCTGGGGGATGCATGAGGCGAGGTGGCGTGAGCATCGGTATAGGCTTCTGAAATCAGGCTTGGCAGCTCTCTCGGCTGACCAAGCGCAGTCAGGACGCAGTGAACTCGTCCTGCCACGCGCGCACCCATGCCCCGCGTGGATGTTACCCCTTATGGTGAGACATCGAAGCGCATTCGGGAAAGTGGTAAACTCAACACGCGAGTCGTTTTTCTGGGTCCATTATGGCACGGGGAATCGCTGTGGTACTGGTTGCGGTCTGGGTCTGCCTTGGCAGCGCCGAGGCAATTGCACAGCATGTTCTGGAGGATCAGGACACCGCAGCTCTCACTGACGCGGAACTCACCGAAGACGCGCTGATTGCCGCGATGTTGCGCCCGTGGACTGGCGACCTTGATGGCATGGTGCAGCGGGGATTTGTCCGGATGGGCGTGCCGCAGGAACCGATGACATTTGTCTATGAAGGTGCCAAGCAAAGCGGAATCGCTGTCGAATTCGGGCGCGAGTTCGAGGCTCACCTGCGCAAGACGCTCGGTCCGAAGGCGCAAACGCTGACCGTGGCACTGATGCCGCTGACGCGAGACAAAATGATCGATGCGCTTGTCGACGGCCGGGTGGACGTTCTGAGCGCCAATCTGACGGTGACACCGCGCCGATCCGAGCGGGTGGACTTTGCGGATCCAATGCTGCGCGATGTAAGCGAGCTTTTGGTAACAGGTCCGGCAGCCCCGGACATCGCGACGCTCGACGATCTCGGAACGATTGGAGTGCATGTCCGCCCGTCGAGCAGCTACCATGAGCACCTCGTGGCATTGAATGCGACCCGATCCGGTGCGGGATTGGTGCCAATCCCGATTATTGCAGCTGACGAGGCACTCGAAGACTACGATCTGGCTGAGCTCGTCAATGTAGGCGTCATTCCCGCTGTCATCCTTGACAGTCACAAGGCTGAGCTTTTCAAGCAGATTTTCGAGAACCTCGACGTGCATGACGACCTCGTCTTCAGCAGGGACGGCAAAATCGCGTGGGCAATCCGTAAGGGCTCTCCCGAGTTGATGAAGGCGACAAACGCCTTTGTCGCAAAGGCACGCAAGGGCACGGAGCTTGGCAATATCCTGTATCGTCGCTGGATTGCCGATCCGACGCGGGTCGTGAATGCAATCGCTCCGGGCGAGGACACGAAGTTCGTCGAGACGATCGGCTACATCCGGCGGCACGCCACGACTTACGATTTCGATCCCGTCCTCATCGCCGCTCAGGGCTATCAGGAATCGCGCCTGGACCAGTCGAAGCGCAGCGATGCCGGCGCGATCGGGGTGATGCAGGTCATGCCGGCCACCGCACGGGATCCAAACGTCGACATCCCGGACATTCAGGTGGCCGAGAGGAATGTCGAGGCAGGCGTCAAGTACCTGAGGCATCTCCGAATGGTGTATTTCAACGACCCCGCCATAACCCCCTTCGACCAGGCCTGCTTTGCTTTTGCCGCCTATAATGCCGGCCCCGGGAATATTCGCAAAGCGCGGATGCGGGCGGAGAGTATGGGCCTCGATCCGAATGTTTGGTTCGGAAATGTCGAGGTTGCCGCAGGCCGAACGATCAGTCAGGAACCACTTGTCTATGTTCGGAACATCTTGAAATATTACACCACCTACAAGATTTTCCAGGCTGAGCATACCGCCGCACCATCTGCCGACCACGAATGAATGAGCCGAGACGGGCCACATCTGACGGTTGCCGGCTCAGGTGAGATGTGATCGGTGCCGCCACGCCGCATACGCCAATAACTGTCGAAGGTTTAGGATCAGCTCCGCTTTATCCGCGCATCAACTCAACGGCGCCGCGCCGAACCGAGCAGATAGCCTCGGCGACCGTTCGCCGCGACCGTGCAATAGAACGTCCATCGTGCGGTTATGGGCGTGCGGACGTCCACAAAGCGTCGGCGGCAAAAGTGCGGGAATTACGCTAGTTCGGCTTTGCAGAAAATAACGAATCTTTAGCCAATCCGACTGAAGGCCTGTAAAATGCCGCGCGCCACCGACTCCCGTCGGAATGGCATTCATTGTGGGAGGTGAAAATGCTGAAACTGCTTCTGACCCTCGCAAGCGGGATCGCGATCCTATCTGTTGTTTCTGCCCAAGCCCAAGATCGCGAGTTGCGTATCGATTGTGGCGCGACTGACGTGATCATGAGCGCGGATCAAGCGTTGATCGTGAAAGAGAATACCGAAATGACTGCGGAAGAGATTGCAAAGCGCACGTGCGAAATCTTCAAGGACATCGACGCATCTGCGTATACTGAGCCGACAGACGTGACGGTCAAAATGCCGTCTGGTGCTGAGGTCAAGGCGAAGATGCAAGTCAGCCAGAAATAACCGCAATTCCTATCCCGAATTGACTTTGCTGCTGGCCGCGAACGGGGCCGGCAGCGCCGCCCCGACATCGCTTCTGGTTTTGATCTCGCATCGGACTCGATCGAGCAATGGCTAAATTGCAAGCTCGGGGAGTTTACGGTGCCGACCCGGCGGCCCGGCACCAAAGCAAGAGACGGAACCAATGCGCGTCACAACACCATAGTCATTGACGTAACGGCACCAATTACCGGTGGCCCGTTTTGCAAAATAGCGTCTCACTTCACCATTTCTATCTCGCCCGCTCGCCAGGATTTGTCAAAGAACGACTGCAGCGGGCTGTAGAGGCGAAGGATGACAAACCAGCCCTTTTTCGGATCGGTTTGAATCCAGTTTCCGCGCGCGACGCCGTCCGGCTGCTCCGGCGCGAACCAGATCGTCGTCGAGCCATCGGCATCGGTCTCGGCCGCCGCCGATGGATAGCTCTGGCTTCCCGCGCGCGGAAAGCGCTGCGGCGTGTCCAACATCGACCGCGACATGTTGTCGTAAATGGTCAGCGACCAGAAATTTTCTGCCGGAATGCCTTTCGGAAGCGTGACCTTATAGGTCTTGGAACCGTCGAAATGGTTCTTGTCCGCATCCGTCGAGGCAAGCAGATACTGCGAGCCGATGCCCGGCAGACGCATCGCCATTGCGGGCGTGATGCCGGTTATGCCGTAGAAGAAGTTCGTCCGAGCATCCATCGTCCGATAGCCGGTCGGCGGATATGGCTCGACGCCTTGCGCGGTGATCTTCGGGATGGGCGTCTCGAACTCATAGCCGGTATCGAACAGGAAATTGAACCAGGACGAGTCGGGGTAGTAGAACCACTTAGGATCACGCGGGCTGACAAGCAGCGTCCGCGCGGTTGCGTTGGCGGTCGCCAGCGCATCGGTCATGATCTCCTTCATGCGCGCATCCGGCGCGAACTGCTGTCCCTTGATGATGCCGATGGACGCCAACGGCCCCATCAGTTCGGCATCAAGCGAGGTGGCGGGTTCGGTCTGGACCACTTCGTTCAACAACTCGAAATAGCTCCAATCGTTCGGCGGAACGGTGTTCATCACCTTGCCGCTGCCCTCGTGGAAGACGGTCTCGGGCGGAGATTTGATCTGCCCGAGTTTCGCCGTTCCGGAAAGGAAATCCGCGATCGGCGTTCCCACGCCCCCGGCCTCGTAGGGGTAGACCTTGGTGAATTTGCGGATGGTCTCGACGACGGGCTTTGGATCTGAGTGGTTGGCAAGAAACGACCGGCCGAACCACAGGACGGTGTTGGTCTTCGCGCGCGAGATGTAATAGCCACCTTCGGGCAGCGGTCCGTCGTAATCGGGCGGGACGATCAGATATTTGCCGCCCTGGCCACGATCCGGACCCGGCACCCCGATATCGATCACCCAACGGAACCAGGCGTCCTGCACCGCCCCCAGAAAATCCGGCGGCGTCTCAAGCACCACGGGCCCCTTGGCAAGATCAAGATAGCCCATCACATAAATCGTGTCGGCATTGGCCGTCAGGAACAGGGACTTTGCATCCATGAGGTCCGAGAAAACGAGAACCTCGTTTTCCTTGATCCCCAACCTTTGCATCTCGTTATGCACGGTCCGGATGCTGACGCCGCGCATGTTGTCCATGAAGGCGCGGTAGGCATAGGTGAAGTCAAGGTTATCGTACAGCTTTTCCGCAGTATCCTTTGTCGGCACGCCATCCCTGAATTCCAGCTTGCCGACCGGCGACTCGACAACCTCTGGCGTTGAAAGGGATGCCGGCACTTCCGGCGCTGTCTGCGCCACGGCCTGCCCCGTCTGCACGCCAGTGTAAAAGCAAGCGACGGCTGCGGAGAGGAGAAGTGTGGGTCCTTGGAAAGCTATGAACCTCGGGAACTTCTGCGACAATCAGGTGCCCTTTCATTCTGGCCATACCTAATGAGGAATCGCACGCCACTGGCAGAGAGTTGAAGTAAGCGACGGCGAAATTTCTGGAATGGTAATCGGATTGCGGGATGGTGCCCGACCACCCGACCAAAGGAAATAGCGTTTCCCAGGGAAATCTTACCGTCAGCCATCGTGGGGCGGACCGAAGTCCCGTCCCCCGTTAGTCGATGCGAGGTCATGCCAGTCCGCAGACCACGATTTTGGCAACTGCAATCAGAACTTCGCTTTCAGCGGTTCGCCAGTTTTGACGCCCGCATCAAACGCCGACTTCCAGTCTTTGATGAATTTGGCGATCTGGCCCTCCTTCTTCGGGTTCAGCGCATAGGGACGAGGTATCGCGCCGCTGAAGGTGCCGCGCTGCCGGGCGAAGATGATCGGATAGAGCGGATGGAGAGTCCGCATGAACCTCGCGATCCGGCTCGCTGCCTTCTCCAGTCAGAGGGTGAAGGCCAGATTGGTGCGCTTGGGCCCCTGCCCCAGCTCGCGATAAAACACGTCCGGCTCGAACCGCATCTCCGGCTGGCCTTCCTATCGAATTCGCCGCGCGAGGTCTCAACCTCGATCGCGGTGCGGATCTCGTCCTGGCCGACGCCGATCACACGGCCGACACGAGCCGAGCCGATATCAGTCAGCGGCCTTGCGGCGCCCTTGATCCCGGCTGGGTACATGCTGGTCTCCAAATGAAAAAGTCCCGCGCGACGGCGGGCATGTGCTAGAATGAGTTTGGGTCGTTTCAGGCGGAGCCCGCTCGAGCGCTCCCCGGCTCCTCAACGGCAGCACCGTGTACGGGGAGCCGGTTAGCGCTGTGCCCACTGGCAAAGGCGGTGCGGCGGGGACCCTGAAAGGTGATCACGATAGAATCAGATCGGAGTTAGCCCCCAGAACCCGCGGTTCGATTGCTGCGGCGAAAGGCGTTGGGTTTTCCAAAGACAACGAGCCATGCCGTGTGTGGATTTCGCGAAACCCGTCACCCCCCTGACGGCGGGGAGGCAGATCGGGCTGGAAGGGTTGAACCCTAATGCCGCAGGGCCTGGGCTGGATGACAGCTGCTGCCCGACCACGTGCGGGTCGCGGTCAGGCCGGCGTAAGCGCATGATTCCGCCCGGCTGCCTGAGCCCCCTCAGTGCATGAACATGACCGCCACCAGGACGACGGCGCGGATCGCGAGCACCTTCAGTGGACAGGCGACCAACGGTCGGGGGCCTTGTCATTTGGAAGCCCCCGGCGACCACGCGGGTGAGCATCGCCTCGAAGACCGCGGCCCCGAGGCTTCCGGTCAGATGGGACAGGGACCCGCCGGACGCGCCGTCGGACCCGGTGATGGTACCTGATGGCAGACCCAGTCAAAGGCTTACCAGAGGTGCGCCAAGCCAGCCAAGGCACAGCTGGTTCTAGACCTCAGCCGCCTTGGGCTAGGCCCTGCTGCGCGAATCCGGCTTCAGCGACACAACGACCCAAGGCCGATCTTCAACCGGCTATAGCGGATCGAGACACGGCGCTTTGAATGGCAGGTGGAACCTCGCAAAATCAAGGTCATGGCGGCGGCTATGTGTCAACCGCTCCAGCATCTCAATGGTCGCGATGACCAAAAAGAGGCGCGAAATGATGCACAGAACTCTGGCGCGCCATCCTAATCTTGCTGGAGAAATTCTTAGCTACCGCCTGAAATATCTTAATAATTATGGATTTCAGGTGGCTGGAATTTGGAGCGGGTGAAGGGAATCGAACCCTCGTCATCAGCTTGGGAAGCTGCTTCTCTACCATTGAGATACACCCGCGTCGCCGCATCGGATAGCATCAGCTTGGCGGGGATCGCAAGCCCAATCTGACAGGATCCATGTCCGGGCGGCTCCGCCGGCAGGCGAGGCCCCGACCAGCCCGTGAGCGCGCGCGCGCCAGCACTCGCGCTCATTGCCCGCCCCTTGTGCGTGCGGCCACAATCGCGCCGGGCTTGGCAGAATGGGGATTGATCATCGCGATCAACTGGTCGTTATTACGTTACTGGTCAGTACTTTCCCGGAGCCGAACATGTCAGCGCTTGCGCGCCGGATTGCCCGAACCCTTGTCCTGCCGCTTGCGGTGGGACTGGTCCCCGCATCTTCCATGGCCCAGCAAGCGGGGGGAGAGGCGCCACCGACCCCCGTGACCGTGGTGACGCTGCATCCTCAGGACGTGGCCCTGACGACCACCCTGCCCGGCCGCGTGACCGCCTCGGCCACCGCCGAGGTGCGCCCCCAGGTCAATGGTATCGTGGTCGAGCGCATGTTCGGCGAAGGCCGGCGCGTCAAGGTCGGCGATCCGCTGTTCCGCATCGACGCGACCACCTATGAAGCCGCCGTCGCCCAGGCTGAGGCCGCCGTCGCCCAAGCCCGCGCCCAGGCCGAGAATGCCCGCCGCGAGGCCGAGCGGCTGGGCGCCCTGCGCCAGCGGAACGTCGCCAGTGAAAGCACCAACGATTCAGCCATTGCTACCCGCGATGCGGCCGACGCTGCCGTGAAGGTCGCGCAGGCCCAGCTGCAAAGCGCTCGCATCGACCTGGACCGCACCACCGTCCGCGCCGAGCTTGATGGCGAGATCGGGCTTGCGCAGGTCAGCCAGGGCGCGCTGGTGACTGCAAGCCAGGCGACGCCCCTGACCGTGATCCGCACCATCGATCCCGTCCATGTCGATGTGACCCAATCCGCCGCCGAAATCATCCGCTGGCGGCGCGAAATGGCGATGCAGGCAGGACCCGACCGCACCGTGACCCTGCGGCTGGCGGATGGCAGCGACTACCAGCAAAAGGGGACTCTGACCGCTGCCGAACCCTATGTGAACGAAACGACGGGCGTGGTCACGCTGCGGCTGACCTTCGGCAATCCCGACCGGATCCTGTTGCCCGGCATGTATGTTCAGGCCGTGGTCCAGCAGGCTCTGGCGCGCGGAGTCATTCTGGCGCCGCAGGAAGGCGTCTCGCGCGACCGCAGGGGCCAACCCATCGCGATGGTGGTCAATGCCCAGAACCAGGTCGAGCAGCGCGAGTTGACGATCCTGCAGGACAAGGGGAACACTTGGGTCGTCAGCAAGGGCCTGTCCGACGGCGACCGGCTGATCGTCGAGGGGTTGCAGCGCATCGCCCCCGGCATGCCCGTCGCCCCCGAGGAACGCGCCGCCGCCGCACCTGCCGAGGCGACCCCGAACGAGACCCCGCCCGCGGCCGCCACCGAGAAGCCACAGGAAGACGCACCCGCCTCGGAATAGGCCGCGTCAAGCAAGTTCGCACAGGAGCCTGTCATGGCGCGCTTTTTCATCGACCGTCCGGTTTTTGCCTGGGTGATTTCGATCCTCATCATGGGCATCGGCATCCTGTCGGTGATGACACTGCCGGTGGCCCAGTATCCGCAGATCGCGCCCCCCACGGTCGAAATTCGCGCAACCTATCCGGGCGCGTCGGCCGAGACAGTAGCCAATACCGTCACCCAGATCATCGAACAGCAGATGACCGGGCTGGACGGGATGCGCTATTTCTCGTCCAGTTCCAGCTCTGCGGGCACCTCGACGACGACTCTGACCTTTGCGACCGGCACCGATCCGGACATCGCGCAGGTCCAGGTCCAGAACAAACTGTCGCAGGCCACAAGCCTTCTGCCCGAAGCAGTGCAGCGGCAAGGGGTGACTGTCCAGAAATCCTCGTCCGGCTTCCTGATGGTGATCGCGCTGATCTCGGATGACGGCTCGCTCGAGGAAGTCGACCTGTCGGACTATATGATCTCGAACCTCGTCAACGATCTCAGCCGGGTCGAGGGCGTGGGTTCGGTCCAAGTTTTCGGCGCGCAATACGCTATGCGGATCTGGCTCGATCCGTCCAAGCTGGCGGCCTATCAGCTGACACCGGGCGACGTCGTATCGGCCGTCTCGGCCGAAAACGCTCAGATCTCGGCCGGGGCCTTCGGCACCCAACCCTCGCCCGCGGGACAAATGCTGAACGCGACGATTGCCGCGCAGTCGCTGCTGTCAACGCCCGCTGATTTCGAACAGATCGTCCTGCGGGCCGAACCCGATGGCGGGCTGATCCTGCTGAAGGACGTCGCCCGGGTCGAGATCGGCTCGGAGAGCTATGCCACCAGCGCGCGGTTCAACGGCAAGCCCTCGGGCGGGATCGCGATCAGTCTGGCAACCGGCGCCAACGCGCTGGACACGTCCGAACGCATCAAGGCCCGGATGGAAGAGTTCGCACGGTTCTTCCCGGAAGGCGTCAGCTATGTCATCCCCTATGACACCACCCCCTTCGTCCTGATCTCGATCGAGGAGGTGGTCAAGACGCTGGTCGAGGCCATCGTTCTGGTCTTCTTCGTCATGCTACTGTTCCTGCAGAACTGGCGCGCGACGCTGATCCCGACCCTTGCTGTTCCGGTTGTTATCCTGGGCACGTTCGGCATCCTTGCGGCGCTGGGTTTCACCATCAATACGCTGACCATGCTGGCGTTGGTGCTGGCCATCGGGCTTCTCGTCGACGACGCCATCGTCGTCGTCGAGAACGTCGAGCGGATCATGGAGCAAGAGGATCTTGAACCGCGCGAGGCGACAAAGAAGTCTATGGGCCAGATCACCGGTGCACTGGTCGGGATCGCGCTGGTCCTGTCGGCGGTCTTCGTGCCGATGGCCTTTTTCGGCGGCTCGACGGGCGTGATCTACAAGCAGTTCGCGATCACCATCGCCTCGGCCATGGGGTTGTCGGTCGTGGTCGCCCTGACCCTGACGCCTGCGCTTTGCGCGACGATCCTGCGCAACGAACACGGCCACAAGACCCGCGGCTTCTTCGGCATGTTCAACCGCGGCTTCGACTGGACGATGCATAGCTACAGCGGCTGGGTGAACTGGATCATCCGACGCCCGCTGCGGATGATGCTGATCTATCTGGCGCTTGGTGCCGCGATGATCTTCCTTTTCCTGCGCACGCCCACCGGCTTCCTGCCGGACGAGGATCAGGGGATCATGTTCGTGCTGGTGCAGGGTCCGACCGGCGCCACGACCGAGCGGACCGAGGCAGTGATCGGCCAGATCCAGAATTATTTCACGACGGCCGAGGCCGAGAACGTCGATTCCATGTTCGGGGTATCCGGCTTCAGCTTTGCCGGGCAGGGTCAGAACATGGGCATTGCCTTCGTCCGGCTGAAGGACTGGGCAGACCGCCCAAGGCCCGACCAATCCGTGCAGGCCATTGCCGGGCGTGCCTTCCCGGCACTTAGCCAGATCCGGGATGCTATGGTCTTTCCGATCGTGCCGCCCTCGGTGATCGAGCTTGGCAACGTCTCGGGATTCGACTTCTACCTGCAGGCCCGGGCGGGCCAGACGAACGAGCAATTACTTGAGGCGCGCAACCAGATGCTGGGCATGTCCGCGCAGGACGGGCGCATCGCCTCGGCCCGGCCAAACGGGCTGGAGGACGCGGCGCAGTACAATCTGGACGTCGACTGGCGCAAGGCGGGCGCGATGGGGGTTTCCGCCACCGATGTCGGCAGCCTGCTGTCGGTCGCCTGGGCGGGAAGCTATGTCAACGACTTCCTGGACCGCGGCCGGATCAAGCGCGTCTATGTCCAGGGCCAAGCGGATTCGCGATCAGTGCCGACCGACATCGACAAATGGCGGATCCGTAACAGCTCTGGCGGACTGGTGCCCTTCTCGAACTTCGCCGTGGGCAAGTGGAGCTATGGGCCGCAGGGGCTGTACCGCTATAATGGTGTGCCCGCGATGCAGATCCAGGGCAGCCCTGCCCCCGGCGTCTCCAGTGGCGAAGGCATGGCCGCGGTCGAGGATCTGGCCTCGAAGCTGCCCGAGGGATTCGACGTCGCCTGGACCGGCCTGTCGAAAGAGGAACAGGACGCGGGAAGCCAGACGACGCTGCTTTACACGCTGTCGCTGGCCGTGGTCTTCCTGTGCCTTGCCGCGCTTTACGAAAGCTGGTCGATCCCCTTCGCGGTCATGCTGGCCATGCCGATCGGCGTTCTTGGCGCGTTGATCGGGGCCTGGCTGGGTGGCTTCGACAATGGCGTGTTCTTCCAGGTCGGGCTTCTGACGGTGATCGGCCTGACCGGCAAGAACGCCATCCTGATCGTTGAATTTGCACGCGAACAGGCCGAGGAATCCGGCAAGCCCCTTTACGCCGCCGTGGTCGAGGCCGCGCGCCAGCGCTTCCGCCCGATCATGATGACCTCGGTCGCGTTCTCGCTGGGGGTGCTCCCCTTGGTCCTGTCCAGCGGCGCGGGTGCGAATGGACGCAACACCATCGGCGCGACCGTCCTGGGTGGGACGATATCGGCCACCCTGCTGGGCGTGCTGTTCGTGCCGTTATTCTTCGTGCTGGTCCGTCGCCTGCTGGGTCGCAGCGAGGTCCCCGAGGGCGAACCCGCCAGCAACTGAATATCCGTCGCGCCACGGGACTTGCCCGAAGCCCGGCAGGTAAACTAGTCTTTCTCTGGGGAATGCCGCCTGCTGGTGGCAAGGGAGAACGATGGACGCAACGGGCCAGATCGGCGCGATTGGCAGGACGCGTGGTATGCTGGGGCGACGCCAACTGCGACTGGCAACGATCGCGTTCGCGGGCTCGACCCTTGCGTGGATCGCGATGTTCGCAATCACCGTCTCGGTCGTGATCTGGAACGCCCGCGACTCGGTTCGCAACGAGACGGAATCGGCCTTCGTGCTGGCAAAGGCAGCGGCGACCGTCAGCCTGCCCACATCGTTCGGGCACAAGGACATTCTGGCCGAAGCGACGCGCATCGCGACCGAGCTTCGCAGCCAGCGCCATGTCACGGCCGAATTGCGCGACCCGACCGGCAAACCCATCGACCTGCCGCCGCGCGCCGCCCCGGATCACCCCGCGCCGGAATGGCTGGCAAGGCTGCTGCGGCCGCAACCTCTGCGCGATGTCTTTCCGATCGTCCAATATCCCAACATGCTTGGCGTTCTTGAAATCCGGACCGAGCCCCAGGACGAGATTGCCGAGGTCTGGCGCGACCTTCGCGTTCTGGTGCCACTGCTGATGGTCACTGCGCTGGCAGCGATCGGCGTCACCCTTGCAGTCACCGGACTGGTGCAACGCCGCCTTGGCCAGCTTGGGGCCGCGCTGGACCGGATGCGGGACGGAGAACTTGACCAGCGCGCCCCCCAGACCGGACTGGCCGAGGTGAACGCGCTGGCCGACGGGGTAAACGCGCTGGCCGCGCATCTGGCGCGCGAGCGCGCCGAAAACCGGCATCTTCAGGCCCGCATGATGACGTTGGCAGAAAACGAACGCGCGCGCATCGCCTCGGACCTGCATGACGAGATTGGACCACAGCTTTTCGCACTGCAGGCTGCCGTCGGGCAAGCCACGCGCGCCGAGGCCGATCCCGCGCTGGCCGAGACGCTGGCCGCCGTCGCACGCCATTCGGACGCCATCCGTCGAGGTGTGCGGGGCGCCATCGACGATCTGCGCCTGACCCCGACCGAGGGAGTGTCGCTGCCCGACATGATTCAGGAACTGCTGATCGAGTTTGAGGACATGGCCGGGGACACCACCTTTGCGCTGGATGCCGATGCCGCGCCTTGCGAACCCGACGAGGCCGGGCAGATCGCCGTCTATCGCTTCGTGCGCGAAAGCGTGCTGAACGCCCTGCGCCATGCCCGGCCGGGCCATGTCGAGGTCAGCCTGACCGTCGAGGGCGATCATCTGCTGGCTCGGGTCTGCGACGATGGCACCGGTCCCCCGGCACAGGGCCGAACCGGCCTTGGACAGGCCGGGATGCGGGACCGCGCCGCCGCTTTGGGCGCCCGCTGGACGCCTCCCACCCGGCTGGATGGCCGCACATGCACCGAATTCAGGATCCCCTGCCCATGATGACCTTGTCCCCCGCGCCCGCACGCAGTCAGACGCAGCCCCTGCGCGTCCTCATCGTGGACGACCACCCTGTCGTGGCCGAAGGGTGGGACCGGATCACCCATGGCCGGATCGATTGCGAAGTGATCTCGGCCGCGCGCCCGTCAATGGGCTTCCGGGCATGGCGGACCCGGCAGCCCGACGTCATGGTCATCGACCTGACGATGGGGGATTCGAAGCTTGCGGGTGTGCGCCTTGTGCAGCGGCTGCGGGCGGTCGGGGCGGGGCTGCCGATCCTGGTCTTTACCATGCACCGCAGTCCGATCATCGCGCGGCGGGCTTTGCAGGCCGGATGCAATGGGATCATCATGAAGGACTCCCCCTCGGACGAAATCTGCGAGGCGCTGGAGGTAGTGGCGCGAGGCGGCGATTATGTTCCCGCCGACATTGCGCGCAAGATCGCGCTGATGGACCGCCCCGGTGCCGCGCTGTCCCGGCCGCGCCTGACGCCGCGCGAACTGGACATCCTGCGTTCGATTGCCGAGGGCCTATCCTACCGCGAGATCGCCGAGCGGGCGAACATCAGCTACAAGACCGTCTCCAATGTCAGCCAGACACTGAAGGACAAGCTGCGCGCGACCAGTTTCGCCGACCTGGTCGTCAAGGCGATCCGTCATCTGGAAGACACTGGCGACAGGATCTAGCGATGGGGCGATCGCCAGCGAACACGCCCAATGGACATGCGATCCCCAACCGCGCGCAGGTCAAGCGTGCCCTTATCGGCACACAGATCCGCGAACGCCGCCTGTCCCAGGGCTGGCGCCAGACCGAGGTGGCCGAACGCGCCGAAATCTCGGCGGCCTACCTCAACCTGATCGAGCACAACCGCCGCCCCGTGGGCGAGGCGCTGTTGGGGCGGCTGGCCCAGGCCCTTCGGATCGAAGTCGCTGAACTTGCTCTGGACCGCGAGGAAGGTCTTGTGACAGCGCTGCGCGAAGCGGCAGCTCTGGCCCCCGATCGGGTCGCCGCCGTCGAACTGGATCAGATCGCCGAATTCGCCGCCCGCTATCCGGGTTGGGCCAATATCCTGGCCGCTGCGGCCCGGCGTGCTGATGCGCTGGAACGGCGTCTGGTCGCGTTGTCGGACCGCATGACCCGCGATCCCTATCTTCTGGCGACACTGCACGAGGTGCAATCGGCCGTGACCTCGGTGCGCTCGACCGCCTCGATCCTGGCCGAGACGCCGGATATCGAGGCCGACTGGCGCGACCGCTTTCACGCCACGCTGGACATGGACAGCCAGCGCCTGTCCCGGACCGCGCAATCGCTGGTCGCCTATCTCGACACGTTCGAGGATGACGCCGTCCCCATGTCGCCGCAGGAAGAGGTCGAAAGCTGGATCGCCGCCGGCCAGCCAGAGCCGGGAGAGGCGTCGGAACTCGTCTCGGACGCGGCGCGCAAGCTTGCCGGGGATCTGCTGGCGGTCCAGGCCCGAGATCGCATCCATCTGCCCGATGCCGAGTTGGCCGAGGCCGAGCGGCACTCCTTCGGCCTTGATCCGGCGGTCTTGGCGGGACAGATCGGCAAGCCGCTTGATCTGGTGCTGCGTCGGCTGGGCGTCCTGCGCCCCGGCACATGGGCGCAGGCGGGGCTGATCATCTGCGATGGCGCGGGCTCGACCCTTTTCCGGCAGGCGCCCCCAGGATTCGCCCTGCCCCGTCCGGGCGAAGGTTGCGCGCTCTGGCCTCTGTTCGAGGCGCTGGCGCAGCCGCAACTGCCGGTCATGCGCCTGATCGAGACGCCCGGCGGCGCCCGCTTCCTTGCCTGGGCCGTGGCCGAGCGTCTGCTGCCGATGGGATTTGACGGCCCGCCGCTGAGCCGCGCCCAGATGCTGCTTCTGCCCGCCCCACATGAGGATGGCCGCCCCGCCCTGCCCGTCGGCCCCGCCTGCCGCATCTGCCCCCGAGGCTTTTGCCCCGCGCGCCACGAGCCTTCCATCCTGGGACCGGCATGAGGGGCTGGTCATGAGGTTCCGGGCGCGACGCCTGTTCCTGGGCCGCAGGGCCTATCGCCGGCAGCGGATGATCGATGCGACCCGGATCCTGCCGGTCGTCTTCGCCCTGCTGGTGCTGATCCCCCCGATCTGGAGGCCGGGGCTGTTCAGCTTTGCGACCGGGACGATCTGGCTGGCGGTCGGCTGGATGGCCACCATCCTTGTCACCGCCGCCCTGCATCACGCCATCGGCGGCACGGACGAGGACGATGACTCCTGAAAAGCTGGGTCTTGCCGCCATCTTCTATGTCGCCGCGATGTTCCTTCTGGCCCATGCGGCCGATCGGGCAGCGGCAGCGGGACGCTGGCAATGGATGAACCGGCCCTTCATCTATACGCTTTCGCTGTCAGTCTATTGCTCAGCCTGGACCTTCTATGGCGCGGTCGGCTACGCCACCCGTTCCGGGCTGGAGTTCATGACCATCTACCTTGGCCCCGGCATCGTCTTTGCCGGCGCCTGGTGGGGGCTGAGACATCTGGTGCGGGTGGCGCGGATGCATCGCATCACGTCGGTCGCCGACCTGATCTCCAGCCGCTTCGGCAAATCGGCGGGTCTGGCCGCGCTGGTCACACTGATCGCAGTGACGGCGGCGACGCCCTATATCGCGCTTCAGCTTCAGTCGGTTTCGATGGCGCTCTCCGCCTTTGCCGAGCAAGGCCGTCCCATGCCGGGAAACATCCCGCTTTGGACGGCGGTCGGGCTGGCGGCCTTCACCATCCTCTTCGGCACCCGCAATCTTGCTGCGGATGAACGCCATCACGGCGTCGTCATGGCCATCGCGCTTGAGGCGGTTGTCAAGCTGACGGCCTTCATGGCTGTTGGTGGCTATGTGGTTTGGGGGTTGGCCGATGGCCCCGCAGACGTGCTGGCACGGATCGACCGCATGGCCCTGCGCCCCGAGGCCGCGGGCTGGGTCATCAAGCCCGAACGCTGGCTGGTGCTGATCACCTTGGCCGGGGCAGCGGTTCTGGTCCTGCCCCGCATGTTCCATGTCATGGTGGTCGAGGCGAATGACGACGACCGCCTGCGTCAGGCCGGATGGGCCTTTCCCCTGTACCTCTTCATCCTGTCTTTCCTTGTCCTTCCGATCGCGGTCGTGGGCAGTGACCTGCTGCCGTCGGGCGCAAACCCCGACCTTTACGTCATCGCCCTGCCCCTGTCGCAAGGCCAGAACGCGCTGGCGGCCTTTGCCTTCATCGGCGGCTTTTCTTCGGCCATGTCGATGGCTGTGGTCAGTGCGATCGCGCTGTCGACGATGATGGCGAACCACTGGCTGGTGCCGATGTGGCTGTGGCTGCGTCATGGCGGTTTTCGCGCCCGTCGCCTGCCGGGCGCCGCACGCGAGGACTTGCGTGCCCTGATGTTGAATGCCCGGCGGATCGCGATCCTGTCGATCATGGCCGCGGGCTGGACCTATCACCACCTGTCGGGGGGCACGTCGGCGCTGGCGGTCATGGGGATCGTTGCGTTTTCGGGGATGGCGCAGGTCTTGCCCGCAATGATCTCGGGCCTGGTCTGGCGCGGCGCGACCCGGCGCGGGGCAATGGCGGGGATCGCCTCGGGGTCGCTGATCTGGCTGGGCCTGATCTTTCTGCCGTCGCTGGGACTGGTCCCGCCTCCTGTGATGCCGGGCGGACTTGATGCCTTTGCGGGGGCGGTGCTTCTGTCGCTGGGGCTGAACGTGACGCTGCTGACGTTGGTGTCGCTGGCCGATTTTCCGAACCCGGTCGAACGGATGCAGGGCCTGTCCTTTGTCCATGCGGTCGCCCCGGACGGATCCGCCGCCGATATGGCGGGCGGCGCGCGGGCCGAGGCTTTGCTGACCCTGGCCGGGCGGCTGTGGGGTGGCGAGCGCGCGCTCGACATCTTTCGCAGCGCCGCGTCCGTGCAGGGAAAGTCGGGCTACCTGCCCGACCTGACGCCACGCTTCCTGTCCGAATTCGAGCGCCTGATCGCGGGGACCGTGGGTGCGGCCACCGCCGCCGCGCTGATGAGCCGCGTGGCCGGACGCGGGGCCGTGACCGTGGCCGACCTGATGGACGTCGCGGGCGAGGCCAGCCGCGCACGCGCCGACAACCTGCGACTTGAATCCGCGACCGAGGAACTGGAGATCACCGCCCGCAAGCTGCGCGAGACCAATGACAAGCTAACCGTCCTTTCGACGCAAAAGGACACGTTCCTTGGCCAGATCAGCCACGAATTGCGGACCCCCATGACCTCGATCCGGGCCTTTTCGGAAATCCTGATGGAGCCGGAACTGCCCGATGCCGATCGTGCCCGCTTTGCCGGGGTGATCCATGACGAAGCGAGCCGCCTGACCCGGTTGATCGAGGATCTGCTTGACCTGACCGTGCTGGAAGCTGGCGGCCCCCGACTGACCCCGCGCATCGTGAACCTGCACGAGCTGATCGAGCGCGCGCTGGCCTCGGCCCAGGCGACCGAGGCGCGGCGGGAATTCACCTTGCAGCGCGAACCCGCGGCCGAGCATCTGATGATCATGACCGATGCCGACCGGCTGCTTCAGGTGCTGATCAACGTGATCGCCAATGCCCGGAAATATTGCGACGCCGACATCCCCAGCATCCGCATTGAAACCCGCCGCCTGAAGGATGGCGGAACCGAAATCGACATCACCGACAACGGCTCGGGCATCCCGCCGGAAAACGAAGCGCTGATCTTCGAAAAATTCTCTCGTCTCAAGGACACGGCGCAGGCGGGCGGCGCGGGCCTGGGGCTGGCGATCTGCCGCGAGATCATGCAGTTCCTGGGCGGAACGATCAGCTATCTGCCCGGGCAAGGCGGCGCCTCGTTCCGCATCGGCCTGCCCCGCTGGCCGGGAAATCCCGGCGGCGGGGATGTGGATGGCCCTCTGGACCTGCCGCGCTAAACACTTTCGAAACCACATCCTGCAACTGTCGGGTCAGTGAGAGGCTTGATTCGGACGGGGCATGGACAGCACGGACAGCACAGCATGGGGGGACAGGACGGGCGACGGGGTGCTGCGGAAATTGATCGCGGAGCGCAGCCGCCTTCGCGCGGGTGCCCCGCCCATGCCCGAACCCGCCGGGACCATCAGTCTTGAACGCGCCGTTTCCACGGCGCTGGCGCGCGCGGCCGAGCGGGCGCACCGCCTGCCCGTCTTTGTCGAGAAACTGGCACTGTCGCAGGTGTCGCTACCGGAGCTGCCCGAGCTTCTGCCCGAACGCGCCTTGCTGGCGGTGATCGAGGGACCGCGCGACCAGCTTGGCGTCATCGCGATCTGCCCCGGCCTGCTGACCTCGCTGATCGAGATGCAGGCGCTTGGCCGGGTCACGTCCCGTCCCGCGGCACCGCGCCGCGCAACCCGGACCGATGCGGCGATCTCAGAGGATTTCGTCAATGGGCTTCTGACGGAACTGCACCTTGCCGCGCGTGGCCAGCAGGAAATGCCCGGCTTTGCCGGCTTTCGCTATGTCACCTATCTGGACGATCCACGCCCGCTTGGCCTGATGCTTGAAGATGGCCAGATGTCGTTCATGTCGCTGGACTTGCGGATCGGCACCTCGGGGCAGCGGCAGGGAAGGATCCAGGTTGCCATGCCTGTTCCGGCAGCCCCCGCCATCTCCGCGACCCGCGCGCCGCTGCTGAACGCCCCGGATGCGCCAGCAGCGCCCGAAGCACCCCGGCTTGACGCCGAAATCTCGCTGGCGCTTTCCGTCCAGCGGGCACCGGTCCACCTGACCGGGATCCTGTGTCGCCGGATGCTGAGCTTGCGCGCTCTGCGCGGGCTGGTGCCCGGCTCGGTTATTCCGCTGCCGCAAAACGCGCTGGATGATGCCCGGATCGAGACTGTGACGGGTCAGCTTGTCGCGCGCGGCAAGCTGGGCGAAGCCGACGGCTTTCACGCGATCCGGCTTGGTCCGGGCATGGGCGCGCGTTTGGACATTCCGGAAACCGGTCGCATCAGGACCGCGACCGAGTCGTTGACCGAGGTCGGGGGGCAGGATCCGTTTCGCGACAGCGAAGCCGCGAAACAGGGGTCGGTCCGGGCCGCAGGATAGTGCCGCAAGCGCCCCTGTCGCGACGGTAAATGCCCCCCAAGGGGGTGCGGGATACAGATTCCCCTTGAAAATCCGGGCTTCCGGTCGCATGTAGCTTGCGCCCGCCGCACTGCGGGTAACCCTTACAGGAGAGAACATGGCCAAGGAAGAAATGCTCGAATTCCCCGGCGTCGTGAAGGAACTCCTGCCCAATGCGACATTCCGGGTCGAGCTTGAGAACGGCCATGAGATCATCGCGCATATGGCAGGAAAGATGCGGAAGAACCGCATCCGGGTTCTGGCCGGCGACAAGGTGCAGGTGGAAATGAACACCTATGACCTGACCAAAGGGCGGATCAACTACCGCTTCAAGTAAGCCCTTGGCTTCGGCTGCGGGCTTTCGCGTGCCAAAGATCAGCGCAGGCGTAAAGACATGACCAACCACGACAATCCCCGCACGGAGCAGACCTCCAGCGGGGTTTTCCACATCCGGCCCCGGCTGGTGTTGGGCTCTGCCAGTCCCCGACGGCTTGAGCTGCTGGCGCAGATCGGCATCATTCCGGATGCGATCCTGCCCGCGGATATCGACGAGACCCCGCACCGGCAGGAAGACGCCCGCGACTATACCCGACGGATGGCGCGGGAAAAGGCAGCAGCCTTGGCGACCAAGGCCGATGGCGCCATCCTTTGCGCCGACACTTCGGTCACGGCGGGGCGCCGCATCCTTGGCAAGCCCGCCGACGCCGACGAGGCGCGCAGCTTCCTGCGCCTGCTGTCGGGCCGCCGTCATCGCGTCCTGACCGCCGTGGCACTTGCCCATGCTGGCCGCCTGCACGAAAGGCTGGTCGAAACCACCATCCGCCTGCGCCCGCTTTCCCCCGCCGAGATCGAGGATTACGTTCGTTCTGGCGAATGGCAGGGCAAGGCAGGCGGCTATGGCATCCAGGGCCGGGCCGGAGGGTTCGTCGCCTGGATCCAGGGATCCTATACCGGCGTCGTCGGCCTGCCTTTGGCCGAAACCGCAACATTGCTGGCCCATGTCGGCATACGGGAGAGCAATCCATGAAGGGACGCCAGATCGTTCTGGGAGAGGTTTTCGGACGCGAGGCCGCGGCCCTGATGCAGGACGGCCAGTTGGACGACCTGATCATCGATACCGGCCACCTGACCCCGCTTGGCCCCGGCGCCGTCTGCCGTGCGCGCGTCGACAGGCTGGTCAAGGGACAGGGCGGCGTCTTCCTGCGCCTGCCCGAGGGCGAAAGCGGCTATCTCCGCGATCGCAGCGGCCTGCGCGAGGGACAATCGGTCCTGGTGCAGGTCAGCGGCAGCGCCGAGGATGGTAAGGCCATCCCCGTATCGTCCCGCATCAGCTTTCGCGGTCGCCATGTGATCGTGACGCCGGGCATGCCGGGGATCAATGTCTCGCGCCGGATCAAGGACGAGATGCTGCGCCAGACCCTGCAGGATCTGGGCACGGCGGCAACCGAAGGCATGCAAGACCTGGGGCTGGTTTTCCGCAGCGCCGCCGCCTCGGCCGATCCCGATGAGGTGGCCGAGGAACTGAGCGGCCTGCTTGAGCTTGCGCAGAATGTCCTGGCAGACCGCGACGGACAGCCCGAGCTGCTGCTTGATTCGCCCGAACCTGCCGTCGCCGCCTGGAACGATTGGGCTGAACCGGAGCCCGACTCGGTCGAAGACGGTCCGAATGCCTTTGAACTGACAGGCGCGACCGATGCCGTCGAATCACTGCTGTCGACGCGATTCGATCTGGGCGGAGGCGCCTGGGCAGAGATCGAATCGCTGCGTGCGCTTGTCGCAGTCGATGTGAATACCGGGTCGGACCATTCCCCCGCCGCTGGTCTCAAGGCGAATATCGCGTTGGCCCGCGATCTTGCGCGCCAGCTGCGCCTGCGTGGTCTGGGCGGACAAGTGGTCGTCGATTTCGCGCCCATGCCGAAACGCGACCGTGGCACGCTGGAGCAGGTGCTGCGGGCCGCCTTCAAGGCAGAATCGTCCGAAACCGTGCTGATCGGCTGGACCGCGATGGGGCTTTTCGAGATCAGCCGCAAGCGCGACAGGTTGCCGCTGCGCCGCATTGCCGGGATGGAGGCGCGCTGATGGCGTGCCCCATTTGCGGCAAGCCGCCCGCTGAAAAATACCGCCCCTTCTGCTCGCGTCGCTGCGCGGATGTCGATCTCGCGCGCTGGCTGCGGGGGGATTACCGCATTCCCGGCGAGCCTGCCGGAAATCATGAAACAGAAGAGTGAAATTTCTCGCTTTTCGCTCTGGACATGGCGGCTGAGCTAGCCTAGTTACGCCCCTGCCGAAAGCGAAAGCTAAGGCGCCCGGATAGCTCAGTTGGTAGAGCAGCGGATTGAAAATCCGCGTGTCGGTGGTTCGAATCCGCCTCCGGGCACCACTCTTTCGGTGTCATCCCAAAAACTTAGATGCGTGACAGCCGGTTGATGGCATGTGACGATGCCGCAAGTTTTCGGCTTATGCGCCGCAAGTTTTCGGCTTATGCGCCGCAAGTTTTCGGCTTATGCAGGTCGCAGCGCGGGATCAATTCCGATGAAGAAGGCAACCCCCGGACTGGCGATCCTGACGGCCGCGTGCGGCATTGGAACCAATGCTCCGGCAATCGGGACGCCGAACCCGGCATCGGCCCATTGCGTCACTCTGGGTGGCAAGGTCGAGATTCGCAAAGAGGCCGGGGGCGAAGTCGGCTATTGCCACCTGCCCGACGGCCGCGTGGTCGAGGAGTGGGCGCTGTTTCGCGCCCAGACCCCAAAAACCTGATCCGTCCCGGCCTTAAAGGACCGAGATCATGCCGCCATCGGCAAAGATGATCTGGCCGGAAACGTAATCCGACGCACGCGACGCCAGGAAGATCGCGACCCCCTGAAGCTCTTCCGGCCGGCCCCAGCGGCGCATCGGGACACGCCCCTTGACCCAGGAATCGAATTCGGGATTGGCCAGCAGCGCCTCGTTCATGTCGGTGACCATATAGCCCGGCCCGATCGCGTTCGATTGGATGCCAAGCGCGCCCCATTCTGCGGCCATCGCCTTGGTCAGCATCTTGATGCCGCCCTTGGCCACCGTATAGGGCGCGACGGTCGCACGCGCCAATTCCGAGGTCAGCGACCCGATGTTGATGACCTTGCCATATCCGCGCGCTGCCATGCGCTTGGCCGCCTCTCGTCCCACCACGAAGGCCGAGGTCAGGTTGGTATCGATGACACGCTGCCAATCCGCAGTCTCAAGTTCCAGCATCGGGCGGCGGAACTGGATGCCCGCGTTGTTGACCAGAATGTCGACCTCGACCCCGTCGCGGTCCAGCACTTGGAAGGCGGCGGTGACAGCGGATTCGTCGGTGACGTCGAAAACAGAGGTCAGGACCTGATGCCCCTGCCCGCGCATCTCGGCGGCAGCCGTCTCAAGCCGATCGGCATTGACCCCGTTCAGGATAATGCGCGCCCCGGCCCCAGCCAGCCCCTCGGCAATGGCGCGGCCCAATCCGCGCGACGAGCCGGTGACAAGGGCGGTGCGGCCGGTCAGGTCGAAAAGTTGGGTGCTCAATTCTGGTCCTCCGATGTTTGGCGGCGATCAATGTATACATTGCATCGGCAGTGACCATTGCCTTTTTACGCGAACGAGCGCATAAGCCTGCGCTTTCCAAAGCCGCAGGACCGCCGTGACCCAGACCTCCCGCCCGCTGACGAACGTTTCGGCTCTGGTCGAGGCCGGGCTTGTTCCTCGCACCGAAGCTGCGGAGATGGAAAAGGTCGCGCGCGAATTTCGCATCCGGGTCACGCCCGAGATGCAGCAGGCAATGACAAGCGGCCCGAATGACCCCGTCGCGGCCCAATTCCTGCCCGACCGGCACGAGTTGGTCATCCGCCCCGAGGAGCTGGCCGACCCGATCAGCGACGAAGCCTTCAGCCCGACGCCCGGCCTGACCCATCGCTATCCCGACCGCGTGATTTTGCACATCACCCGCACCTGCGAAGTCTATTGCCGCTTCTGTTTCCGCCGCGAGGTCGTGGGCGAGGAAGGCACCCTGCCCGAGCCCGATCTGGCCGCCGCGCTGGACTATATCGCCCGCACCCCTGCCATTCACGAAGTCATTCTGACCGGGGGCGATCCGATGGTGCTGTCCGCCCGCCGTATCGCGGCGCTGATGCGCCGCTTGGAGGCGATCCCGCATCTGGACGTGCTGCGCTTTCACACCCGGATCCCGGTCGTTGCCCCCCATCGCATCGACGCGGTCATGCTGGAGGCGCTGCAAAGCGACCGGCTGGCGGTCTGGGTCGTCCTGCACACCAACCATGCGCAAGAGTTGACGCCGGACGCCTGCGCCGCTCTGAAGCGCCTGTCGCAGGCGGGCATTCCCCTTTTGTCCCAGACGGTACTTCTGAAGGGCGTGAACGCCGATGCCGGGACGCTGGCCGACCTGTTCCGGGCGCTGATCCGCAACCGGGTGAAGCCCTATTACCTGCATCATTGCGATCTCGCGCGCGGCACCAGCCATTTCCGCACCACCATCGCCGAGGGGCAGAACATCATGGCGGCGCTGCGGGGGCGACTGTCGGGGACTTGCCTGCCGACCTATGTGCTGGATCTGCCGGGGGGACACGGCAAGACGCCCCTGGGCCTTGGTCATGTCGACGAGGTCGCGCCGGGCGAATACCGCATCCGCGACTGGCGCGGCCGGGTCCACGACTATCACGACCTCGACAAGGCAGGCGGCCCGGTGAACGGCCACCCGTCGAGTTCGGCCTAGGAACTATTGCAGGAAGCTGCGGACGATCTGGTCGGTCGCCTCGGGGTTCTCCTCCATGATCCAATGGCCGGAACCTGGCACGACCGCCTCCTGCACGTCCTCGGCCGCGAAGCGCATCACCGTCGCCATCATCGGGCCGAATGACTTCTCGCCCCCGACGGCAAGGACCGGCATCTTGAGCTTGCCATTGGCGAGGAAGGCCTGATTGTCGATCGCGTCCTGATCGAAGGCCGCGAACTGGGCAAAGCCCGAATGCATCGCGCCGGGCATGGCATAGAGCGCAGCGTAATGTTCGCGCGCGGGTTCGGAGAAGCGCGCGGGCGTGGCCGAGAACTCGTTCCAGAACCGGTCGAGGTAGATGCGCTCGCGACCCGCGACCAGCCGCTCCATATCCGGCCCGCCAAAGCGGAAATGCCAGAGCAGCGGGTTCTTCAGCACCTCCTCCCACGGCCCGATCCCGGGGATGGGTGCGTCGATCACCGCAAGCTTGCTAACGCGGTCGGGATACTGTGCCGCAAAGGCGTAGGCGACCATATTGCCGATGTCATGGGCAACGATTGCCGTCTGATCGACCTTGAGCGCGTCCAGAACCCCGGCCAGATCGCCAGCCTGCGTCTTCTTGTCGAAGCCGCCCGGCGGTTTCGACGACAGCCCGAGCCCGCGCAAGTCCGGCACGATCACGAGGTGATCGCGGGCCAGATCCTCGGCCATCGGAACCCACATGTCGCCGGTCTCGCCATAGCCATGCACCAGCATGACCGCGGGACCGGCGCCTCCGACGCGGACGTGGATGGTCGCACCATTGGTCGCGATGTCCTGGGTCTTGAATTCGGCGGGATAGTCGAAGTTCTGCGCATCAGCGGGCACGGCCATGAGCCAGGCGAGAAGCGCAACGGAAATGAGACGCATGTATCACCTAATTTTTGAACGATATTTCGTGGAGCCTTGACGAGAATCCCGTCTGAGACGGTCGCACCATCGATCAGACGTTGGGAATTACTCTTCCCGCGCGCATCTTGCGTCAATAGGCTTGACGGAAGCCCCGCCGCCACTGCCCGAATAATAGGATCTCATGTCCCGCGGCATTGCCTCCAAGAAGGATCGGGCAATGAAAAGGCCCGGTCGAAACCGGGCCCTTCAGATCAGACTGCCGAGGCGCGCATCGCCTTGCGGCGCGCCACCCTCTCGCGGATCGCCTCGACATCCGTGATCGGGGTCGCGGCGAAAAGCTCGCGCGTATAGGGGTGCTTCGGATTGGCGAAGACCTCCTCGCGCGTGCCCTGCTCGACCGCCTCGCCCTTGTTCATCACCAGCACGTCATCGGCGATGTAACGCACGACGGACAGATCGTGGCTGATGAAGACATAGGCCAGATTGAACTCGGACTGGATGTCCGCCAGCAGGTTCAGCACCTGCGCCTGCACCGAAAGGTCCAGCGCCGAGACCGGCTCGTCCAGCACCAGCAGCGTGGGGTTCAGCATCAGGGCCCGCGCAATCGCGATCCGCTGGCGCTGACCGCCCGAGAACATGTGCGGATAGCGGTTGAAATGCTCGGCCGGCAAGCCGACCTTGACCAGCATGTCGCGCGCCCGCTCGCGCCGTTCGGCGGCCGGCACGTCGGTGTTCAGCAGCAGCGGCTCCATCAGCACGTCGCCGATCTTCTGGCGCGGGTTCAGACTGCCATAGGGGTTCTGGAACACCATCTGGACCTTGGAGCGCATCTCGCGCGTCGGCTTGTCCTTGGCGATGTCGATGGGCTTGCCCTCGATCTTCAGCTCACCGCCCGAGGCTTCGTCGATCAGCGCAATGATGCGCGCCAGCGTCGACTTGCCAGAGCCGGATTCACCGACGATCGCCAGCGTCTTGCCCCGCTCGACCGAAAAGCTGATCCCCTTGACCGCCCGAACGGTCCGGGCTGGCCGGAAAAGCGAGCCGGGAACGTGATAGTCGCGGATAATTTTTTTGCCTTCGACGATGACGGTCATTGCTGCACCTCGCCTTCAAGGAAGCTACCGACCGTGGGCAGGCGATCACCCGTCGCGTTTTCGGGCAGGGCCGACAGCAGCGCGCGGGTATAGGGATGCTTCGGGGCCTCGAACAGCGAGAGGACGTCGGCCTCTTCCATCTTCTTGCCCTTGTACTGGACCTGCACGCGGTCCGCCGTCTCGGCCACCACGCCCATGTCATGGGTGATGAGGATCAGCGCCATGCCGGTTTCCTCTTGCAGTTCCATCAGCAGGTCCAGGATCTGCTTCTGGATGGTCACGTCCAGCGCAGTCGTCGGCTCGTCCGCGATCAGCAGGCGCGGGCCGGTGGCGATGGCCATGGCGATCATCACGCGCTGGCATTGCCCACCCGACATCTGGTGCGGATAGGATTTCAGCTTTTCTTCCGGGTCGGGAATGCCGACCTGGCGGAACAGCTCGAGCGCGCGGGCATGGGCGGCTTTCTTCGACAGCCCCGCATTGAAGCGCAGGACTTCCTCGATCTGATAGCCGGTGGTGAAGGACGGGTTCAGCGACGCGATCGGTTCCTGGAAGATCATGGTGATCTCGCGCCCGATGATCTTGCGCCGCTCTTTGGGGGACATGTGCAGCATGTCCTTGCCGTCGAAAGTCATCTCGTCGGCGGTGACCATCGCGGTGTCGGGCAGAAGCCCCATTGCCGCCAGCATCGAGACGGACTTGCCCGAACCGGATTCGCCCACGATCGCCAGAACTTCGCCCTTGTCGACGCGCACATCGATCCCGTCGACAGCGGTGAAGCTGCCGGTCGAGGTCGCGAAGCGGACGGTGAGATTGCGAATGGTAAGAAGTGCCATGCCTCAGCTCCGCTTCAGTTTCGGGTCAAGCGCATCCCGCAGGCCATCGCCCATCAGGTTTATCGCAAGGACCGAGATCAGGATGGCAAGGCCGGGGAAGGTCACGACCCACCAGGCGCGCAGGATGAACTCCCGCGCCTCGGCCAGCATCGTGCCCCATTCCGAGGCCGGGGGCTGCGCGCCCATGCCCAGGAAGCCAAGCGCGGCCGAATCGAGAACCGCGGACGAAAAGCTCAGCGTCGCCTGGACGATCAGCGGCGCAAGGCAGTTCGGCAGGATGGTCTTGAACATCAGGCGCATGTTTCCCGCCCCGGCGACACGGGCGGCGGTGACATATTCGCGGGCCTTCTCGCCCATCACCGCGGCGCGGGTCAGACGCGCGAAATGCGGCTGATAGACGATGGCGATGGCGATCATCGCATTGGTCAGCCCCGGCCCCAGGATCGCGACCAGCACCAGTGCAAGCAGCAGCGACGGGAATGCCAGCACGACATCCATGACGCGCATGATGACGGCATCGACCCAACCGCCGAAATAGCCGGCAAGCAGGCCGATGATGATGCCGCCGGTCAGCGCGATGGCAACGACCACGATGCCGATGAACAGCGAATATTGCGCCCCGAAGATCAGGCGAGACAGCATGTCCCGGCCAACGGCGTCAGTGCCCAGCAGAAACTCGGGACGACCACCCGTCTGCCAGAAGGGCGGCGCCAGCAGCGCGTCGCGAAATTGGTGGGTCGGTTCATGCGGCGCCAGAATCGGCGCGAAGACCGCCGTCAGCACCAGCAACACGAAAACGGCAAGACCGATGACGGCCCCGCGGTTCTGGCTGAAGTAGAACCAGAACTCCTTGAACATCCGGCGACGGATGGCCGAGTCCGAGATTTTGACGGAGGTATCGGTCATTTGTGGCGGATCCTCGGGTTGATGAGACCATAGGTCAGGTCCACGATCAGGTTCACGATCATCACGATACCCGCGATCAGCAGCAGGCCCGACTGGACCACCGGATAATCACGGCGCGAGATCGAATCGATCATCCACTTGCCGATCCCCGGCCACGAGAAGATCGTCTCGGTCAGGATCGCACCCGCCATCAGCACGCCGACCTGAAGGCCGATGGTGGTGATGACCGGGATCATCGCGTTGCGAAGCGCGTGAACACCGATGACGCGGCGCATCGACAGGCCTTTGGCCTTGGCGGTGCGGACGTAATCCTCGCCCATGACCTCAAGCATGGCCGAACGGGTCTGGCGCGCGATGACGGCCAGCGGGATCGTCGCCAGCACGATCGATGGCAGGATCAGGTGGCTGACGGCCGAAAGGAATGCCCCCTTCTGCCCCGACAGCAGGCTGTCGATCAGCATGAATCCCGTCACCGGGGGGAAGAAGTACATCAGCGAGATGCGGCCCGAAACCGGGGTCCATTGCAGGATGCCCGAAAAGAAGATGATCAGCAGCAGCCCCCACCAGAAGATCGGCATAGAAAAACCGACAAGGGCGCCGGTCATCGAAATCTGGTCGAACCACGATCCACGCTTGATCGCGGCCAGGACGCCCACGGGGACGCCGATCAGGGTCGCGATGATGATGGCCACGATGGCAAGCTCGACCGTCGCGGGGAACAGCGTCAGGAACTCGGCCAGAACGGGCTTCTTGGTCACGATCGAATGGCCCAGGTCGCCATGAAGCAGATCGCCAAGATAAGACAAATACTGGTGCCAGATCGGCTGGTCATAGCCAAGCTGGGCAGAGATCTGGGCATAGCGTTCGGGCGAGACGCCGCGTTCGCCTGCCATCAGCAGGACCGGATCGCCCGGCAGCAGCCGGATGAAACCGAAGGCAACCAATGTGATCCCAAGCATTGTCGGGATCAGATAGAGAAGCTTCGAGAATATGAATTTGATCATAGAACCCTAACCTAAGGGCCGCGCAGGGGGGAAACCCCTGCACGGCCTCATGACTTACAAACCGGTTTTGCCTTATTCGGCGATATCCACCGTATCGAAGGCATAGTCACCCAGGGGCGACTGCACGAAACCGGTCACATTCTTGGCCATCGGCACATATTGCACCGAATGGGCCAGCGTCGCCCAGGGAGCCTGATCCTTGAAGATCACCTGAGCCTCTTCGTAAAGTTTTGTGCGCTCGGCGACGTCCGAGGTCTTCTTGGCATTGGCCAGGAGGTCCGAGAACTCCTTGTTGCACCAGAAGGCGCGGTTCGCACCGCCCGGCGTCGCCGCCGCGCAGGACAGCAGCACCGACAGGAAGTTGTCCGGATCGCCGTTGTCACCGGTCCAACCCAGGATGACGGCGCCCTTACGGCCCTCTTCCATGGATTTCTTCAGGTATTCGCCCCATTCGTAGCTGACGATATCGACCTTGACGCCGACCTTGGCGAAGTCGCTTTGGATCAGTTCGGCCGCGCGACGGGCGTTCGGCATATAGGGACGCTGCACCGGCATCGCCCAGACTTCCATGCTCAGATCCTTGACGCCGGCATCTTCCAGCATCTTCTTCGCGGCTTCGGGATCATAGGCGTCGTCCTTGACCGCGTCATTATAGGACCACATGGTCGGCGGGATCGGGTTCTTGGCGACTTCGGCGCTGCCCTGATAGACCGCGTCGATCATCGCCTTCTTGTCGATCGCCATGTTCAGGGCCTTGCGGACCTCGGGCTTGTCGAAAGGCGCGACGGTGGTGTTATAGGCGACATAGCCGACGTTCAGGCCAGCCTGCTCATCCACCTTCAGGTTCGGATCGGCCTTGATCGCGGCCAGGTCGGCGGGCGCCGGATAAGGCATCAGGTGGCATTCGCCAGCCTTCAGCTTCTGCAGGCGAACCGAAGCGTCGGGCGTGATGGCAAAGACCAGATCGTCGATCTTGGGCGCTTCGCCCCAGTAATCGGCGTTCTTCTGGTAACGGATCACCGCGTCCTTCTGATAGGCCACGAACTTGAACGGCCCGGTACCGATCGGCGCGTTGTTCAGGTCCTCCATCGTGCCGGCGGCTTGCAGCGCATCGGCATATTCCTTGGACAGGATCGAGACGAAGGGCATCGCGACGTTGGCCAGGAACGGCGCTTCGGGATGGTTCAGGGTGAATTTCACCGTGTTGTCGTCGACCTTCTCGATCGACTTGATCAGCTTGTCCATCTCCATCGAGCTGTAATACTCGTAGGTCAGGCCCGAGATATAGGCGTGCCACGGATCATCCGCGTTGGCCTGACGGTTGAAGCTGAACACCACGTCATCGGCATTGAAGTCGCGCGACGGCGTGAACTTGTCGTTCGACTGGAACTTGACGCCCTTGCGCAGGTGGAAGGTATAGGTCAGCCCGTCATCCGACACTTCCCAGCTTTCGGCCAGCGCGGGTTCAACTTCGGTCGTGCCGGGCTTGAACTGGACAAGGCGGTTGTAGATCGCGTGGGCCGAGGCATCGAAGGTCGTGCCGGCGGTATAGGGTGCCGGATCGAAGCCCTCGGGCGAGCCTTCCGAGCAATAGACGAAGGTCTTTGCATGCAGCGGCGCAGCGGCCATCAGCGCAAGCGCTGATGCGGCGAGGAACCGGGTAGAGAAGATGGACATTTAATTACCTCCCATGTCGACGTTATTCTTCGCGCCTGATGCAAACGAAAGCGGCCAAGAGATCAAGTGGCAGCTTACGCGCGCCCGCCGATTCTTTTCATCTGACGTAACGGCATCGTGAAAAAAGACGTGGCTTTCGTCAATTCGCCATAACGATAGGTTCTCACTCGACCACCCGGGGCAATCGCGCCAATCTGCCGGGCGTGGCGACGCAAGGCCGCGCAGGACGGAGAAAAGACCTTGACCGCAATCCCCGAGCTAGGCCGCCGGACCGCAGGCAATGCCCGCGTTCTGATAGTCGCGGATCTGCATCTCGACCAGTGGAAACATGACGGACTGGACCCGCTGGAGCAACTTGACGCGACGGAATGGCAATCGCTGGACGGTGTCATCGTCGCCGGTGATCTGTCGAACGCCGCGATGCGCAAATGGCCGCGCTTCCTTGACCGACTGGCAAAGTGCGCACCACCCGGAACCGTCCATGTCATGCCGGGGAACCACGACTATTATGACCTGGACCCCGAAGCAGACCCCGCGCTGGCCGAGCTGTGCCGCCAGCATGGCGTGGGGTTCGCCCAGATGGCCGAGTTGCGGATCGCCGGAGAACTTTTCCTATGCGCAACCTTGTGGTCGGACTTCGTGCTGCCCGCGGATCCGAAGGGGATGGACGACTTTCGCCGCATCCGATCACCTGCGGGCGGCCCGCTGCAAATCGGTGATCTGCAGGCTGTCCATCGACGCCATCTTGCATGGCTGGACGACCGGCTGACCGCCTGCGAGGGGCGGGCGACCGTCGTGACCCATCACCTGCCGCACCCGTCGCTGCTGCCCCCGGATTACCGCCATCCGGGCGGCTTTGCCTCGGATCTGGGGTGGTTGATGCGGAAGCATCGCCCCCGAGAATGGCTGTTCGGACATGCGCATGGCGCGCCCGATGCGATCATCGAAGAAGTGCCCTGCCGGAACGTGGCGCTGGGTCCCCCCTCGTTCAGGGGACCGGATGCGTCGGCGCGCCTGAACGAATTGATCCGCTGATCCGCGCCTGCTGCATCTCGCGCAGGATGCGGGCGCTGGTGCTGGCACCATCAAGGTCCAGTGCCGGGCGTGCGCGCCCCGAACGCCCCAGCGCGATGCGGATCGCGTCGGCCAGCGCCTCGGGCGTCAGCCCCCGTTCGGGCAGAACCAGCGCCAGCCCACGCGCGGCCAGCTTTTCGGCGCGCAGGGTCTGCTCGGTCTCTCCACCCGAGGCAAAGGGGACCAGCACCGCTTCGCATCCCGCGCGCAGCACGTCGCCCACGGTATTGTAGCCCGCCTGCGAGACCGAGACGCGGGCACTGGCCATCAGCCCGGCCAGGTTCGCGCGAAAGCGATGGACAGCAAGCCGGTCCGAGGCCAGGGCGCTGAACGCCTCGAACTCTGGCTGCGGCAGGTTTGGCCCGGTCAGGACGCACCAGTTCAGGTCCAAGGGCAGCAGCGCGCGCGCCTGCATCGCGCAGCGGATCAGATCCGCACCCACCGCACCGCCCCCCGCAGACAGGACGATGTCATGGCGCTCATCCGCGGCGGCCGGCGGAGGGGGTGTCACAAGCCCGGTATAACGCAGCTTCGGAGCGATCCTTGCGGCCAGCGGAAAGCTCTCCTCGATCCGCGAAAAGGCGGGATCGCCATGCACCAGCACCGCATCGAAATCGGCTAGCGCGGCGACCGTCTCCTCGTCACGGCCGGGCTTGCGGTTGGCCTGCAGGATGTCGCGGACCGAACTGAGGATCAGGGGCGGATTCGCGCGGTCCCGCGCAACCCGGATCAGGGGAAGAAGCTCGAACCGGACCTGGCGGCGGCCAAAGGGGAACGCCTCGATCAGCAGTACATCCGGGTCAAGCGCCGCAAAGGCGTCAAGCAGCAGCGCGCGGCGGTGTTCGCGGAATGTGTCATCGACCGCCCTGCCCTCGGCATCGACCAGATCGCCAAAACCCTCTTGCCCCACGGCCATCGCGGGCAACGCCAGATGGGCGATGCCTGCGGCGGGGAAGCCCGGCACCGGCAATCCGCCCGTCACCACCGTCACCTGCGCGCCATCCGCCGCCAAGGCCTCGGCAATGCGGCTTGCGCGGGCCAGATGGCCGATCCCAAGCAAGTGCTGGACATAGAACATCACCCGCATGAACAGCCCCCTTTCGCCGCACCCAGAAGCGCGCGAAGGTCGCGGACACTGACGGCGGAATCGAAATCGCGGCGCACCCGCGCCTCGGCCGCGGCGCCCAGCCTTGCCCGCAGCGCGGGATCGCGCATCGACCGCTCCAGCGCATGGGCCAGTGCCCCTGCATCTTCGGGCGGGACCAGCAGGCCGTTTTCGCCGTCGCTGAACAGTTCGGGAATGCCGGAAATCGCGCTGCCGATACAGCACAGGCGCTGGCTTGCGGCCTCGACCAGCACATTCGGCAGACCGTCGCGGTCGCCGTCGGCAGCGATGCGGCAGGGCAGCACGAAAAGGTCGCTGTCGCGGTAAAGCTCCAGCACCTCGCGTTGGGGCAGCGCACCTCGCCAGATGATCCGATCCGCGATCCCCAATTCGCGCGCCAGGGGCTTCAGCCGCTCGGCCTCGGGGCCCCCGCCGATATGTTCGAAGCGCCAGGCAAGATCGCGGGGCAGTTGGGCAAGCGCCTGCATCAGGATGTCATATCCCTTTTTCGGCACCAGTCGCCCGACGCTGACCAGTCGGACGGGGTCGGCGGGATCGCTGCCGTCGCGGTCCGAATGCGCCCGATCCGTCGCGCCGAAACGCGCAAGATCCAACCCGTGATAGCTGAGATGCACGCGCGCCGGGTCCGGGGCCAGGGAACGCAGATGCTCCCACCCCGAGCGCGTGCAGGTCACGCACCACTCCGCATGGCCCAGCTTGGCGCTCAGATCCCAGTCGGGCGAAGTCCAGATGTCCTTGGCATGGGCCGAGACCGTCCAGCCCGTCCCGATGATCCTGCTGGCATAGCTGCCGACCGAGGCGGGGGTGTGCAGGAAATGCACATGCAGCCATTCCGCATCGGCGGGCCATTCCGCCGCCAGCACAGCGGCTTGTCCAAAGCGGCGGATGCGGTTTCGGCTGGGATCACGGGCAAGGTCCGCAAGGAACCGTCGCCCTGCCTGCCAGAAGCCGCGCCGACCCGCGACACGGGCAATCCCGCGCAGCACACGCAGCGGTTCGTGATGCAGGTATTCGGGCAGGTATGTCACCGGTGCCTCGATCTCGTCATGGATCGGATGACGGCGGGTATCGGTCGGATGCCGCATCGAGACCAGCCGAAGCTGCATCCCGGCCTTTTCCAGCCCACGCAGTTCCTGCGCAATGAAGGTTTCCGAAAGGCGTGGATAGCCTTTCAGCAGAACGACGATCTTTCCCCGGCTCATCAGATCGCGAGCGCCTCGGAGACCCGCTTGGGCCGCAGCCATTCACCGACGATGCGGATGATGTTCGGCAATCCGTCCAGATCAGGATGCGGATAACCGACCGAGGGCGGCAGTTGCGTCGAAAGCGCCCGGATCTTGCCCGCCATTTGCACATGGTCCGCCGCCTCTTCCGGCAGCAGCATGGTCGCGGCGTTCAGCTCGCTGGCGCGGCAGGCGCGGATCAGCTGCTCCTCTCGGGGTTCGGTGCGCGGGACCATCAGCGTCGGCTTGTCGAAGGACAGGACTTCGCACCAGGTGTTATAGCCGCTCATGCAGACCACGGCCTCGGCATGGGCCATCAGATCTTCCATCCGCGGCGAGAAATCCATGATCTCGATCGTCGGGATCTCGGCGGCCGCATCGCGAAACTCGCTGCGCTGTTCCGCCGGCATATAGGGCCCAAGGACGATCAGCGCCCGCTGCGGCAAATCGGGATGATGGCGATAGGCCCGGATCACGTCGCGGACCAGATCGGCCCCGTCGCCGCCCCCGCCGGGCGTCACCAGAACATAGGGCTGCTTCGCCGCCCGCGGAACCGCCCCCCGCGACCGCCGCTTGAGAAAGCCGACATAGCGCATCCGCTCGCGCAACTCGGCAGGCACGACCACCCCGGCCAGCGGGTCGTGAAAGCCGCGCGGGCCATAGACCCAGATATCGTCGAAATACTTGCAGATGCGCGGGATCAGGTTCTTGCGCTTCCACTCGGCCGCCAGAAGCTGGGGCGCGTCCATGACCTCGCGCAGACCAAGCACCAGCCTGCAGCCTTCGTCCTTGAGCCAGGCCAGGGTCTCTTCGACCTCGCCATGCAGGCCCATCGGCTCCTTGTCGACGATGAAGACATCGGGTCGAAAGCTGCGTGCGGTCTCCAGGATCATCGCGCGGCGCATCTTCAGCGTGTCGGACAGGTCCACATGCTCGGCCAGCGAGGTATATTCCCCGTTCCGCAGCTTGATGACGCTGGGGATCTTCACGAAGTCGACGCGGGCGCGATAGTCAAAAGCCCCCGCGATCGGCGCGCCCGAGATGATCAGCACCTGCAGCCCGCTATAAGCCTCGACCAGCGCATTCGCGATGGCGCGGCAGCGGCGCAGATGGCCCAGTCCGAATGTGTCGTGGCTGTAAAGCAGGACGCGCGCGTCCCTGAGGCGAGTGGTCATGAGGCTCTCTTAACGCAGGGGGTCGGCGGCGTCACGCAATCCGTCACCCAGGAAGTTGAAGGCGAGAATGACAAGCGTGACGGGGATCACGGGGAACAGAAGCCAGGGATACAGCGCCAGCGTGTTGACGCTGCGCGCCTCGGTCAGAAGGATGCCCCAACTGGTGATGGGGGGGCGCAGGCCAAGGCCAAGAAAGCTCAGCGCGGTCTCGCCCAGGATCATTCCCGGAATGGTCAGCGTAGCCGAAGCGACAAGGTGCGACATGAAGCCCGGCACAAGGTGCCGCCCGATGATGCGGCCAGGACTGGCGCCAAGGATCTGCGCGGCCTGGACATAGTCTTCCTCGCGCAGCGCCAGCAGCTTCGATCTGACGGCGCGGGCAAGGCCGGTCCAGTCCAGCATTCCCAGGATCACGGTGATCCCTGCATAGACCAGCAGCGGGCTCCAGGTCACCGGCATGATCGCGGCCAGCGCCATCCAAAGCGGGATCGAGGGGATGGATTGCAGCACCTCGATCATGCGCTGGACGATGGCGTCGATCCAGCCACCGTAGTAGCCCGCAAGCCCGCCGATCACGATGCCCAGCACGAAGCTCATCGCGACGCCCAGAATGCCGATGGTCAGTGAGATCCGCGCGCCGTGGATGATCCGTGACAGGATGTCGCGACCCAACCGGTCGGTGCCCAGCAGAAAGACGGTCCCGTTTTCGGGCGGGCAGACCAGATGCCGCTGGCCCGGAACCAGCCCCATCAGCAGGTATTCGTCACCCCGGCAGAAAAAGCGCAGCTTCTGCGGGTTGCTGCGATCCTCGGTATAGACCCGGCGCAGGTTTTCCATGTCCAGCGTCATGCTGCGGCCATAGACGAATGGGCCGACGAAGCTGCCTTCGTGGAACAGGTGGACGCGCTGGGGCGGCGCATAGATGTTGGCGGTGTCGCGGCTGTGCAGGCCGTAAGGCGCGAGAAACTCGGCAAAGATCGCAGACAGATAGATCAGCACCAGAAACACCGCCGACAGCAGCGCGATCCTGTGCCGCCGGAACTTCCACCACATGATCCGCAATTGCGAGGCCTCGGCCAGCTTGCCGCCTTCGGCCGCCTGATCGGCGACGGGGTCGAATGGCGCCTGCGAAACGCCGTGCGGCAGGGGCGCACCGGGTGGGGGAAGTCCGATCACTTGGTCGCCCCTCCGGCCAGCCTGATGCGCGGATCAAGAATCGCCAGCGCGATATCCGAGACGAGGACGCCGATGACGGTCAGGAAGGCCAGGAACATCAGGAACGACCCCGCCAGATACATGTCCTGCGATTGCAGCGCCCGGATCAGCAGCGGCCCCGTGGTTTCCAGCGACAGCACGATCGCCGTGATCTCGGCCCCCGAGACGATGGCGGGCAGGATCGAGCCGATATCCGAAATGAAGAAGTTCAGCGCCAGTCGCAGCGGGTATTTGACCAGCACGCGAAAGGGATGCAGACCCTTGGCGCGGGCGGTGACGACATATTGCTTGCCCAACTCGTCCAGCAGGTTCGCGCGCAACCGCCGCGCCATCCCCGCGGTGCCCGCCGTCCCGATGATCAGCACCGGGATCCAAAGATGCGACATGATCGAGCGCGCCTTTTCCCAGCTCATCGGCTGGTTCACGAATTCTCGGTCCATCAGGTGGCCGATCGACACGCCGAACCAGACATTGGCGAAATACATCAGGATCAGCGCCAGCATGAAATTCGGAATGGCGATACCCAGCAGGCCTAGGAAGGTCAGGCCGTAATCGCCCCAGCTGTATTGATGCGTCGCCGAATAGATGCCGATCGGAAAGGCAATCACCCAGGTCACGATGATCGTCACCATCGAAACCAGCACCGTCAGCCACATGCGGCTGGCCACCACCTCGCTGACCGGCATCCGGTATTCGAAGGAATAGCCGAAATCGCCGTGCAGCATTCCCGTGACCCAGTGCAGGTAACGGACAGGCATCGGCTGATCGAAGCCGTAACGGGCCTTCAGATCCTCGATCTCCTGCAGGTCCGCTTCCTCGCCCATGGCGCGCAGTTCCTGCACATAGCTTTCGAAATAGTCGCCGGGGGGCAGCTCGATGATGGTAAAGACCAGCATCGAGATCAGCACCAGCGTCGGGACCATCACCGCGACGCGCCAGATCAGATAGCGGATCATGCCGTACCCTCCCGCGGCTCATTCTCCAGCCAGAATGTATCGGGCATGTAGATCCCCAGATACGCGGTCGGGTCATAGCCATACAGAGCCTTCTGCGGCATGTTGCGCAGATCGGCGCGGCGCACCACCGGTTGCAGGGTCTGGTTGACCGTGCCGATGGTAAAGACCTGCTCGCCCCACAGCTCCAGGATCCGCCGCCAGACATCTTCCCGGCGAAAGACCTCGGCGCTGGATTGCCATTCCTTGTAGAGCGCCAGCAATTCCTGCGCGGCAGGCAGGTCCGGCGCCTCGCCCGCAGTGCCGCCCGAGAGGTGATGGACGCTCCACAGCGGCCATTGTATCTGGTCGTCCGAGACCGGGGCAAAGGCCGTGGGCGGCGTGTCGGCATTCGGGATGCCGTTGTCCAGTCCCTCCCACGCGGCCATGACCACCTGCCCGGCCATGACCCGGCTGCGGAACAGGTCACGCTGGCTGACACGAGGGATCAGCTGGATCCCGATCTCGCGCCAATGGCCGTCGATCAGTTGCAGCAGGTCGGTCTGCAGGCTGCTTTCGCCGGTGGTTTCGACGATCAGCTGCATCGGCCGCCCGTCCGACAGGCGGCGCAGGCCCCGGCCCTCACGCGCGAAGCCCGCCTCGTCCAGCAGGCGGTTGGCCTGATCGGGATCATGCGTGGCCCAAAGCGTCGCAAGCTCGGGGCGAAAGAACGGGCTTTCGGGCAGGACGGTATTCGCCCCTTCCGCCGCCAGCCCGAAAAAAACGACCATGTTGATTTCGTGCCGGTCGACGCCCAGTGACAGCGCGCGGCGAAAGCGCAGGTCGCGCATCGCGTCGCGCCACGGCAGGTCACGGCAGTTCAGGTTCGGAACCAGCGCCATGCGCGAGCCCTGGATCCGCTTCCACAGGTCCAGCCGGATCGGGAACCGCTTCTCGGCCTGCTTGAGATAGGTGTAATCCGCAAAATCAAGGCCCAGCATCTGAAGATCGGAATCCCCCGCGCCCGTCTTGGCCGGGATCAGGTCCGAGGAGCTGACGTTCAGCTCCAACCGGTCGACATAGGGCAATTGCTGCCCGGTGTGGTCGACGCGGTGAAAATAAGGATTGCGGTCGAACACGAACTGGTCGGCGGGCGGCACGGTCATCGGCATCCATGCCTCAAGCGTCGGCAATGCCGGGTTCTCGGGGCGGTTCTGGCGCGACATCTTCTGCATCAAGGCCACCCAGTCATCGACACGTTCGGCGATGACATGGCGCTTGAGTTCCTCGGGCGTCTGATAATCCGCGTGGAACTGGCGCAGATAGGCTGCGGGCAACACCAGTCGCGGCGGAACCGGCGCCGCCAGCCGCGACAGGAAGGCCGGGTTCGGGCTGTCCCAGGAATAGCGCACCGTCAGATCGTCCAGCACCTCGAAGCGCGGCGGATCCCCGGCGGCGCGCATCTCGGCCGGGGGACCGCTGCGCGACATTTCGGGATGAAGGGCGATATCTTCCCATGCGAAACGGAAATCTTCGGCCGTCAGGGGGCTGCCATCCGACCAGCGGTGCCCGCGCCGCAGGCGGAAGGTAAAGATACGCTCGTTCGCGACGTGAAAGCGTTCCAGAATATCCGGCTGGATGATGAAGTTCCGGTCATAACCCACCAGCCGCGAATAGCTCATCACCGGGACGTGCCTGATGTCGCGCGCGCCGCCGATCAGCATGCGCAGGCGACCGCCATAGCGGCCGGGGGCGCTCTCCTCTCCCTCAAGGCGGATGACGCGGGGGATCATCGGCAGCCGGTGCCCGACCGGGGGCAGCTCGCCCGACAGAATGCGGGCGTGAAGCGAGGGCGGGCCGCGAAAAATCTGCGGCTCGGCCCGCAACGCGCCGGGCAGGGTCGCACCCGCCGCCAGCAGGGCCAGCGCTTCGCGGCGCGACAGGCGGGTCATGCCATGATCTCCGCCCGCGACGCGTCCGGGCGCACCAACACCAGATGGCCCGATCCCAGGTCCATCGGCTCAAGCGCCGGTCCGTGGAATGCGGGCGCCCAGCCCGAGGGCTTGGCGTTGGCGCCCAGCGCCGCGAAATCCAGCGGCCGGTCCAGGTCGGGATAGGGCACCGCCGCCAGCAGCGCGCGGGTATAGGGATGGACGGGGTTTTTCATGATGATCTCGCGCGGGCCGATCTCGACAATCCGGCCGGCCTGCATCACCGCCACGTCGTCGGACATGTAGTTCACGACCGCAAGGTTATGCGAGATGAACAGATAGGTCAGCCCCAGGTCGCGCTGCAGATCCTTGAGCAGGTTCAGCACCTGCGCCTGGACAGAAACATCCAGCGCCGAAGTCGCCTCGTCGCAGACAATCAGTTCGGGGCCCAGCGCCAGTGCGCGGGCGATACCGATCCTTTGGCGCTGCCCGCCCGAGAAGCTGTGCGGATAGCGCGCAAGGTCGCGCTCGGGTAGGCCGACGGCACGGATCAGGTCGCGGGCCAGATCGCGGCGGCTGGCGCGGTCGCCGACGCCATGGACCTCCAGCGGTTCGGTCAGGATGTTGCCGATCGTCATATGCGGCGACAGGGATGAGACCGGATCCTGAAAAACCATCTGCACACGGCGCCGCAGCGCCATCAACTCATCCCCCTTGGCGGCCAGCATGTCCTGTCCGTCCAGCAGCACCTGCCCCGCATCCGGAGTGATGGCGCGGACGATCAGTTTGCCCACCGTGGTCTTGCCCGATCCGGATTCGCCGACCAGCCCCAGAGTGCGCCCGCGCCGGATGGTGAAACCCACATCCGACACTACCCGGACCGGAGGGGGCGTGCGGAACATCCCGCCATCGCGGGGTCGAAACGACTTGGTCAGGCCACTGACCTCAAGCAGGGGTCCATCCCCTTGCTTGGGGCGCGCTACGCCCAGCGCCGAACCGTCGACCTTGACCGGCACCAGCGGTCGCAGCCTTTCCCCCGGCGCCATGTCGAAATGTGGAACCGCCTGCATCAGCGCTTGCAGATAGGGATGGCTGGGACGGCGGAAGATCGGCTCGGTCGGACCAGATTCCACGACCTCTCCGCGATACATCACCACCACCTCGTCGGCGAGGTTCGCCACCACGCCAAGGTCATGGGTAATCAGCAGGATCGCCATGCCCCTTTGTTCCTGCAGTTTGCGCAGCAGGTTCAGAAGCTGCCCCTGAATGGTCACGTCCAGTGCGGTCGTCGGTTCGTCGGCGATCAGCAGGGCCGGATCGCAGATCAGCGCCTGCGCGACCATCGCCCTTTGGCGCATCCCCCCCGACATCTCGAAGGGATAGCGTCCCACGACCTGCCGAGGATGCGAGAAGCCGACATCCGCCAGCATCTGCTCGATCCGTTCGGCGCGCTCGCGCGGGGTCAGGACGGAATGGATGCGCAGCGCCTCGTCGATCTGGTTGCCGATGGTGTGGACAGGCGAAAAGGAACTCATCGGTTCCTGAAAGATCATCCCGATGCGGTTTCCCCGGATGGCCCGCATCCTGGTGCCATCGGGCGGCAGCGTCGCCAGGTCGACCACCCCATGGTCCTGAAGATGCGGATCGTCGAACAGGATGCGTCCCGAAGTTTCGGCATGGGTCGGATGCAGCCCCATGATCGCGCGGCCAATCACCGATTTGCCCGAGCCTGACTGCCCCACCAGTGTCGTGATCCGTCCCGGCAGCACACGCAGCGAAGCGCCGCGCACGGCGTCGATCCGGCCCCCATAGAACGAGAACCCCACGTTGAGGTTCTCGATGCGCAATAGATCTCGGCTTTGGGTCATCTGGGCCGGGCCGTTCTCGGCTGTAAATCCTTGGCGGGAATGCTAGTCAAGCATCCGGGGTCTGTCCATGCCGGTTCGTGATGCGCGCCGTCGAGGGATGGCGCGGGACATCAGAAAGGCATCCGGATCATGGCGGAAGGCAGGGACAAGCACTGGTTCGACGCGCAGCTTGAAGTGCTGGCGCAGCTGACCCGTACCGGCCGGTTCGACGATGCGCGCACCCTGGCCCAGCTGCTTGAGGCAGAACCGACTGTAACGGGTGATGCACCCATGGGTCCCCTTACACTTGCCGGCCTGCCCCGGCGCCTTCATGCGGCACTTCTGCACCTTGCACGGGCCGAGGGTCGCCTGATCGACAAGCTGGGCTGGCAGGCAAGCCAGGGACCGGCGCTTGACGCGCTTCTGCCAATGGCGGTGCTTGACCCGATGGAACGCAGACAGGCGGCAGAGATGGCCCTGGCACCCGTTCCCCGCATCCTGCACCAGATCTGGATCGGCTCCCTGCCCCGCCCCCCGTCGCTGGTCGCCTGGCAGGCATGGTGTGCACGACAGGGGCGCGCCTATTGCCTGTGGGACGAAGCGGCGCTGGAGCGGATCGGCGCCACCGACCATCCGGTCTATCGCCGAATGCTGGCCGAGGGGGATTACCCCGGTGCCGTCGATGTCGCCCGCTATCTGGTGCTTGATGCCCAAGGGGGCATCTATCTGGATGCAGATTTCTATCCCGCGCGCGATGACATGGATTTCGATCACTTCCTGCCCCCCTGCGGCCTGTCCTCTCTGGCCGAGGATACGCCCCGCGTCACCGGGCGCGGGCCGGTCCTGCTGACGAATGCGCTGATCTCGACTCCGCAGGCCCATCCGGCGTTGCGCGCGTTGATCCGCACCCTGCCCGATGCCGTGGCGGCCTTGCCCCGCGCGCCTGCGTGGTGGGTGACGGGCCCGCTGATCTTCACGCTGTTCGCCCGGCTTTGCCCAGCGTCGATGGCCGCGCATGACATTCTGGCCGGGCACCTGCCCCGCCGCGCACCCGTGGCCGAACTTCAAAGGTTCAGGGACCGGCCCGGTCTGCTGATCGACTGGAAAAGCTGGTAACGCCCTTGGAGAGCAAGTCGGGCATCATCTCCTCGGGGGTGATCCAGCGGCAATGCGGTCCTGCGGTCATCCCCATCAGCAGGTCAAGAAACTGCCACACAGCTTCGTCGTGATCCAGGTGATGGGTCAGGATGCCGATGGGACGGTCGATCTGCGCCCGAAGTGCCAGCTTCTGCCACAAGAGCGCGGGATCACGCAGACTGCGCCGCGCACGCCAGTCGATCGGGTCGATATCGGCATTCAGGACCGGCAGCGCCCGTGCGTTGATCCTGCCATAGGCGGAAAGGGCGCGGATACCGATGCCCGGCAGCCCCTCGGCCACGGCGGGTGCAATGCGGTTCCACGGCGGCACAAGCAGGTCCAGCACCCGGCCCGGAAAGACCCGGCCCAGCAGGTCCCTGCCCTCTGCCAGTTCCGCCAGCACCTCGGCCGCGGGACGATGGGGGCCAAGCTCCTGCTTCTTTTCGCGGGGACCGGCATGGTTCCGGTGCGACCAGCCATGCAGGGCGACGCGCGCATCCCCCGTCAGCAGCCCTCCCAGAGCCGGGTCAAGCCCCGCCGGCACCACCGCCAGCGTCGGGGGAACTCCATGCCGCTCGCAGAGCGAGATCAGCCGCTCAAGCCTTGGTCCGGGCCGGGTGGCGTCATCGTCGCGCAGCCAGAAGCGCAGGACCCGGCCCTGATCGGAGGCGGCGGCAAGGGCGCGGCGAAATACCTGGATCATCGCTGCACCTTTTCAAGGATCGAGTCGAGAAGGACGGCCGCACGCTCAAGGCTGCGCTCGCCTTGCGCAAAGCGCCGCGCCGCCACGGCCATCCGCTCGCGGCGGGCAGGATCTGCCAGCAGTCCGGTCACCGCAGCGGCATAGGCCGACACGTCGCCTTCGGGCGTCAGCAGTCCGGTTTCGCCGTCCTGCACCACCTCGGGGACACCGGCGGTATTTTCACTGACGACCGGCAGACCAGCCGCCTGCGCCTCAAGCGCGGCAAGGCCAAAGGCCTCGCCATGCCCCGGCCACAGGTAAAGCGACCCCTGCGCCAGAAGCGCGGCAAGTTGCGGCTGGTCCAGCTGGCCATGAAAGACGACGCGGGGACCAAGATACGCGAAGGCTGCTTCAACCTCGGGGCGTGCCGGGCCATCCCCGGCGATCGACAGCCGCCAGTCGCCGGGCACCCTGCCCAGCGCCCGCGCCAGCGCGCAATAGCTGGACAACTTATCCCCCGGACGCATCATGGCTGCGGTGACAAGATGGCCCGCAACCGGCCGGGGTGCGGCCATGAAGGGCGCGACATCGACAAAGGGCGGCAGGCGACGGACACCGACGCCCAGCGCCTCAAGCCCCGCCGCATCCCGTGCAGTCAGCGAGACGTTCGCCGCGGCGGATTTCAGCATCCCGACGACCTCGGACTGCGCCTCGGCCCAGTCGCCGAGATTGCGTCGGCGCGACCACGACGCCTCGACCGTGGCATGGGCAACCCCGAAGCGGCGGCAAAGCACCGGCCCGATCAGGTCGGGGGATTTGTAATAGGGGTGATAGCAAAGCCACAGCTCGGGCGCGCCCTGCATCCGCCAAAGCCGGTCGATCCGCGTGATTTCGGCCGCGGCAGCGCTGCGCGCGTCGTTCAGAAGTCCCTGATCCGGCGCCTTCAGGAACACCCGCAGATCCGATGCCAGCCGCACTTCATGGCCCGCAAGTGCCAAGGCGCGCATCAGCAGGCGCGCCATCGTCCGGTCCCCGGAAGGAACCGGATGATCCGGGGATTTCAGCGGGGCGTAAAGGGCAATCCTCATCTGGTCGGGCCATGTCGGGCTGGGAACGGGTGGACGGCGAAGGAGCCATGCGACACAAGCACTTGCAATCGTCGGACGCAATCGCCAACGATCCGAAACGACCCCTCGTGACGCCGTCCCGGCAGCGTCGCGACCGGGCGCCAGGCAGGAATAGCGATGGAACAAGGTCTCACCCGGTTCATCTGGACCTATACGCGACGTTCGCAGATCTGGATTCTGTTCATCGTCGTCATCTCGATGATCCCCTATTACATCTCGTTCGACCTGCCCAAGCAGATCGTCAACGGCCCCATCCAGGGCCAGGGGTTCGAAACCGCCACCTCGACCCAGATCTTCATGCGCATCGCCCCTGACTTGCCGGTCTTCGGCCAGGTGGTGCTTTTCGAAGGCGTACCGCTGGAGCGGATGCCGATGCTGATGGCGCTAAGCTTCACCTTCCTGTCGCTGGTCATCATCAACGGGCTCTTCAAGTATTACATCAACACCTTCAAGGGCCGCATGGGCGAACGCCTGCTGCGCCGGGTGCGTTATCAGCTGGTCGATCGCATCCTGCGCTTTCCGCCCCAGCAGTTCCGACGCATCAAGCCCGCCGAAGCCGCCAGCATGATCAAGGACGAGGTCGAGCCGCTGGGCGGCTTTACCGGCGACGCCTTTGTGCAGCCGGTGATGCTGACCGGGCAGGCGCTGATGGCGATGATCTTCATCTGCGTGCAGAACCTGTGGCTGGGCGCGGTCGCGGGTTTCATCGCCGGCATCCAGGTCGCGATCATTCCCCGCATGCGCCGCCGCCTGATCGAGTTGGGACGCCAGCGGCAATTGACCGCGCGCGAGCTTTCGGGCCGCATCGGCGAGCTGATGGACGGGATCTCGACCATCCACGCGATGGACACGACCAATTACGAACGCGCCGATATCAGCGCCCGGCTGGGCCGGATCTTCAAGATCCGCTACGACCTGTATCAGTGGAAGTTCATGGTCAAGTTCCTGAACAACTTCCTGGCACAGATCACGCCCTTCGTCTTCTATTCGTTCGGTGGCTACCTGACGATCAAGGGAGAGCTGGATGTGGGCCAGCTTGTCGCCGTCATCAACGCCTACAAGGACTTGCCCGGCCCCCTGAAAGAGCTGATCGACTGGGACCAGGCCCGTCAGGATGTGCGCGTGAAATGCGAAACCGTGGTCGAGCAGTTCCGTGCCCCCATGCTGATCGACGAGCGCCTGCATTGCCTCAGCCTGGAAACGGGAGCGCTTGGAGCGCCGCTGACCGCCTCGGCGCTTGAGGTGCAGGAGGACGGCGCTGGCGAAAAGCTGCTGGACCGCGTGTCGCTGTCCTTTGCGCATGGCGAGACGGTGGCGATGATCGACAATACCGGCTCGGGGGCCGAGGTGATGGCAGCCGTCATGGGCCGCGCGGTCTGGCCGACCAGCGGCCGCATGACCGTCGCGGGCGAGCCGATCGAGGATATGCCCGAATACCTGCTGGGCCGCCGCATCACCTATATCACGCAGCAGGATTACTTCTTTCAGGGCAGCCTTTACGACAACCTGCTTTATGGCCTGCGCCACGCGCCCTATTCCGTCCCCGAGGCAACGGATGCGCTGGCCGCCCGCCGGGCGCGCTGGGAACTGACCGAAGCTCGCGCTTCGGGCAATGCCGAATTCCCGGTGGATGCGGACTGGATCGATCGGGCGCTGGTCCCCCCCACGGCCGACGGGGCGCGCGATCTTGACGCGGCCATCGTCTCCGCGCTTGAGACGACAGGGCTTGCGCCGGATGTCATGGGCATGGGCCTGCGCGCCCGGCTGGCACCGGGAGAGCACGAGCATCTGAAATCCGTCATCGTCAGCCTGCGCCACCGCCTGCGTGCGGATCAGGCCAGCGGGGCCGCCAAGATCCCGATCGAGCATTTCGATACCCAGCGCTACAACTCGCGCGCCAGTCTGGGCGAGAACCTGCTGTTCGGCGAGCTTGCCTCGCCCGATGCGGGCACGACCATCCTGCGCAGCGACGCTGCCCGCAAGATCGGGGACGATCTTGGGCTGGCAGGCGATCTGTTCGACCTTGGCCACGAAATGGCCGAGAACATTCTGGAACTGGTCGGCGACGAGGGCGAGGACGAAACGCTTTTCGCGCAGATGCCCTTCCTGAACCCGCAGGACATCCCCGAACTGCGCCAGCTCGTCGCCCGCACCCATCGCGGCAGGCTGGTGGATGCAAAGCCCGACGACCGTTTCCGGATGCTGACGCTGAGCCTGTCCTATAACGAAGTGCAGATGCGGCTGGGCCTGCTCAGCGACGCGCTGAGCGACAAGGTGGTCAAGGCCCGCGCCATGCTGGCCGAGGCGCTGCCAAAGGAACTGCGCGCGCTGATCACCCCCTATCAGCCCGACACCTATAACGACGCCGCCCGCGTGATCGAGAACATCCTGTTCGGCAAGCTTGCCCGCAACAACCCCGAGACACAGCGCAAGCTGTTCGACCTGATCGTGGGATACCTGCGCCAGGCGGGCGTCTCGCAGGACATCCTGCGCCTTGGCCTGGGAGAGGACGTTGGCATTTCCGGGCGGCGCCTGAACCTTGCGCAGCGCCAAAGGCTGAGCCTGGCGCGCGCGCTGATCCGGCAATCCGAGTATTATGTGCTGAACAAGGCGCTTTCCGCGGTTGACCCTCGCCAGCACGAGGCTATCGTTGGGGCGACCCTGCAAGCCCTGCAACGCCACGAGGAAAAGCCGGCGGTGATCTGGGTGCTGTCGAACACGCGCATGGCCCACCTGTTCCAGCGCGTCATCATCTTCGACCGCGGCAGCGTCGAGTTCGACGGAAGCTTCTGCGATCTGAAAGCGGCGCAGAAGTCGGACAGCACGATGGTGTTTACATGAGGCCCGAGATGGCGCTGAGTGACGAAGTGAACGCGCTGCGACAGGCACCGCTGTTCTCCTGCATCGAGATCGGGCGGTTGAAGAAACTGGCCTTCGCGTCCCATCGGGTGCATTTTGACAAGGGCGAAGTGCTGTTTCGCAAGGGCGACGATGCCGATACGGCCTATATCATCATCGCTGGCCGGGTCGATGTGCTGTCGGATGACGACGGGCGCGCGATCAAGGTGGCCGAGCTTGGTGTCGGCGACATCATCGGCGAAATCGCCCTGCTTTGCGGGGGCAGCCGCACGGCCACCGTGCGCGCCGCCGAGAACCTTGACGTGCTTTCAATTGAACCAAAGTATTTCCTGAAGATCCTTTCGGAAGACAGCAGCATATGCGTGCACATGATGCGCGTGCTGGCGGAGCGTCTGGCATGGACGACCGAACAGCTTATCGCGGCCAGGGCACTCGCTTCCCCCGATCCGGAAAGGACCGGCAAAGCGTGATGCCATCTCGGCTTGCTGCCCGTTCCCGCCGCGCCGCCCCTGCAGCGCGACGGCCCTGCCGGATGGTGCGATCATGAGCGCGGTTTCCCCCGATGGCGCGGGCGGTGCCTTTCCGGGACGCAGCGGTCCGGCCATGCTTCTGGCGCGGCAGATCTCGGGCAGCGTGATCCTGTGCTTCGTCATCATGCACCTGACGAACCATTCACTGCTCATCGCCTCGATCCCGCTGGCCGAGGATGCGCGACAATGGCTGGCCATGCCGTGGCGCACGCTGCCGGGCACGGTGCTGTTCTATGGCTCTTGCCTGATCCATGCCGGGCTGTCGCTTTGGACGCTGTATTCGCGGCGAACGCTGCAGATGCCGCTGGGCGAGTTGATCCTTCTGATCCTGGGCCTGCTGATCCCCTATCTGCTGATCGACCACGCGATGGCGATGCGCCTGCAGGAACCGCTGCGCGGGCTTGAACCCAGCTACCGGATGGTGCTGACAGCGCAGTGGCACGACAACCCGATCATGTCGATCCAGCAATCCGTGGCACTGGTGATCGTCTGGGTTCACGGCTGCTATGGTCTTGGGCGCGTGCTGGCGACCAATCCCGGCTTCCGGCGCATCCGCACCGGTATCGTCGCCGCGGCGGTCCTGCTGCCGGTGCTGGCGCTGATCGGCTATGGCGTGGCGGGGGTCGAGACGGTGGACCGCATCGCGCGCGAAGAAATGTCGATGCATCCCCCTCTGCCACCCTTGCCCGAGGCCTATCTTGGCTCGAACCGGATCGCGATGATCTCGACCGGGCTGCGAACGGGATGGATCCTGCTGATCGCGATGGTCCTGATCCTGCGCCAGCTGCGCGCGTTCCTGGGACGGTCGGGCCAGATCGAGATCAGCTATCTGGGCGGCGAACAGGCGCGCGCCAATCCCGGCATGTCGATCCTTGAGGCAAGCTGGGCGAATGGCATCGCGCATTATTCGGTCTGCGGTGGAAACGGGCGCTGTTCGACCTGCAGGGTGCGGATCATGGCCAGCGACGAGCCCCTGCCGCTGCCCAGCCCGCTTGAGGCCGCGACGCTGGCGCGGATCCAGGCCGGGCCGGATGTGCGACTGGCCTGCCAGCTGCGCCCCCGCGCCGCCGTCACCGTCGCACGCCTGGTCGAGCCGCCCCGGACCCATGCCGCCGAAGGGCAGGCCATGCCGCCCCGCGAACATGAAATCGCGGTCCTGTTCTGCGACCTGCGCAGCTTCACCACGCTGAGTGAGCGGCATCTGCCCTATGACGTGGTCTTTCTGCTGAACCTGTATTTCGACATTGTCGGCAACGCCGTCGCGGCGAATGGCGGCAGGGTCGACAAGTTCATCGGCGACGGGGCCATGGCCGTCTTCGGGATCGACACCGACCTGAACGTCGCCAGCCAGTCGGCGCTGCGCAGCGCCGCCCAGATCCGGCGCAATGTCGCCGCGTTGAACGAGGAGCTGATAAGGAACATGGGCGTGCGCATCGACGTGGGCATCGGCATCCATGCCGGTTCCGCCATCATCGGCAGCATGGGTTTTTCCGGCAATCTCAGCGAAACCGCGATCGGCGATACGGTCAACGTGGCCAGCCGGCTTGAAGGGGTGTCCAAGGACCTGCACGCCCCGATCGTCGCCTCGCAAGAGGTCATGCAGGCGCAGGACCGTCCCTGGGCCGACCTGGCCGGGCAGATGGTGCAGGTGCGTGGACGCGAAAGCGGGTTGATCGTCTATCCGCTGCAAGACGCGGAAAGTGCGCGCTTCCTGTGACACCGGCGCCCGGCCTGCCGGTCGCCGCTATGGTGCGGTCAGGCGTGCCGTGCTAGGTCGGGTCCGACGCTGCGAACGAGGCCCCGATGCTTGACGAACTGCTGAAGAAGATCGCGGACAGGACGGCACGCGTCGGCATCGTCGGGCTGGGATATGTCGGCATTCCACTGGCCATGCGCATCACCGAGATCGGGCTGCCGGTCCTTGGCTTCGACATCCTGCCCGAGCGCGTGCGCCAGCTTCATTCCGGGGAAAGCCCGATCCGCCACATCCCCGCCGACGCGATCCGCGCCATGCGCGCGCGCGGGTTCGAGGCAACCTGCGATTACAGCCGCGCCGCAGAATGCGACGCGCTGCTGATCTGCGTGCCAACGCCGCTGGACAAGCACCGCGAACCCGACCTGCAATTCGTCACTTCGACGATGGATTCCCTTGGGCCTTATCTGCGCGCGGGCCAGCTTCTGGCCCTGGAAAGCACGACCTGGCCAGGCACCACCGCCGAAGTGCTTGCACCCCGGCTGGTCGCGGCCGGGCTGACTCCCGGTCAGGACGCCTTCCTTGCCTATTCGCCGGAACGCGAAGATCCCGGCAATCCCGATTTCGACACCAGCCGCATCCCGAAGGTCGTTGGCGCGGATGACGAAGCCTCGCAACGCGCGGGCGTGGCGCTTTACTCGACCTTCATCGACACGGTGGTTCCGGTCAGTTCGTCCCGCGCGGCTGAAATGGTCAAGCTGCTGGAGAACATCTATCGCGCCGTGAATATCGGGCTGGTGAACGAATTGAAGATCGTCGCCCAGCGCATGGGGCTGGACATCTTCGAGGTGATCGACGCCGCCGCGACCAAGCCCTTCGGTTTCAAGGCCTTCTATCCCGGACCGGGCATCGGTGGCCATTGCATCCCCGTCGATCCCTTCTACCTGACGTGGAAGGCGCGGGAATACGGCATCCACACCCGGTTCATCGAGCTCGCGGGAGAGGTCAATGCCTCGATGCCCGAATATGTCGTCGGCAAGACGCTGCAGGCGCTGAACGCGCGCGGCCTTGTCATGTCGCGCGCGCGGCTTCTGGTCCTTGGCATCGCCTATAAGCGGGACGTGGACGACGTGCGCGAGAGCCCTTCGGTCCTGGTGATGGAGCGGCTGCGCGACTGGGGCGCGCATATCGATTATGCGGATGGTCAGGTACCGGTCTTTCCGGTCATGCGCGAACATTCCTTTGACCTCGCCTCGGTCGAGCTTACGCCCCAGGCCGTCGCCTCGTATGACGCGGTACTGATCCTGACCGATCACAGCGATGTCGATTACGCGATGCTGCGCGACCATGCGCGGTTGATCATCGATGCGCGGGGCCGGTTCAGCAACCAGCCCGCGCCCCATATCATTCCCGCGTAAAGGGACCGAGCCACCGGAGCGGTCCCGGGCAGGTCACAGGAAATCGTCGCGCCGCGGCGTGAAGCAGTCGATCAGCTCACCCGTCTCGATGCATTCGCAGCCATGACGCAGGCCCGAGCCGATGACGATGCTGTCCCCCGGCCCCAGCTCAAGCACCTCGTCGCCGCGGAAAAAGCGGAAACGGCCGCTGGCGACATAGGTCGATTGGGTGTGCGAATGGTCATGCAAGGCGCCCACGGCACCGGCCTGAAAGCGGAAGGACACAACCATCAGGTCGGGATCTTCCGCCAGAACCTGCCGGGCGACCCCGTCCGAAGGATGGGCGACGGGATATTCGGGTCGGGTCATGGCTTGCTCCTTGGTGATCTCCGGTTCCGTGGTCATGCCTGCCGGGTCTCGGCCGTCTCGGCAACCGATTTCGCAAGCAGCACGCCTTCGGCATGGGCCATCATCAGCGGGCCGACCCCCTTGGCATCATCGGCCACCACCTCTTCGGTCAGGTAATAGGCGGGCGTTCCGTCGCGATAGACGCCGCCGAACCCGCCCAGCCCGGCCACCCGGCAGATGCCTTCAAGGCGCGTGACCCCGTCATGGGCGACCAGCCGACCCGTCTCAAGCCCGCGCAGGGCGGCAAGCCCCGCGGCGCGCAGGCGGAGTGCATCCGCACCCTGCGCCTGCCCCGTCCGCGCCGCCCGCAGGAAGGCGTATGCCAGCATCGCCGAGGCAGAGCTTTCGTCGTAATTCCCGACAAGTCCCGGCGCCTCCAGCACCTGCGGCCAAAGACCGCTCCGACCTTGCAGATCGGCCAGCTTCAACAACATCCGCAAGCTGCGCTGGCGAAGCGCGGTCACCTCGTCACCCGGGGGCAGGATCGCCAGGACGTCGACCAGCGCCATCGCCAGCCAGCCCATCGCACGCGCCCAGACGGCCGGGGACCGGCCGGACGTGGGGTCGGCCCATGCCTGCTGGCGGCTTTCGTCGTAGCCGTGGACATGCAGCCCCGAGGCGGTCTCGGTCAGATCCAGCGCCGTGCGGAACTGCGACAGGGCATCCGCGATCCGCGCCTGCTCGTTGGTTGCAAGCGCGTATTCGACCTGAAAGGGCAGCGCCATGTAAAGGCCGTCCAGCCAGACCTGGTGATGGTATCGCAGCTTGTGCCAATAGTTCCCGGTGCCGATCCTCGGATGCCGGTCCAGTTGCCCGACCAGCCCCCGCGCCGCCGCCATGTAGCGGGGATCCCCCGTCTCGCGCGCCATGGGCATCAGCACGCGCCCGGCCAGGATATTGTCGATGTTGAATTCCTCGACCCGATATCCCGCAAGCGCACCATCCGGCGCGATCTGCGCATCTGCCAGCCGGTGAAGATGCCCGCGCCAGCGCCGGTCCCCCGTCGCTTCGGCCAGCAGGTCCAGACCGCGATAGACGCAGCCATCCTCATAGCACCACGCCCCCTTCTTGTAGGCACGGTAGGATTGGCAGAAGGCGTCGAAATATTCAGTCGGGGACATGGGTCACCTCTTGTAGGGTAATCGGTGCGGTCGAGATCAGGCCCGGATCGTCGCAATCCAGATCGGCCTGTTCGGCCAGCAGGGTTTCGTGAAGCATGGGACGAATGTGATCGGCCATGTCGGGCAGCGCGGGCCGCGCCGCGGGATCAAGGGATTCGATCTGCAGGTTCCGGACCCGGATGTTCCGGATCGGCGCCTCGGCCAGTCCAAGGAAACATCCGGCCGCATGGGCAAGGTCGCGGATGGTCACGTCCTCGACCAGAATGCCGTCGATACGGGGCGTGGTCGCGTCCACGGGCGCGGGCGCGCGATCCTGCACCCGATGCGCGTGACCGTCGGCATCGCAATGGTAATGCGCATTGACCGAGATCGCGGTCCCGACGCCGTCCATCCGCACCCGGCGCATGGCGATGCCCGACACCGCGCCGCCCCGTCCCCGGCGGGTCTTGATGCGAAGCCCCCGGTCGGTTCCCCGCATCTCGCAATCCTCGATCGCGACATCTTGGACGCCGCCCGACATTTCCGAGCCGATTACCAGCCCGCCATGCCCGCGCTGCATCAGGCAATGCCGGATGCGGATGCCGCGCGTTTCCCGTAGATGGTCATCTTCGCCCAAGGGTCCGCGCTTGCCCGCCTTGACCGCGATGCAATCGTCGCCAACCGAAAACCGAATGCCGGCGATCAGCACGTTGCGGCACATTTCCGGGTTGAACCCATCGGTGTTCGGACTGTCCGGCGGGGCATCGACCTGCAATCCGGCGGCGACCAGATCGCTGCATCCCTGCGGGTGGATGGTCCAGCTTGGCGCATTGCGGATGGAAAAGCCCAGCAGCGTGACATCGTGGCAATCGACAAGATGCAGCCCGCGCGGGCGCCGCGCTCCGTCCCGCGTGCCCTTGGGCCATGTCCACCAGTCGCCCTGCGCACCGCCGCCATCCAGCATGCCAGGCCCCTCGATCACCAGGCGCTCGGCCCCGATCGCATGCAACGGGGCGGCAAAGCAGGCGGCGGGCAGTCCTTCCCAGCTTCCCAGCATCCTGCCCTGCCCGTCGCGGGCGGGCAGGATCGGCCAGCCGCGCCGGGCCGACGGCGCGCGCAGGACCGCCCCGTGTGACAAGTGCAGCACCATGTCCGAACGAAGCGCGACCGGCATCGCCAGCCAGTCACCCGGCGGCACGACCAGCGTGCCCCCCCGCGGCAGATTGGCAATCGCGGCGACAAGACGCGACGCGTTCCCCCTCGCGGCATCCAGATCGCCCGGATCGCGCGCCGGGACCAGGCCTGCCGCGACATGCATCCCGGCACAGGCGCGGGTGCGAAATTCGATTTCGTCCATCCCTGCGACGCGCAGGCGGTAAGGGGTCTCCGGCTCCAGCCTGTCCAGCATCAGGATCGCGGCATCCGCGATGCCCCGGCGATCTGAACCGCCGGGCACAACAAGGGACCAGCCCAGCGGACGGGGCAGATGATACAAGGCACCGCTGACGGGAAGCCGCAAGGCAGCGGCCCGCGCCGTCACGGCGAGGGGGATGGGTTTCACGATCTTGCCTTTCAGAGGCCCGCCACGCGACACGGCGCGGCGGGCGGATGCGTCAGTCGAATTCGGCCAGGACGTCGTTCACGCCGTCGATGATCTGCTGGGCCGCATCTTCGGCGCCAAGCTGGCCATAGGCGTATTCTTCGAGCGTATCGATGAAGATGCCCCGGATCTCGGGATGTTCGTTGAAGGGCGAAACTGTCGGACCCGAGGCCGCGACCACGATCTCGTTTGCGGCGCGTACCTCCGGCTCACCCTGCCCGGCCAGACGTTCGGCCGCGACCTTGGACGATGGCAGCCCCCGCGATGTGCCCAGCGCGTCGATCCCTTCCGGTTCGTTCAGCAGGCAGTTCAGGATCTGCGCTGCGGCCTCGGGATGTTTCGAGTTCTTCGAGATCGACAGCAGCATCGACGGCTTGCGATAGACGCCATCCGTCCCCGCGCCCTCGACATGCAGCATCGGGACCGGTTTCAGCATCTGACCTTCTTGCAGGGGATCGGCATATTTCGAATAGGTCGAGTCCCATTCATAGGATCCCGCGATCTTGCCAGCGGCCCAGTCCGGCTTTTCGAACAGGTTCACGTTTCCGTCCGAAGCCTCTTCCTTCTGCGACCGCAGCGCGCCGATCTCGACCAGATGTCCAAGGAAGGCGATGCCCTGGGTCAGTTCTTCGGGTGTCCAGGCGACGCGGTTGGCCTTGGGATCAACCATGTCCTTGCCGGTCTTCTGCACCACGGCCAGCGTCACAAGAAGCTGTGCAGTCTCTTTTACCGCGTTGAAGGTATAGTAATCGTCGCCCAGCTTTTCCTTGATCGTCTTCGTCGCGGCCTCAAGTTCGGGCCAGCTGGTCGGAATGGCGACGCCCGCCTTCTGGAAGGTGGTCTCGTTGAAGAAGAAGGCGCGCCCGGTGGTCGAAACCGAGATCCCCTGCAGAATGCCGTTGACCGAGGCCGAGTCCAGATCCGTGTCGCTCCATTGCGTCAGGTCCAGCCCCTTGAGTTGGCGCAGGTCGGCAAAGCCCGTGCCATCGCGCGAGAACAGCGGCAGCCACGGCCAGTTGACCTGAACGATATCGGCCTCGGTCCCGCCAGCCATCTGGGTGGTCAGCTTTTCCAGATAGCCGTCGAAGCCGGTGAATTCGCCCTTGATGACGTGGCCATGCTTGGCGCCGCAGACCTCAAGCGCCTTCTGCGTCGCGACATGGCGGCTGTCGCCGCCCCACCAGGACATGCGCAGTTCATCGGCCGAAGCGACCTGAACCAGCGTGATCGTTGCCAGGGCGGTGCCGGCCAGCACCCCCGCAAAGCGGTTCGATTTCATGTGTTTCCTCCTCTGTAGCCCCGGTCTCAGGCGGCCAGCCTGCGGCGATGCAGCGACACGTTGCTGCCATCGGCCTTGTCGAAGACGTGGATATGGTCTGGAACCGGCTTCAGGCCGATGAACTCGGCTTGGCCCAGTTGCTCGAATTCGCCAGCACCGACCACGGCGACGATCTTCTGCCCCTCCATCTCGGCATGAAGATAGACCTCGTGGCCCATGAACTCTGCGTTGGTCAGGCGCGCGCGAAAGCCCGCGGGATCCAGTGCCAGATGCTGCGGACGGATGCCCAGCACCGCGTCGCGGGGCTGGCTTGCAAGCCGCGCCAGAACGTCCTCGGCCAGCGCCAGCCGCTGCGCACCGATGCTGAATTCGCCACCCTGAAGCTGACCTTCGAGCAGGTTCATCTCGGGGCTGCCGATGAAGCCCGCGACGAACAGGTTCGCCGGGTGGGCATAAAGCTCTTTCGGGGTGGCGACCTGCATGATGCGGCCCGCCTGCATGACGCAGATGCGGTCGCCCATCGTCATCGCCTCGGTCTGGTCGTGGGTGACATAGATCACCGTCGAGGACAGCCCTTCGGCCTTCAGACGCCGGTGCAGCTCGGTGATGCGGACCCGCATCGAGGCGCGCAGCTTGGCGTCAAGGTTCGACAGCGGCTCGTCGAACAGGAAGACGCCGGGCTTCTTGATCAGCGCGCGCCCCAGCGCCACACGCTGCGCCTGTCCACCCGACAGTTGCTTGGGCAGCCGGTCAAGCAAAGGCTCGATCTCAAGAATCCGGGCCACATCGTTGATGGCACTTGCGATTTCAGGCTTCGACTTGCCCGCGATCTTCAGCCCGAAGGCCAGGTTCCCCCGCACCTTCATATGCGGGTAAAGCGCATAGTTCTGGAAAACCATCGCGATCGAGCGCTTGCCCGGCGGCAGGTCGTTGACGCGCTGGCCGCCGATGACGACCTCACCCCCGGTGATATCCTCAAGCCCGGCGATCATGCGCAACGTGGTGGATTTCGCGCAGCCCGAGGGGCCGACGAAAACCATGAACTCTCCGTCCTCAATATCAAGGTTGATGCCGTGGACGGCCTTGACCGTGCCGCCATAGACTTTTTCGACGTTGCGAAGCTGGACGCGTGCCATCAGCCCTTTACCCCCCCTGCGGAAATGCCCTCGATGAAATAGCGCTGCGCGGCGAAGAAGATAATCAGCGCGGGCGCGATGGTCAGGACCGACATCGCCAGGATGCGGTTCCATTCGAAGGCTTCAGTTGTATCGATCGACAGTTTCAGCGCGAGGCTGACCGGATACTTGTCCACCGAGGACAGATAGATCAGTGGCCCAAGGAAATCGTTCATCGTCCACATGAACTGGAACAGGCAGACCGAAATCAGCGCCGGGGCCAGCATCGGCACCACGATATAGACCAGCGTCTGCAGGCTGTTGGCCCCGTCGACCCGCGCCGCCTCCTCCATGTCCGAGGGCAGCGAGCGCAGGAACTGCACCAGCATGAAGACGAAGAACGCATCCCCGGCCAGCGCCGAGGGCACCCAAAGCGGCAGGAAGCTGTCCAGCCAGCCCAGGTCGCGGAACAGGATGTATTGCGGGATGCGCGTCACCACGTTCGGCAGCAGAAGCGTCCCGATCACCGTCGCGAACAGCAGCTTCTTCAGCGGGAAGTCAAAGCGCGCGAACGCATAGGCCGCCATCGTGCAGCTGATCGCCGTGCCGATGGTCTTGGGCAGGATGATCAGGAACGAGTTCCAGAAGAACCGGCCGAAGGTATACGGAGTCGAGGTCCGCCAACCCTTCACATAGCCGTCGAGCGTCGGGTTTTGCGGCAGGAAACCCGCGCCCGAGAAGATCTCGGAATTGGTCTTGAAGCTGGCTCCGACCAGCCAGATCAGCGGGTAAAGCATCATCAGCCCGACCGCGAACAGCAGGACATAGCGGATCGTGGCCGAGACAAGCCGAAGCCGGGCGCGACGGGCGGCCTGGGCCTCGTTGAAGCTTTCCATATCCAGCATGGCATTGACGTCCATGGGTCAGCTCCTTTTGTCGCCGGCGTAATAGACCCACTTTTTCGACGACCAGAAGGCGATCAGGGTCAGGACCATGATGATGCCGAACAGCACCCAGGCGATGGCAGAGGCGTAGCCCATGTTGAACTTCTTGAACGCCTCTTCGTAGATATACAGCGGCAGCAGATAGGTCGATTTCAGCGGACCGCCCTGCGTGATGATGTAGGGGCCGTTGAACTCCTGGAACGCCTGGACCATCTGCATGATCAGGTTGAAGAAGATCACCGGCGTCAGCAGCGGCAGCGTGATCGCGAAGAACACCCTCGTCTTGCTGGCCCCGTCGATGGCCGCGGCCTCATACAGCGATTTGTCGATGGACTGCAGCGCGGCCAAAAAGATCACCATGGCCGAGCCGAACTGCCAGCAGCGCAGCAGCGTGATGGTGAACAGCGCGTTGGTCGGATCGCCGAACCAGTCGACCGGCCCAAGTCCGATGCCTGCCAGCATCATGTTCACCAGCCCCTCGGACGCGAACATATAGCGCCACAGCACCGCGATCGCGATGGATCCGCCCAGGATTGAGGGAACATAGAACGCGGTGCGGAAGAAATTGATGAAGCGCAGCCGGTAATTCAGGATCGCCGCGATGAAAAGCGCGAAGCCCAGCTTCAGCGGAACGGTCAGGAACACATAGGTCAGCGTCACCCACAGCGACTTGTCAAAGGTGCGGTCGCGGGTGAACAGCTTCGTGTAATTCGCCAGCCCGGTCCATCGCGGCTCGGTCATCAGATCATAACGCGTGAAGCTGAGATAGAAGGACGCCAGGAACGGGATCGCGGTGAAGACCAGAAGCCCGATCACATAGGGGGCCAGATAGGCCAGTCCCAGAAAGCGCTGCGACTTCATGCCGGACCCCTTTCCGGGCGGGCAGACATGCCTGTCCTTGTTGCGGAATCGTGCAAGTGTTTCCTCCGGACCGGGTGCTGTCGACCGGGACCGTCAAGCGCGGCCCGGGCACTGGCTGTCCCGATCTCCTCCCTGTTAATGTCGATCCGTGGATCGTTCTCCGAGGATGACTTAACCTCAATCAGCACGCAGACTGAATTGACAAACGAGGGAAAAAAGATGGACGAAATCGAAGGCGGCATTCTGGCCGCCATTCCTCCTTCGGCGCTGACGCTGACGCTGACCCGCGCGGCGATCCGGATGGAGCATTCGACGACCTGGGCCATCGACAAGATCAACCCCGTCGACGACCTGATCCTCTGCCTTGAGGGTCGCGGCATCTATCGCATCGAAGACGAGACCAGGATCATGGAGCCGGGCGACGCGATGCTGATCCGCCGCGGCCAGCGCTTTCAAGGCCGGAACGAGGGACCAGGCACCTATCGCGGGGTCGCGCAGCATTTCACGCTGGACATCTATGGCCGCCACGACCTGATCGGGCAGATGGACCTGCATCCGCGCCTGCGCCTGTCGCGCTGGTCGCTGCTTGAGCCGATGGCCCGTCATTACCGGCAAAGCGCACCGCCGGAATCGGTGACGCTTGGCCAGCATCACCTGTTCATGGTGCTGCTGATTGCTTTCATCGAGGACGCCTTCATCGGTTGGCGGGACAGCGCCACCTATCTGCCAGAGGGGGCCCATGCGCTGGATCTGGCGGTGATGAAGGCCGCTACCATGATATCGGCCAATCCCATCGATCCGGGGATCGCGGTCCGCGCGGTAGAGGCCGCGCCCTATAACCCGGATTACTTCCTGCGCGAATTCCAGCGCCGTGTCGGCCGCACTCCACGAAAATACCAAGAATACCGCCGCATGGAGCGCGCCATGCATCACCTGGAATCAGGCCTGAGCGTCGCAGCGACCGCCGCCGAGATCGGCTATTCCGATCCCTATTATTTCTCGCGCATGTTCAAGAGGACGCTGGGGCTTTCCCCGCGCGAACACATGCGCCGGATCGAGAAAAGCCGCCATGGCGGGTTGATGCGTCTGGACGAACCCGAACAGGCAGAGCGCCTGGCCGGAAACTGAAAGGCCCGCCGGGTGGCGGGCCTTTCGCGTCATCTGAAGACCGCCGGCAGCCAAAGTGACAGCGCCGGGATGTATGTGACCATCATCAGCACCACCAGTCCCGCGGCATAGAAGGGCCAGACGCTGCGCATCGCCTCCCATATGCTGATGCGGGCGACAGCGGCGGCGACGAATTGCACCGGCCCTAGCGGCGGCGTGTTCAGGCCGATCCCAAGGTTCAGGATCATGATGACCCCGAAATGCACCGGATCGACACCGAAGGCCGTGACCACCGGCAGGAAGATCGGCGTCGTGATGATGATCAGCGGCGACATGTCCATGAAGGTGCCAAGGACAAGCAGCACGATGTTGATCATCAGCAGGATCACGAAGGGATTGTTCGAAACCGACTGCATCCACTGAAGCGAGATCTGTGCGACATGCAGATAGGCCATCAACCATCCGAACGCCCCCGCCATGCCGATGATCAGCAGCACCATCGCGGTGGTGCGGACCGCCTGCTGCGTCGCATGGACGAAATCGCTCCAGCTGAGGCTGCGATAGACAAAGGCCGTGACAAGCAGGGCATAGATCACCGCGATGCACGAGCTTTCCGTCGCCGTGAAGATGCCCGAGCGTACGCCGCCGAAGATGATCGCGATCAGCAGCATTCCCGGCAGCGATTCCAGCAGGAAGCGGAAGACGCGGGCAAAGCCCGGAAAGGCCTCGGTCGGGTAGCCGCGCTTGCGGGCGACGATATAGGCCGTGATCGACAGCGCCACCGCCAGCAGCAGGCCCGGGATGATCCCTGCCGTGAACAGGTCGGCGATGGAAATCTTGCCGCCGCCCGAGATCGAATAGATGATCATGTTGTGGCTGGGCGGCAGCAACAGGGCGATCAGCGCCGCCATCGACGTCACGTTGACGGCGTAATCCGCACCATAGCCGCGCGCCTTCATCTGCGGGATCATGATGCCGCCGACCGCCGCCGCCTCGGCCACGGCCGAACCTGAAATGCCGCCGAACAGGGTTGAGGCCGCGATGTTGACCTGCCCCAGACCGCCCCGGACATGACCGATCAGCGAACCCGCGAAGGCCACGATCTTGGCCGCGATCCCGCCCCTGACCATCAGGTCACCCGCGAAGATGAAGAACGGAATGGCCATCAGCGTGAAGACCGAAATGCCCGCTGATACCCGCTGGAACACGACCAGTGCGGGAATCCCGAGATAGCCGACCGTCGCAAGGCTTGATATCCCAAGGCAGAAGGCGATCGGCGTGCCGATCAGCATAAGTACGGTGAAGACACCGAAAAGGATAAGATATTCCATGTCAGGTGCCCGTCCTCATGCCTCGGTCATCAGCACGTCTTCGGCATCCGGCTCGGTTTCGAGCTTTCTGCCGGTCAGGCGCAACAGGATCTGCTCAAGCACAAACAGCGTGATGAGAACGCCCCCGACGAACAGTGGCATATAGCTCATCCCGCCCGGCAGGCGGATCACCGGCAGCGTAGCGCCCCAGGTCTTGGCCATCAGCTGCCAGCCATAGACCGACATGCCGACGCCAAAGACCAGCACTGACAAGTCGGAGGCCAGCCGCAGCCAGGTGCCGAAGCTTTCGGGCAGGAAATGCATCAGCACGTCGAAGCCCATGTGGAAATTCTCATGCACGCCGACGGCCGATCCCAGAAAGATGAACCAGCTCATCAGCAGGATCGCGGTCGGCTCGACCCAAAGCAGACTGTCATTCATGACATAGCGCATGAAGACCTGCGCGAAGACGATGACCGTCATCGTGGTCAGGCCAAGGCCGGCCAGCCACAGGCTTCCCCTGGCCAGCACGGCATTCAGCCGGGACAATGCGGCAATTCCCTGTCCCATTCCTTCCCCCATATTGCGGGTTTGAAAAAAGGCCCGCGGCATGTGCCGCGGGCCGCTGGGCTCACTGGGTATCCTGGATGCGCTTGACCAGATCCTTGGCCTCGGGCGTGGTCACGTATTTCTCATAGACCGGAACCATCGCCTCGATGAAGGCGGTCTTGTCGACATCACGCGTGACCTCGGCCCCCGAGGCGATGACCTTGTCCTCGCTGGCCTTTTCCTGGTCGGCCCACAGCTTGCGCTGCAGAGTTGCCGAATTCTTCGCCGCATCGCGCAGGACGGCCTGATCCTCGGGGGATAGCTTTTCCCAACTGGTCTTCGACATTGCGACCAGTTCCGGCACGATCAGGTGCTGGTCAAGCGTGAAGAACTTGGCCACCTCGGCATGGCCCGAGCTGTCATAGCTGGGGAAGTTGTTCTCGGCCCCGTCGATGACGCCGGTCTGGATCGAGGAATAGACCTCGCCATAGGGCATCGGCGTGGCATTCGCGCCCAGGGCCGACATCATGTCCACGAAGACGTCGTTCTGCATGACGCGGAACTTCATCCCCTTCAGGTCGTCGACCGTCTTGATCGCCTTTTTCGAGTTGTAGAAGCTGCGTGCGCCCCCGTCGTAATAGGCCAGCAGCACCAGGTCATGGGGCTCGAATTCCTTGGCGATCTCGTCACCGATCGGGCCGTCCAGAACCTTGTGAAGGTGATCTTCCGAGCGATACAGATAGGGCAGCGAGACGGTCTGCGTCACCGGCACGATGTCGTTGAACGAGCCGAAGCTGGCGCGGACCATGTCGATCACGCCGAACTGGGTCTGTTCGATCGCGTCCTTTTCCTCGCCAAGCTGGGACGAGGGAAAGACTTCGATGCAGATGCGGCCCTGGGTCTTGTCCTTGACCTCGGCCGCCATCGCCTTGACGCCCTCGACCGTCGGATAGCCGTCGGGATGCGTGTCGGACGAGCGCAGCGTCACCTCGCAATCGGCCGCGACGGCGGCGCTGGCGCCGGCCGCAAGGATGGTTCCGCAAATCAGCAATGTGCGGGTCAGTTTCATTCTTCTTCCTCCCTTTGTTTGCGGACCCGTTCCTCCGGTCCGCTTCGTTATCGCCTCAAACGGGCGGTATTCGGTAAAGCTCCTCTGGATTGGAGACGAGTACGCGGTCTCGCGCCCCTTCGGGCAGCCAGTCCAGCACCAACTCGGCCAATTCGATCTCGTCGGGATAATCCTCAGTCCGCGCGATGCCATTGTGCGGCCAGTTCGTGCCCCAGACGATCCGTTCCGGCGCGTGGGCGGCAATGCGGCGCGACAGTCCCTCGATATCTGCAAAGGGCCAGCCCTGCTGGCTGCTTTCATAGACGCCCGCGAACTTGAACCAGCAGTTGCCCTTGTCGATCAGTTGCAGCACGGCGTCGACCTGAGGCGCATCGGGCGCGGCGCCACGGAAGAACTTGCCGTGATGGTCCAGAACCCAGCGCGATTTCAGTGCCATCAGGCGCGGCAGATGGGTGAGGATGTCCGAGCCGTTGAACTGAACCGCCATCATCCAGCCCGCAGCATGGGCACGGGCATCGACCTCCTCCAGATGGTCCAGGTTCAGTGCCCCGCCGGGCAGATCCATGATCCGCGCCCCGACCACGCGCCGCGCGGACAGCTCTGCCATCTGCCGGTCGTCCGTCTTGCCGTCGATGACCGCGACGCCCCAGGCGCAATCCCGCATCTCGTCCAGACAGGCCAGCAGGTTGCCGTTGTCTTTCTGATGCGCATTGCCTTGGGTGATGATGACGCGGTCGACGCCCATCCAATCCATGACCTGCCGATAAGCCGCGGCATCGGGCAGCGGATCCTGCGGAAGGCCCGGCCCGCCGGGCAACGCGGGATAGCCCGGAAGATACATGTGCATCTGCGTGTCGACCGCCCCCTTGGGAAAGGGAGCGGTCGAAGGTAGGCCCGTCAGTTTTCGCGCGATCATGCGTCTTTCATCCTGAATTCAGCCAAGGCATCGCGGTTGATCTCGATGCCAAGGCCGGGTGCAGAGGGGATGGCGACCAGCCCCTTCACCGCCTCGATCGGGGTCTTCAGCACGGCTTGGCGGAAGGGGTTGTGGGTGCGGTCGAACTCCATGATCGGCTCGACCGGGTTCACGCGCACGGGGTCCGGCACCTGGGCCGCCATGAATTGCAGCGCCGCGGCGATATGAACGCCCGTGCCCCAAACATGGGGAACGATGCGGACGCCGTGCAGGCTGGCCAGAGCCGCGATCTTCATCGCCTCGGACAGGCCACCGCAACCGGCGATGTCGGGTTGCAGGATGTCGACCGCGCGGGACTGGATCGCGGGCCACATGCCCCAGCGGGTATGCCAGGTTTCCCCCCCGGCGACCGGGATCGGCTGGCCCGCGCGCACCTCGGCATAGGCGGAAAGCTGTTCGGGAACCACCGGCTCCTCGAACCAGTCGATGTCGTATTCGGCGGCGGCACGGCCGACGCGGATCGCCTCGGACACGGTATAGCCGTGGTTCGCGTCGATCATGAGCCGCATGTCCGGGCCAATGGCCTCGCGCACGGCGCGGATCACGCGCAGATCCTCGGCAGGGTCGAAGCCGATCTTGATCTTGCAGGCGTGGAAGCCTTCGGCCCTACGCTGCGCCATCTCGGTCGCATTGTCCTCGACCCGGTCGACGCCGTCGCGCTTGAAACTGCCGGTGGCATAGGCGCGCACGCTGTCGCGCCAACGCCCGCCCAGCAAGGTCGAGACCGGCACGCCCAGCGCCTTGCCCTTGATATCCCACAGCGCCATGTCCAGACCGGACAGCGCCGTGATGGTCAGGCCGCGCTGCCCTTGATCGCGCAGCGCATTGTAAAGCGTCGCCCAATGCCGCTCAGTCGCCAGCGGGTCCTGGCCGATCAGCCAAGGCGCATAGGCGGCGACCACCGCGGCATTCGGGCGTGCGGGGCCAAGGCATTCGCCCCAGCCCACTGTGCCGTCATCGCATTCCACCTCGACCAGGACATGCGCCCGGCGGTCGAACCGCATGGACGCGCTTTCGAACGGCACGTCCAAACGATGCTCCAGCAGGTGGGTGCGGATGCCGGCGATCTTCATCAGGCGGCGGCCTTGCGCTGATAGGGCGCGATCAGGGCAGCCATCATGTCGATCTCGGCCGGGGTCAGGTCGGTCAGCGGCGAACGCACCGGACCCGCGTCAAAGCCCTGCAGGCGCACGCCCGCCTTGATCGCCGATACCGCATAGCCCTTTTGACGGTTGCGGATCGCCATGAAGGGATAGAAGAACTCGTTCAGGATGCGTTCGCAATTCGCGCGGTCGCCAGCCCGAAGCGAACGGTAGAATTCATTTGCCAGCGCCGGAACGAAGTTGAACACCGCCGAGGAATAGGTGGTGAAACCCGCGCCCAGATAGGCTTCGGCAAACAGCTCCGCCGTGGGCATGCCGCCCAGATACATCAGCCGGTCACCCATCTTGGCGGTGACCTGGCGGACAAGACCGATGTCGCCGGTGCCATCCTTGAAGCCGATCAGGTTCGGGCATTCGTCGCAAAGGCGCGCCAGCGTGTCGGGCTGCAGCACCGCGTTGTCGCGGTTATAGACCATGACCCCGAAGCCGACCGATTGGCAGACTTTCTTCACATGGGCGTAGAGCCCCTCTTGCGGCGCGTCGATCAGGTAGTGCGGCAGCAGCAGGATGCCGTCCGCGCCCGCCTTTTCGACCGAGCGGGCAATCTCGACCGCCATTTCGGTGCCGTAACCGCAGCCCGAGACGATGGCCGTCTTGCCGGCGACTTCCTTGGCCGCGGCGACGATTTCGGGAATTTCCGACGGGGCCAGCGAGAAGAACTCGCCCGTGCCGCCCGCCGCGAACAGGACCGGAGCGTCATAGCCGGCAAGCCATTCGACATGCGCGCGATAGCTGTCGCCGGCGAATTTTCCCTGGGCGTCAAAATGGGTCACGGGGAAGGACAGCAGGCCAGAGCCAAGCGCGGATTTCAGCTGTTCGGGCGTCATGGGGAATCCTCTTCTGATGCTGCCGGACGATTACACGAGTCGTCCGGCCTGTGTCAACAACTTATCATACAACTTGTGTGATGACTTATCTGGCGAGCCAGCCGCCATCGACATTCAGCACCGCGCCATGAACATATGCGGCGGCGGGAGAGCACAGATAGACCGCGGTACCGGCGATATCCTCGGGACGGCCCCAGCGCCCGGCCGGGATGCGCTCGAGGATCGAGCGGCTGCGGTCGGGATCGTTGCGCAGCGCCTCGGTATTGTTGGTCTCGATATAGCCCGGCGCGATCGCGTTGACGTTGACGCCCTTGGCGGCCCATTCATTCGCCATCAGCTTCGTCAGCCCCGCGACACCATGCTTGCTGGCGGTATAGGACGGCACGCGAATGCCGCCTTGGAAGCTCAGCAGCGAGGCGATGTTGACGATGCTGCCCGGCTTGCCCTGCCGGATCAGCTCTTTGGCAAAGGCCTGACAGGTAAAGAAGACCGCCTTGAGGTTGACGTCCATCACGTCGTCCCAATCGGCCTCGCCGAATTCGACCGCATCGGCGCGACGGATGATCCCGGCATTGTTGATCAGGATGTCGTAGCCCTGCCCCGTGAAGGTGTCCTTCGCGGCCAGCGGATCGGCAAAATCGATCAGCAACTCGCTGCCCTTGCCCCCTGCCGCAGCGATCTGCGACAGGGTTTCCTCGGTGCTGCGACGCGCGGCACAGACGACCTCGGCCCCGGCCTGCGCCAGACCCACGGCAATCGCCTGCCCCAGCCCGGTATTGGCACCGGTCACCAGCGCCTTGCGACCTTCCAGCGAGAACGGATTCAACGCAGATCCTCCGGCTGGATGAAATCCATGTCGGTGTAATCGACGTTGTCGCCCGCCATCGCCCAGATGAAGGTATAAGAGCCGATGCCCGCGCCCGAGTGGATCGACCAGGGCGGAGAAATCGCACCTTCTTCATTGCCGATGAACAGGTGGCGCGTTTCCTGCGGCTCGCCCATCAGATGCAGGACACGCGATTGTGGCTCCATGCCGAAATACAGATAGGCTTCCATCCGGCGGTCGTGGATGTGGCTGGGAATGGTGTTCCAGACAGAACCATCCTCAAGCCGGGTATAGCCCAGCACAAGCTGGCAGCTTTCCATGACCAGCGGGTGGATGAACTGGTTGATCGTGCGCTTGTTCGAGGTCTCGCTTGCCCCCAGCTTCACCTGCTTGCTGTCGGCAAGGCGGACCAGCTTGTTGGGATAGGTGTGATGCGCAGGGCAGGATGTGATGTAGAACCGCCCCTGCCCCGAGAACGTCACCGCGCCCGCGCCCATGCCCAGGTAAAGCACGTCGCCGCGTTCCAGCGTCCAGCTTTCGCCGCCCGCGGCAACCGTGCCCGTATCGCCAACGTTGACGATGCCCATTTCGCGACGGTCAAGGAAGTTGGGCGTCTTGGTCTCGTCCACCTGATCCAGCACGAGGCTGCCGCCCGCGGGCACCGCTGCCCCCATCACGAAGCGGTCGTAATGAGTATAGATCAGCCGGATCTCGCCATCGCGGAACATGTCCGATGCCAGGAAATGGCGGCGCAGGGCATTGGTATCCATGCCCTTGGCCTGTTCGGGATGGACAGCGTGACGGGTCTCGACGGTCAGCATCGAATCCTCCTGTAGGAGTTACATCATATAGGTTGACACTTGTTGTATTATATGTTGACTGCGTCAAGGTCCATCGGTCGATGAGAAGCGGCATCCCGCCCCCACCGCCGCGGGACCAGGGACACCAGGCAGGGGGCCTACATGGTCAAGCGACTTCTCATCACCGGCGCAGCGGGCACCTTGGGCCGCGCGCTGACACCGCAACTGCGTGAATTCGCGGAAATCCTGCGGCTGTCGGACATCGCCCCCGTCCCTGAAACCCTGCCCGGCGACGAAGTGGTGCAATGCGACCTTGGCGATGCTGCCGCAGTCGATGCACTGGTCAAGGATTGCGACGCGATCCTGCATCTGGGCGGGATCTCGGTCGAGACGCCCTTTGCCCCGATCCTTCAGGCCAACATCATCGGGCTTTACAACCTTTACGAAGCTGCCCGCGCGCATGGTCAGCCGCGCATCCTGTTCGCCAGCTCGAACCACACCATCGGCTTCTATCCGCAGACGGAACGGCTGACCGCGGATGTCCCCTTCCGACCGGACGGGCTTTACGGCGTCTCCAAGGTCTTCGGAGAGGCGATCGCCCGCATGTATTTCGAGAAGTTCGGCCAGGAAACCGCGCTGGTCAGGATCGGATCCTGCACGGCCGAGCCTGAAAACCACCGAATGCTGGCCAGCTGGTTCTCGCGCGGGGATTTCCTGTCGCTGATCCGCGCGGTCTTTACCGTGCCCAGCCTCGGATGCCCGGTGATCTGGGGCGCCTCGGCCAATGACGCAAGCTGGTGGGACAACAGCCACCTGGACTGGCTGGGCTGGACCCCCAAGGACAATGCCGAGGCATACCGCGACCGCATCGACGCCAGCACGCCACGCCCGCCGGCCGATGCGCCGCTGATGAAATATCAGGGCGGCGTCTTCACGCAGTTCCCGATCTACAAGGAAGGCGAACCGCGCGCCTGACCCGGTCCCTCGGGGCTTCAATCGGGGGCGGCGGGGGATTATCCGGTGCCAGACATGGTGGACAAGGAATGGGCCCAAGGATGAAAACCGAAGACGGCGTCACGTCCCCCGGCGCAACGCTGGTGGTCACGGTGCGCGACGAATTGCGCCGCCAGATCCAGTCGGGCGTTTACAAGGCGGGCGACCGCCTGCCTTCGGAATCCCGGCTGACGCAGGATTTCGGCGTCAGCCGCACGGTCATCCGTGAAGCCGTCGCCGCCCTGCGGGCCGATGGCATTGTCGAGCCGAAGCAGGGCGCGGGCGTCTTTGTCTTGGCCGCGGCGGAAACCACGCCCCAGTTCCGCGACATCGATACCGACCGCGTCTCGTCGATCATCGAGATCCTGGAACTGCGCACCGCGCTGGAAGGCGACGCGGCCGCTCTTGCCGCGCAGCGCCGCTCTCCTGCGCAAGAGGAAGACATCATCGAGGCGTTCCAGCGCCTGACCACGCTTGCCCGCGAAGACAAGCCTACCGCCGATGCCGATTTCGCCTTTCACCTGGCGATCGCACAGGCGGCCAACAATCCCCGATTCAGCGAGATGCTCAGCCTGATCGGCATCGCCATGATCCCGCGCCGGATGCTGCACCGCGATGGCGACATCTCGACCCCGCCGGATTACACGCGCGTGCTGGAGCAGGAACACGGTGCGATCCTGTCGGCCATCCAGAATGCCGACCCGGACGAGGCACGCCGCGCCATGCGGACCCATCTGAAGAACAGCCAGACCCGATACCGCGAACAGCTTCGGCTGGCGCGTGGGCAGGGCTGAACCGCCCCGCCCTTTGCCCGTCGATCACGCGGGATTGTGCAGCCTTGGGGTGACGAACAGCGCAGGGCCCGCGCCCCGTGCGATCCCTGCTGGCCCCTTCAGCGCCTTGGCGACAGCCAGCACAGCAAGATCGGCCAGCGGCTCGACCACGACCACCAACATATAGGCCGCGCCAAAGCTGGCGATCGCCGCCAGGTTCCCGGCCCCCGCCCCTGCGCCATAGACGGCCCAGAAGGCGACCCACAGCACGACACCCCCCTGATAGGCAGTGGATAGCGCCAGGGCCTGCCGATACTTCAGATCGACATAGGCCGTTCCCGGCGCGACGATGCGCGCGGCCAGCGCCCGCACCGCGAACAGCGGGAACAGCAGCGTTGTCACGTTCATCCCGTATTGCGGCAGGTCGAAGGGGGCGAAGAACATCCCCTGGATCAGCAGCCCCAGCGCCAGCCCGATGGCTGCGGGCGCCGCGCCGAACAGCAGGAAGATCGTCGATCCAAGGATCAGGTGCACCTCGGACACTCCGACCGGGTGATGCGGCAGCACCTCGAAAAAGACGAAGACGGCGGCGGTGGCCAGCGCTGAGCGCAGCGCAAGCGAGGCTGCCCCCTCGGCCCGCAGCGATGCGGCGGCCAGTTTCAGCGTATAGGCGCCAGCCGCTGCGGCTGTGGCGTAGCTCAGGACGATCTTGGCCCCTGAGACGAGGCCCGGTTCGATATGCATGGTCGTTTCTCCTTACCGTCATCCCCGACGGCGGTTGCGATGTGGCGCGAGGTCGGTCTCCTGACTCGCGGGTCGCAGCCTTGCCTCGCCTTCCCATGACCGCAGGTCACAGTGGCAGTTCAGGTTCGGCTCGCCGCTCACAGTCGCGGGGGCGGTTGGATTCGGGATATCCCGTCCTGTTCCCATGTCGTCCGTGTTGCGGTCGACACCTCGTGCCCGGCCAACATTCCGGCATGATTTGGCCGGGTCAACCGCAAACCGGATGTCCTGCCCGATTCGGGGGAACAAATCGGGCCAAACCGACGTTTTATGGGGCCAATCTCCATTCCGGTCCGGATGACATGTCCCCTTCCCGCCGCTTCTTCCCGCCTTTCGCATCGCAGGTCCCGCGGGGATGACGGCCTTGGCCCTATGGTGGAGCGCGCCGGGTGAAGCCCGGATCCAGCCCGCCGCCCTGGGACACGGCGTTCTTGTCGAGACCGAGTTTTCCGGCATCAGTCGCGGGACCGAGCGGCTGATCTCTCAGGGTCGGGTGCCCCCCGACGAGGCCTTGCGGATGCGCGCGCCATTTCAGGAAGGCGATTTCCCCTTTCCTGTGAAATACGGCTATGCCGCCGTCGGGCAAGCGACCGAGGGCGCTATGGCGGGGCGTTCTGTGTTCGCGCTTTTTCCCCATCAGGACCGGTTTCGTCTGCCCGAAGCGCAGCTTCTTCCCCTGCCGGATGCCGTGCCGCCGGGCCGCGCGGTGCTGGCAGCGAACATGGAAACCGCACTGAACGTGTTGTGGGACAGCGGGGCTGCGGCGGGGGACAGGATTGCAATTTTCGGCGCGGGCCTTGTCGGGCTGTTGGTCGGCGCACTCGCCACCCGGCTCCCGGGGGCAGAGGTCGTGATGATCGACCCCCTGTCCGCACGGCGTCCCTTGGCCGAGGCCCTGGGTTGCACCTTTTGCGCACCCAGCAATGCGCCTCAGGACCAGGATGTCGCGATCAATTGCAGCGCCTCGGCCGAAGGACTGGCGGGGGCGCTGGCCGTGGCGGGCATGGATGCCACCGTGGTCGAGGCAAGTTGGCACGGCGACCGGCCGGTTGCCCTGCCGCTGGGCGCGACATTCCACAGCCGTCGGCTGCGCCTTGTCAGCTCGCAGGTCGGCGGCCTGCCCCCGGCCCGCGCCCCGCGCTGGAGCCACGGCCGTCGGCTGGCCAAGGCCATCGCGCTGCTGGACGATCCCCGGCTTGATCTGCTGATTTCGGGCGAGACCCCTTTTCGGCAGATGCCGCAGGCCTTTCCGGCCATCCTCGCCGATCCCGACACGCTTTGCCATCGCATCCGGTACTGACCGGGAAAGGAGCCGCATGTTCGCCGTCGAAGTCCGCGACCACATCATGATCGCCCATTCGCTGCCTCACCCGGCCTTCGGTCCGGCGCAGGCGATGCATGGAGCGACCTATACCGTCGACGTGGCCTTCTGCGCCGAGACGCTGGACGAAACCGGGGTCGTGGTCGATATCGGCCTTGCCAGTCAGGCGCTGGCCGCGGCGCTGGCCTCGCTGCGCTACAAGAACCTTGACGAAGTACCGGAATTTCAGGGGAAATTCACCACGACCGAGTTCCTATGCCAGATCGTCTTCGACAGGATTGCGGCCTCTGTCCGGGCCGGAGAGCTGGGTGATCAAGGTCGCATCGCGCGCCTGCGGGTGACGCTGCAGGAAAGCCATCTCGCCTCGGCCTGGTATGAGGGTGCGATCTGACATGGCATTTCCCGCGACATGGCTTGACCTGCGCGAACCGGCCGACCGACAGGCCCGCGACGGCGCGCTGCTGCAAAAGGCCGCCACTGCCGCCGGGCCATGCCCGCTGATCGTGGATCTTGGCTGCGGCACAGGGGCGACGATGCGCGCCATGTCGGGGCTTTTGCCGGGCGGCGCGCACTGGCGCATGGTGGACAGCGACCCCGACCTGCTTGCCCGAATTCCGGCCGGTGACGGCATCACCCTGCATCCGGGCGATCTGGGCGATCAGGCCCGCCTGCCGCTGGACGGCGCGACTATGGTGACTGCTTCGGCCCTGCTTGATCTTTGCCCGGCGTATTGGATCGCGGACCTGGCCGTGGAACTGGCGACGCGCTCGCTGCCCTTTTATGCCGCGCTGACCTTTGACGGCGCGATGGAGTGGCACCCGGAACTGCCCGGGGATGCCGCCGTCACGGCCGCCTTCAACCGCCATCAGCAGGGTGACAAGGGGCTTGGCGCCGCCTCTGGACCCGAGGCTGCGACACATGCGGTGGAACTGTTCGATGCGGCGGGCTTTGTGGTCCACAGCGCGCCCAGCGCCTGGCAGCTTGGCCCGGACCAGAGGGAATTGCAGGTCGAACTGCTGCAAGGCATTGCGACCGCCGCGGCCGAGGCCGGTTGCGAGGCAACCAAAACCTGGCTTCAATCGCGGATTGCGGCCATCGCCAAGGGTGCATGCCGGGTCGGCCATACCGACATGCTGGCCCTGCCGCCCCGCGCGGCATGACTGAAAAGGGGGGAACATGATGCAGCGCATCGAGGTCACGCCGCGGATCTGGCAACGGATCCTGAACCTTCGCTCGGCGCGAGGCAAAGAGGCACTGAACGGCCATCTGTCCGCGGAAGAGGAAGCGGCCTTGCAGCTTTACGGACCCCTTGCGCGCCGCGATGCCGGCCCGCTGACGCTGGCTCAGATCGGGCAATCGCTGGATGGTCGCATCGCCACCCCCTCGGGTGACGCGCGCGACGTGTCGGGACCGGACGGACTTTCGCATCTGCACAGGTTGCGGGCGCTGGTCGACGGGGTGGTGATCGGCGTCCGGACCGCGCTGCATGACGATCCCCGCCTGACCGTGCGCCATTGCGAAGGTGGCGACCCCGCCCGCATCGTCATCGACCCACAGGGCCGCCTGCCGGACGAGGCCATGCCGCTGCGTGGGGACGGGATCCGCCGCATCATCGTGCAGGGCGTCGACCGTGCCCGGCCCCGAGGGATCGAGGTGATCCGGCTGACGCCCAATGGGGGCTGGATTTCTCCGGCCGCGATCATGACCGCCTTGCGGCGCGCCGGGCTTGGTACGCTGCTGGTCGAGGGCGGGGGGCGCACCATCGCCGGTTTCCTTGAAGCCGGGCTGATCGACCGGCTGCTGGTGACAGTCGCGCCGGTCATCATCGGGGCCGGTCCGCAGGGGCTGACCACGCGCGACCCGATCCAGACGCTTGCGCAGGCGATGCGGCCGGAAACGCGTGTCTATTCGCTTGGCAGCGACATTCTTTTCGATTGCGATCTGGGAAGGTCGCTGGGTCGAGAGAAGGCCGTGCCCCCGTCCCGACAGGACGCGGCGCTGCAATCCTGAAGCGGCCCTGTCTTTCATCGGCACATCCCAGTCATGCGCGCCGTCACGATAGGGTTCACCTGACAGGCCGAAACGCGTCGATCTGGTCCGGGTCGATTTCATAGGTCGGCGTGACCGTGACCCGACCAAGGTTGCCGCTTTCGCCCAGCGCACGTCAGGCCCGGTATAGGTCAGCCCATAGGCGGGGTCAGGTCGCGCCCTTCGCCCTGGCCCAGCCGCGCGCGCCGGGTCAGCGGGATCGCCATTACCGCACCCCCGGCGGCCAGAACCAGCGCCAGCCGTGCCGAGCTCAATGAGGCGACCTGTCCCCAGAAGGTCGCGCCCGCCGCCATGCTGCCGTAAAAAACCATCAGCGCGACCGACAGGCCGCGCGCCCGGACCCAGTTCGCCAGTGCCATCTGGGCCGATAAATTCAGGCTGGTCAGCACCGTAATCCAGCCGAAGCCCGCCAGCAGTGCCGCTACAATCGCGGGCACGCTGCCCCAGGCCAGACCCATCAGAAGCATCGCGGTCGCGGCGACAATCGTGCCGCCCCCAGTCAGGCGGTTGATGCCGACCTTTTCGCGGATACGCGGCAGCAGCAGCGCGCCAATCACCGCGCCCGCTCCGACCGCGCCCAGAAGCAGCCCGTAAAGACTGGCGCTCCCGCCCGGCAGGCTGCGCGCAATCAGCGGCAGCAACGCCCAGTAAGCGCTGGCGAAGCTGAAGAAGCCAAAGGCCCGCAACAGGGTCGCCTTCAGCGCATCGTTATGCGCGGCATGGCGCAATCCGGTCAGGATCGATTCCGCGAAAGGCTCGGCCGGCAGGTGGTGCGGCGGCGCAGGCGCGGGCCGCCACATCATGAGCGCCGCGACGATCGCCATCGTGCCGATCGCGCTGGCGATAAACGGAGATGCCAGCCCGATCGAGGAGATCAGCACCCCCGCCACAATCGGTCCGACGGCGCGGCCGATTTTGACCCCCAGAGAATTCAGCGCAATGGCCGGTGACAGATGCTCGCGCGGGACCAGCATGGGCACCAGGGCCTGCATGGCCGGGGCCATGAAGGCCGTGCCGGTCCCCAGGGCAAAGGCGAAGGCCAGCAGCAGGCGTGCCGACATCAGCCCGGTCGCTGTCACGATCGCCAGCGCGGTCACGACCAGCAGCACCATCAGGTTCATCCCGATCAGGTAGCGGCGCTTGTCGACGCGGTCGGCCAAGGCCCCCGCCAGCAGGACGAACAGGAAGACGGGCGCCGTCGTCGCCGCCTGCACCAGCGCGATTTCGGATGGGGAATGGCTCAGCTCGGTCATCAGCCAGCCCGCACCGACATCGTTCATCCATGTCCCGATGTTCGAAATCAGCGTAACCGTCCACAGAAGCGAGAAGGCCGGATAGCGAAACGGGCTCCAGGCCGAGGGGCGCGCGGGATCGGGCGAATGCGCGCGCCGGGTCTGGTCGGGGATCTGCATGGCAAGCCTTTCTGCTGGACCGCGAAACAGGCAATCACAGGCATGGCCTGACCTGTCCGCGGCGGCAAGCGCGACGGTGCGTGACCTCGGCCGCGATCGTGGCCTCAGCAGATGCGCCGGCGGATCCCATGCGGGGTTGCCCGCCGGCTGGCGGATGGTCCGGCCGCCCTGATCCGGAAGCCGCGTGCAATCCGGCGACAGCTCGGCAGATCGGCGTGGCATCCCGCGCCGAGCCGTCCTGTATGCCTGCTTGGATCCGCGCATGAACCGGCCTGCCTTCGCCCCTGCCCCAGCGCCGAACAAGGGATCGGATCTGGGGGACGCGCAAGCAGAGGCTACCGCTTGCGGTCAGCGCGCTTGCCCTGCCGCGATCTGCGGTTCAGAGGGCATTGATGAAGGCCAGAACGTCGTGGTTGAACTGTTCGGGGTCAGTCTCAGCCAGGCCGTGCGGCTTTCCGGGATAGACCTTCAGCGTGCCATTGGGCACCAGGTTCACGGCCTTTTTCGCCGCCGCCCCGATCGGCACGATCTGGTCGTCATCGCCATGGATGAACAGCACTGGCACGTCGATCTTCCTCAGGTCTTCGGTGTAATCGACTTCCGAGAACTCATGGATGCAGTCGTACAGCCCCTTCAGGCCGCCCATCATCCCCTGCAGCCAGAAGGAATCGCGCAGACCGGTGCCGACGGTCACTCCGTCGCGGTTGAAGCCGTAGAAGGGAAGCGCCAGATCCTTGAAGAATTGCGAGCGGTTCGCGGCCACCCCGGCGCGGATACTGTCGAAGACATCGACAGGCAGGCCGTCGGGATTGGCAGCGGTCTTCAGCATCAGCGGCGGCACGGCGCCAACCAGCACGGCAGCTGAAACCCGCGACGTTCCGTGACGACCCAGATAATGCGCGACCTCGCCCCCGCCGGTGGAGTGGCCGATCAGGATCGCGTCCTTCAGGTCCAGCGACTCGATCAGGTCGGCAAGGTCATCCGCATAGCGGTCCATGTTGTTGCCGTCCCAGGTCTGCTGCGAGCGGCCGTGGCTGCGGCGGTCATGGGCAATGACGCGAAAGCCCCTTTCGCCGAAGAACAGCATCTGCGTTTCCCAGGCATCGGCGGTCAGCGGCCAACCATGGGAAAACAGGATCGGGCGACCCTCGCCGAAGCTCTTGTAAAAGATCTGGATGCCGTCGGATGTGGTGACAAAACTCATTTCGCCATGCTCCATGTTCGTCATTGGATCCGGGGAACCCGGACGTGCGGATATTTTAGCGTCGACAGTGGCGGGCAATCTTGCAGGGAAATGCGCGGGCTTTCACGTTCGTCCGCGCGCCCTCGTTGCGTCAGCGGGCGCGTTCGCGCCAGCGGCCGGGAGAGGCCCCCTCGATCCGCCCGAATACGCGGGTGAAATGGCTCTGGTCCGAAAAGCCGCAGGTCAGCGCGATTTCGACCAGCGACAGGTCGGTCGTGGCGAGCAGGCGGCGGGCATGATCGATCCGCTGGTTCAACACCCATTGATAGGGCGTCACCCCGGTGGAATCGCGAAAGGCGCGGAAGAAGCCGTGGCGGGACAGGTTCAGCGCCTCGGCGATATTGCCGATCGAGGGGCGCTCTCCGTCGTCGGACATCAGCATGTCCTTGGCCCGCCGAATGGCAAGGGGTGGCAGCGGGCACGCCTCGGGTCCCGCCGCTCCGGTCGGGGCCGAGCGATGCTGGTGCAGCAGATGCGCGCCGATCGCCATCGCCATCTGTTCGACGAAAAGCGGGTCGAACTCTCCCGGCTGGGCCAGGGCGGGCAGCAGCGCCTGCGCAAGATGGCGCAGGATCTGGTCACGCTTGCCCTGCACGCGCGTCAGGTCGCGGCCCCTGCCCCGGTCGGTGATTTGCTCGGCATTGTCCAGGAATCCGGTCGAAAGCTCGATCAGGAAGAAATCGAAGCTGCCATCCAGTTCGGCGGCATAATCCTCGTCGAAATCGCGGATATAGATGTCGCCCCGGTCGAAAATCCGGTCCTGGCGGCGTCGGGCCTCTCCTCCGCGGCGATGATGCCCGTCAACCAGCGAGACGCCGACCAGCAGCCCGCGATCCTGCGCCGGGGTCGCCACCCGGCTGCGATAGGTGCCGGCCGCGGATTTGCGGCGAAAGGTCAACCCCTCGGTGCACAGCACATGGTCCGCCGACAGGCTGGCTGTCGAACAGCCCAGGGAATCCATTGCGGTGGCGCGCTGCGGCACCGTTTGAACCATTGTGTCCATCGACTTTCCTTTTGCTGACGAGCTTTCAGCGCAACACGGTAAACAGCCATTCACACCACTGGATGATCGTGTCGCCCTGGACCCGCCGTTGTCCGGCAGGGGTCGCTGTCATGGCTTGCCCTCATCCCGCCAGCCCGGAACCGCAGCCTGTCGCGGCAATATCGCGACCCACGGCGGCCCCTTGGACCTTTGGCCGGATCCTAGCATCACGGCGCGCTGTTAACCTTCAGTTTCCTGATTATCTTGAAAAAATGATCACGTCCCCATGACGATCGTCGCCCTTTTGCCCAGTCCTTGTGCAAAGCTCGGCGACGTCTAATGAAAATCGCGGCTGGGGAACAGGCGTGCGGTCTGGTGGCGGGGATGAGTCGCGGCTGGCAGGCGGGTCTGGTCGCCTGCTCCCCCACCAAAGCTGACCTCGCCCCGGCCAAGGGCGGTCAGCAGGTCCGAGACATCCTGGACCCATTCGGCGATGATGTGGATGACTTGGCCTTCACGCTCGATCCGGCCGGTGATGCGCAGAAGCCGACCCGCGATGATCTCGCGCCGGAAGCGTTCATAGGTCCGTTTCCAGACCACGACATTGGCGCAGCCGGTCTCATCCTCAAGCGTCAGGAAGATCACGCCCGACGCCGTGCCGGGACGCTGGCGGGTGATGACCAGCCCCGCCACCGTGACCCGGCCCGCATCCAGCCGGTCATGCGCCGTCACGCCAGGCATGTGGGGACGCAAAAGCTGCATCGGGTGGGCGCGCAGCGACAGGCGGGTGGACAGGTAATCCTCGATCATCTCTTCTCCCACGCCCATGCGAGGCAAAATGACGGCCGGTTCCTTGCCCCCCTCGCCATCGGCGCCGAAAAGCGGCAGCGGGGTGGAACGCAGCGCCTTGGCCTGCCAAAGTGCCTCGCGCCGGGTCATCGACAGGCAGGCGAAGGCATCGGCCTCAGCCAGCCGCTCCAGCGTCTCGGCGGGAACGCCGGCCCGCCGCCACAGGCTTTCGACATCGGGATAGCCATTGCCGCGCGCCAGACCGATCCAAAGCCCATGCTCTTCGCGGATGCCCTTGATCTGACGGAACCCCAGCCGCAGGGCCAGCGCGCCGTCGTCCCGCCGCTCCAGCGTGCAATCCCATTCGGAGTGATTGACCGAGACGCCCCGCACCTCGACCCCGTGATCGCGCGCATCGCGCACAAGCTGGGCGGGGGCGTAAAACCCCATCGGCTGGCTGTTCAGCAGCGCGCAGGTGAACGCTGCCTGGTAATGACATTTCAGCCAGGCCGAGACAAAGACCAGCCGCGCAAAGCTGGCCGCGTGGCTTTGCGGAAAACCATAAGAGCTGAACCCCTCAATCTGGGCAAAGCAGCGCTCGGCGAATTCGGGATCGTGATTGCGGGCGATCATCCCGCCAATGAACCTGTCCTTGAGCTGCCCGATGGTGCCCATCTTCTTGAAGGTGGCCAGCGCGCGCCGCATCTGGTCCGCCTCCGAGGCCGAGAACCCCGCCCCGACCATGGCGATCTGCATGGCCTGTTCCTGAAACAGCGGAACGCCATAGGTCTTTTCCAGGATCGGCTGCAGCGCCCCCATGTCGGGCACGGCCTCTTTCCCCTGCTTGCGCTGGATGAAGGGATGGACCATCCCGCCCTGGATCGGGCCGGGGCGCACGATGGCAACCTCGCAGACCAGATCATAGATGTTCTTGGGCTGCATCCGGGGCAGGAAGTTCATCTGCGCCCGGCTTTCCACTTGGAACACCCCCACCGCATCGGCCCGCGACAGCATCTCGTAGGTGGGGGTATCCCTTGGCGGCATCGACAGGTCGGCATCGACGCCTTCATGGTCCTTGAGCAGCCGGAACGCCTTGCGGATGCAGGTCAACATGCCCAAGCCCAGCACATCGACCTTGAGGATGTTCAGCGCGTCGATGTCGTCCTTGTCCCATTCGATGACGGTGCGATCCTCCATCGCGGCATTCTCGATCGGACAAAGCTCATCCAGGCGTCCCTGCGTGATGACGAAGCCGCCGACATGCTGGCTGAGATGGCGGGGAAAGCTGATGAGCTGCTCGATCAGCGCCAGCGTCAGCCGCACTCGGCGGTCCGCCAGCGACAGCCCCGCATTCCGCACGCGGTCGTTATCCGGTGCTTCCGAGGACCAACCCCAGATCTGGCCGGAAAGCCGCGCGATCACGTCCTGCGACAGCCCCATGACCTTGCCCACCTCGCGGATGGCGGCGCGCGAACGGAAATGGATCACCGTCGCCGTCAGCCCTGCGCGGTGGCGACCGTATTTTTCATAGATATGCTGGATCACCTCTTCACGCCGTTCATGTTCGAAATCGACATCGATATCGGGCGGCTCCTCCCGTTCCTTCGAGATGAACCGCTCGAAGATCAGGTCGATGTCCTCGGGGGCGACCTCGGTGATGTGAAGGGCATAGCAGATCAGCGAATTCGCCGCCGAACCCCGCCCCTGGCACAGAATGCCCTGGCTGCGGGCAAAGGTCACGATATCGGCGACGGTCAGGAAATAGGGGGCGTATTCCACCTCGGCCACAAGAGCCAGTTCGGTTTGAAGCCGCGCCACGATTTCGGGCTTGGGACCGGCGGGATAGCGGCGGGCAAGACCTTCGGTCGCCAGCCGCTCCAGCCGCGTCTGCGCGGGTTCATCGGCAGCTTCGTGGGGATATTCGTATTTCAGTTCCTGCAGGTCGAACCTGCAGCGATCGGCGATCTCGACCGTCCGGGCAATCGCATCGGGATACCGCTGAAACAGGTGGGCCATCTCTTCGGCAGATTTCAGGCGACGCTCGGCATTGGGCAGGCGGTTCCGGCCAAGCCTGTCGATGGTCACGCCCAGACGCATGCAGGTCAGCACATCGGCCAGCGGGCGGCGGAAGGCGCGGTGCATCAGCACGTCCCCGACCGCCACCATCGGGATGCCCGCAGCGGTGGCAACCCCGGCAAGCCGATCAAGCCTTTCCTGATCCCGCCCGTCATAGCGCGGCGCCGCGCCAAGATAGACGTTCCCCGGAAAAGCCTGCACGACCTGGGGCGCGGGATCCGTCAGGGCGATCAATATCATATCCCTGCCCCAATCCAGCAGATCATCCCGGGTCAGATGGCATTGACCCTTTTGCGCCCGCCGCTTGCCCGCCGACAACATCCGCGACAGCCGCCCCCATGCCGCCTTGTCCGTGGGCAGGGCCAGCCATTCGGCCTCATCCTCAAGCACAAGGCGGCTACCCGCGATCAGCTTTGGCAGATGTTCGAAGATCGGTGGCGGGGTTTCTGCGGAGGAAGGGTTCAGCGGCTGACGGCTGGAATGGTCCATGACCTGACGCGAGCGGATAACCACCCCCTTGTCCGGCATCGCCTGGTCACGTACCCGCGCCAGTTCCCGCAAGGCCTTCCACGCCCGCACCACCCCCGCGACCGAGTTGCGGTCGGTGACGGCCACGGCCTCAAGCCCCAGTTCGGCCGCGCGCACCACCAGTTCCTCGGGATGCGACGCGCCCGTCAGGAAGGTGAAATTCGTCATCAGGCACAGTTCCGCATATCTCATGCGAATTGCCCCTGCACATACCAGGCCGGGGCCTGCGGCGTGTGAAACAGCCATAGGCGCGGCCCCTGACGCGTCTGCACCCTCCAGTAATCGCGCAGGCCCGAGGCCCAGGCGGGATCCTCCTCCCACCAGTCGGGGGCGATGCGTTGGGGACCGGTGGCGCGATAGGATTCGAATTTCTCCCCCCGCCATTGGAAGCTGTCGGGCGGTGCGCCCCCCACCCTTTCGGGGGGAAAGATCACCGCTGGCAGACCCGGAGGCAGCGGGCCCGGCTTTGCCTCGGTCGCGGGGACAAGGCGGAAGCTGCGTTCGGGAAGCAGGCTGTCTGTCGGTTCGATCCGCAGGATGTTGTGAAATCCCAACCGGTTCCCAAGGCGCGTGATCAGATCGGCCATCGCATCCTCCTGGGACGGGCTGCTGCCCATCTGCGCGGGGGCCAGCGGCTCGGCCAGCGTGGCGACAAGGCGCAGGGCATCGATGCCGAACCCGGCATCCACCGTCTCAAGCTTCGGGGCGAAAAGGCGCGCGATGCGGTCGGGATCGCGCAGAGGCTGGGCCAGACCGATCTCGACAGGAATGGTGGCGCGGTCCACCCGCCGCAATTCCAGCCGCAGACGACGCGCGCCCATCTGGTGGCGCGACAGGGTGGCGCAAAGGCGGTCCAGCAGACGCGTCAGCCCCGCCATCACGTCGGCATGCAGCCCGATCGGGTCGGGCAAAGCCATGCGCACGGCAAATCGAGGTGCCGCCGCCGGGGCCGCGACCGGCTCGGGCTGGCGACCCAGAAGCTGGTCCAGCCGCAAAGCCAGTTCCGGGCCGAACCGCTGGATCAGGGGGGCGCGCGGCAGCGCCAGCAAGTCGCCCACGCGCTTCAGCCCAAGACGCCCCAGCCCCTCGGCCATTATCGGTTCGATCCGCAGGGCCGCAACCGGCAGGTCGGGAATGGTGCCGCCATGCCGCGCCAGCGCATGGGCCGCGCCGCGCGTCCCGGCAATGGCGCTGCGGCTGGTAAAGCCCGCCCGGTCCAGCCGCCTATGCAGGTCCAGCCGGAGCGCCTCTTCGCCGCCGAACAGATGCGCCGCGCCGGTGATATCCGCGATCAATCCGTCCGGCCCGTCCACCGCCACATGCGGCGCATAACGCACGGCCCAGCGGCGCAGTATCTCCTGCACCTTGGCGATCCCCTCGGCCGGGCGGGTCACCAGTTGGGGGCAGATCGCACGGGCATCGGCCAGCGCCATCCCGCGATGCAGGCCGGCCCGCTCGGCAGCAAGGCTCAAGCATTGCACGTGATCGGCATTCCCCGATCTTTGGATCAGGGCGAACGCGCCCTCAACCGGGCTGGCCCGCAAGGCCGCTTCGCTGGCCAGTCGCGGAAACCATATGGAAAGCAGCCGACGTGCCATCCCAATCCAAGGTCCAGCTTCCTGTTGTTCCCTTTTTGTTCTTTATAAGATCCCAGCGATGCAGAGTCGAGTCTCCCGCCAGGGGCCTGCAATCCCAGCGCGTTTCCGTGGCCGGACTGCCGGCCTCCGGGCGGATCAGAAGCAGCCCGGTCGAGCCGCCTGCCTCTGCCCCCAGTTGCAGGCGCCGGCCGGCCATCAGGCTCAGGCGCTGGTCCGGCTGGGCGATGACCAAGGCGCGCGGCATGCTGCGCAGCGCCTCTTCGGCCGCCCAAAGGATATCGGTGCCTTCGGCATGGATCACCGTCATCCCCGGAAACAGTGGCATTTCGGATTGCCGCTTGGCACGCACCCAGACCGCATGGGGACGCCGCTGCGCTTGCCAGATCGCAAAGATCACGCGCCCACTGCCCTGTGCCTCATGCACACGGGAAGGAAGAAGGGCAAAGGGCAACGCATGCAGCATGCCCAGATCATAGGGCAGTGCGCAAACGAGAACAATTGCAGAACATTCGCCATCGAAATCGCCTCGCCGCCTTGTCAAAGCGGCAGGTAGCAGCCGGGGTCTGCCGACTTCTGTCGGATCATCCTGTTCCCCGGCCCGCCCGATCAGCTGATACCAAGGGGTTTCGTGAACAGGATCCATTCGCTGGCATCGACATCCCAGTCGCCCTTGACGACCGGACGACGGGCAACCTCGCGATAGCCCTTCGCCGTATAAAGGCGCAGCGCATCCTGATGCGTGTCTTCGGCGATCAGGCTGATGGTGTCGTGACCGGCGGCGGTGGCGACCGCTTCGGCATGCGTCAGCAACGCGCTGCCCAATCCCTTGCCACGAAAGGCTTCATAGGTTGCCAGGACGTTCAGGTACCACGACCCCGGTGCCAGCGCCTCAAGCTCCAGCAGTGGGACAAAGATCGGCGGCGTGTCCGACTCGATCGGGCCGGGCTCCTCCTCGGCGGCATAGCCCAGCAGGCAGGCGCCGACCGCGCCATCGATCTCGGCCAGCCAGGCGTTGTGATAGGAGAAATTTCCGGTCTCGCGCGCCGCGCGCTCCTGCCCGAACGCCCAGGGGTCGCCGTCCGGACCGACCGTCTTTCGCCAGAAATGCAGCGGCAAGTCATCCGCCGCCATGTTGATGAAACGCACCAGATGCGCGGCATCCGATGACCTTGCCTTGCGGATGTCCATGCTGGATCCCCGTTCCTGCCTGCGCCCTTCGCGCAATCCACTCATTGACGATTTGATGCCCGCTCGCCAGCCCCTTCGGCAATCGCGCCCCACTCCGATCGTCTGGCTTGCGCATGACGCGGGGGCCGCCTACCAAATGCCTTGACCCAGGACGCGCCTTGCGAGGACAGATATGAGCGACACGGTTTTCCGCTTCCCCGAACCGGGCCCCGAGCCCATCATCACCGACCTGGAGGGTTGGACCAAGGTCGAGGGCAACCCGACCATGCGCTACTGGGTGCAGCACACCTCGCTGGATGGCAGCATGATCTCTGGTACCTGGGAAGCGACGACCGGCACCTGGCACGCAGCCTACCAGTTCTATGAATTCGTCCACCTGATCGAGGGCCGCATCACCATCACCCCCGAGGGTGGCGAGCCGGTCACCCTGAGCCCCGGCGACGCCTTCGTGGTCGAGCCGAGTTTCAAGGGCACCTGGACCATCGAAGAGCCAGTGCGCAAGCACTTCGCCATCAAGTTGAAATAGGCCGGGCGACAGCCGCGCCGATCCGTCCGCGCCCCGAAAGGGGCTGACGCCCTTTCGGGACACGCCCCATGAGCACCGCCGACCTGATCCTGACGAATGCCCGCGTCCTGACCATGGACCCGGACCATCCCCGCGCCGAGGCGGTGGCGATTGCCGGGGACCGCATCCTTGCGGTGGGCAGCGCAGCACAGATCTGGGCGCTGGCCGGACCGGCGACAAAGGTCATCGATGCGGCCGGGCAAACGCTGCTGCCCGGCTTTTTCGAAGGCCATGTGCATGTGGGTCTGGGCGGCGCGGACCTGACGCATCTGCATATCGGGCACCTTCATGGGGCCGAGGCGGTCGGCAAAGCCTTCCGCAGCTTTGCCGCCGCGAACCCCGGCATGCCCCTGCTTATGGCGCAAGAGGCGCATTACGGCATCCTCGACAAGCCCGCGACACGCCACGATCTTGACGCGATGATCGCTGACCGCCCCATCGCGATGATGTCGCCAGATCTGCATACCGTCTGGGCCAACACCGCCGCGCTGCGGGCTGCCGGGCTGCTCAACGGCGCCGAGATGCCGCATGGCCATGAGGTCGTCATGGGCGATGACGGCCTCGCCACCGGCGAGTTGCGCGAGTTCGAAGCCTTCGGCCCGCTGATCGCCCATGCGGGCGAAGGGCGCATCAACCTTGGCATTGCCACGGGCGAGGAACCCCACCCTCGGCCGACCGGGGCCGAACGCGCCGCCGACAAGGCGCTGCTGCTGAAGGGGATGATGCATTGCGCCGCGCATGGCGTGACCAGTCTCGTCAACATGGACGGCAACCGCTACACGCTCGAACTGCTGGCCGAGATGCGGGCCGAGCGCAACCTGCCCCTGCGAGTGAAGGTGCCTTTCCATTTCAAGCCACATATGGGGCTGGACGCGTTGGACCGCGCCTCGGCCATGGCGGCGGAGTTCGACGATGACTGGATCAGCTCCGGCTTCGTAAAGATGTTCATGGACGGGGTGATCGACAGCAGAACGGCCTATCTGCTGCAAGACTATCCCGACCAGCCCGGCCATCGGTCAGAGCCGCTGTTTCCGCCGGAACGCTTCGACGAGATCGCCACAGAGATCGACCGGCGCGGCCTGCAGATTGCGGTCCACGCCATCGGCGACGGTGCGGTACGGACGGTGATCGACGGCTATCAGGCGGCCCGCGCTGCCAACGGCGCGCGCGACAGCCGCCACCGCATCGAACATATCGAGCTGATCGACCCCGCCGATGTCCCCCGGCTGGGCGCGCTCGGTATCACCGCCAGCCTGCAACCGCCTCACGCACCCGGAGCGATGGATTTCCCGCTGCAACCGACGCTCTCGCGGATCGGGGCAGAGCGCTGGGGGGATGCCTATCGATGCCGCAGCTTGGCCGAGGCAGGCGCACACATCGCCTTTTCCAGTGATTGGCCAGTGGCGGACGTCTCGGTGCTGCGCGGAATCGCGGCAGCGCTGACTCGCAAACCCTATGACGGCGCGGGCGACGAGCGGCTCTCGCTGATGCAGGTGCTGGAGGCCTATACCGCGGGCGGCGCCTGGGCGGCCCATCGCGACCAGGTTACAGGAACCCTGCGCCGCGGACTTGCCGCTGACCTCGTGCTGCTGGGCGGGGACATCGAAGCCACGGACCCGCGCGAGATCCCGGCACTGGGCGTGAGCCTGACAATCTGCGGCGGCCGCATCATCCACGACATCGGAATGTTGGCCTGAAGGCGCGTCGCAGGCATTCATCGCACCTCAGATAAAGCGCGTCGGCTTGGACCCTGCCCTTTTCCATTCTCACCCTCCTGTTTTGCGGTTTGGGATATCGGGAGGATCGCTGGCATAGTTCAAGGGCGGCTGGCGTCACCGCGCGGCTGCTGGTCGGACGAACTGTCCCAGGTTTCGACCGGACATCCTCGATCTGATGCTCGAGGCCGTGGAGCGGCGGTTCTCGGCTCTACACACGCCATCGGTCATCTGTCAGCCCGCAAAGTAATGGCATATCCGAGGCGTTCCGCAAAACCCTGAAGCGCGACTACATCCAGTGACGCCGCTACCGGATGCCGGGACGGTCCTTGGATTGAACGGCATTGGATCAAGGATTACAGCGTCAACCACCCACATTCAGGGCTGAAGATGCGCCCCCCGAGTTCATCGCAGCTTAAACCGCAACCGCTGCGGGCCGATCCGCTCGATGTCCATCAGTGGTCTTGCCCCCATTTCACCGGACACTCAGGCGGTTGTGGTTTGAGCTGCGATGAACTCGCG